>WRBL01000294.1 GCA_009784565.1 Streptosporangiales bacterium | reverse complement strand
GGGTCTGGCTCCGTGTCCAGCCCTGGTCCCGGGCGTACTTCTCCAGGTCGCTTGCCTTCGGCGGGCCGTCTTCGAACAGCTTCGCCTGGGGCGAGCCGGTGTCGGGCGGGTTCGGGTCGGCTGTTCCCTCGGACTCGTCGGCGGCCTCGGTGACGAGATCGGTTTCCTCGGTCGTCTCGGCCTCGACGATGTCCATGCTCGGCGCGGCGTCGGCGGCGAGCGTCCGCGGTACCCGCCCGGGTCACTTAATCCTCCGGTCGTGGGTTCGAGCCCCACCCGCCCCACCTTTTTTCTCATCTTCGCGACGAAGACACGCGGCCCGGGCCCGTCCTACGTTGGGGGTGTCGGAAGGCATCTCCCCGAAGGGCTGGTACACCATGGGACAGCTGCACGTCAGCGACGAGTTCGACTCCGTGATAGCCCGGATCGACGACATCGCGGAGGTTCTCCAGGAGAACGCCGAGAAGTCCGAGGAACGCGGACGGCTCACCGATGAATCACAGGCGGCGCTGCGGGAATCGGGCGCGCTGGCGGTCGGCATTCCGGCCAGCCTGGGCGGCTACGAGTTCTCGCCCCGCCAGCTCATCGACGCGATCGCCAGGATGTCCTACCACGACGCCGGCGCGGGATGGAATTTCATGGTCCTGCAGATGATCAGCGGCACGACCGCGGCCTACCTGGACAGCGCGGCGGCGGCCGAGATTTTCCCCGACGTCCGGGGCGGGCGCTACGCGCTCGTCGCGGGGCAGGGCACCAGGTTCGGCCAGGCGGCCAGGGCCGACGGCGGCTACCGGGTCTCCGGCCACTGGCAGTTCGCGTCGGGCATGGCGATGGCGACGCACATCCACACGGCGGGCCTGTGCGAGGAGACCGGCGAGGCCCTGCTGTTCACCGTGCCGGTCGAGCAGGCCACGCTCCTCGGCAACTGGGACGTGATGGGGCTGCGCGGGACCTCCAGCATCGACTACACGATGGACGACGTCTTCGTTCCCGAGGCGTACTCCTTCCCGGTCTCTACCACCACGCCCCGCACTGGAGGCGCCGTCTACCACCTGGGCGTCATCGACGCGGCGATGATCGGCCACACCGGCTGGGCGATCGGCGTGGGCCGCCGCCTCCTGGACGAGATGCGCGCCTACGCGGTCCGGAAGTCCGGCCAGCCCGGCGCGGCGACCGGCACCGGGCAGTACTACGCCGAGTTCGCGCAGGCCGAGGCCCGGATGCGCTCGGCCGCGGCGTGGATCTCGGAGGTGTGGACCGGCATCGAGGCCGCCCTCGACCGGGGAGAGAAACTCTCGGCGGAGCAAGAGACGCTGCTGCGGCTGTCGCTCAACAACGTCACGGACGCGATGCGGGAGGTGAGCCACACGGTCTACAAGTGGGCCGGGACGACCGCGCTGCGCCGCGGCGTGCTGCAGCGGCTCTTCCGTGACGTGCACGCGGGCACGCAGCACGTCACGTCCGGCCCGGCGGTGCTGCAGGACTGCGGCAAGTGGCTGTCGGGGCTGGCGCCTCAGGCCCGCTGGGACTTCCTCCAGCTCGACTCCCCGGCCTGACGGTGCTGGACCGACGTCGGACGTGACCCGGCTTCCTCGAACCACAGCCGCTCGTGCGCCTGCTGGGGAAGCGCTACTCTCTTCGGATGCGGGCGAGAGATCGCATCCTGGACGCGACGGCGACACTGGCGGAACGATCGGGCTTCGATGCGGTGAACGTGGCGGCCGTGGCCGCCGAGGCGGGTGTCTCCCGGCAGACCGTCTACGCGAACTTCGGCGGCCGGGAGGAACTGCTCAACGAGGCGATCGTGCGCATCACCAGCCAGGTGATCGACCGGATCCAGGACCAGGTGGCCGGCGCGACCGCGACAGCGGAGCGGATCGTGGAGTTCATCGTGGCGCTGCGCGGGGAATTCCGTGGCCGGAAGGTGCTCGGGTCCCTGCTCTTCCCGGCGGGGGGCAGCCCCCTGTTCGACGAGGACCTGTTCGCCCGGGCCAAGCCCCTGGCGGCGCGGTGGCTGGCGCCGCTGCTGGCCGGGGAACCGGGACTGGCCGCCCGCTTCGACGACGCGCTGGAGATCCTCATGCGCTTCGGCCTGTCCATCCTGCTGTTCAACAGCGACACCGTCCGCTCCGACGACGACCTCCGCGCCTTCCTTTACCGCTCCCTCATCCCGGCTCTCGGCCTGTAACGGGCATCCCTTCGGCGGGATCGATGTCACTCCGGCACCCATAGAAGGGTGCCGGAGTGACATCCGGCACCATGGGTAGGCGGCCAACGTGCCATCCAGTCCGCAATAGGACGGGCCAGTGCGGCGGGGCGAGGAGCGCAGAGGCAGGCCGCCCGGCCGTGGCGGCCGCATTAAGGGAACTGGACACTTCAAGTGAAATGTGTCCAGATTTCGTTGACACTATGTCGATCAAGTGTCTACTTTGATGGATATGCCTCCCGACATGCTTCTCGCCGAGCCCCCAGCCGCAGTGGCGGGAACGCCCCGGCGCAAGGTCTGGACCCTGATCGTGACCTGCGCCGCGGTGGCGCTGGTGATGTGCATGGTGACGACGGTCAGCACCGCCCTTCCGGACCTCGCGGCAAGCCTGAAGGCCAGCCAGTCCCAGCAGACCTGGATCGTCGATGCCTACACCGTCGTGCTGGCGGCGCTGGTCCTGCCGGCGGGCGCGCTCGGGGACCGCTACGGCCGGCGCGGCACGCTCGTGGGAGGCCTGGCGGTGTTCGCGCTGGGCTGCGCCCTGCCGCTCGCGACGGACTCGGTCAGCCTGATGATCGTGGCGCGGGCGGTGACCGGGCTGGGCGCGGCGTTCATCATGCCGTCCACTCTCTCGCTCGTCACCGAGAGCTACCCCGCGGGCGGGCGGGGCCGCGCCATCGGCATCTGGGCCGCGACCGCCGGCCTGGGCGGGCTCATCGGCGTGGTCCTGACCGGGCTCGTCCTGCAGCATTACTCCTGGCACGGGGTGTTCGTGGTCCCCGCCCTGGTCGCGCTGGTGCTCGCGGCCGCCGGGCTGGGCATCCCCTCGTCCCCGGAGGCCGCGGTACGCCGCCTGGACGGGCGGGGCAGCGTGCTCAGCGCCCTGGCCGTCGGGGTTCTCATCTTCGGGATCCTCGAGTCCGCCAACGACGGCTGGTCCAGCCCGCTGGTGATCGGCGCCCTGGCCGCCGCCGTCGTCCTCGGCGCCGGGTTCGCCTGGGCCGAACTCCGCCGCGCCGAACCGATGCTGGACGTGCGGCTGTTCCGCAGTCCGGTGCTCACGCTCGGGACGGTGTCGGTAACGCTGCAGTTCACCGCCGCGTTCGGCGTCATGTACGCGGTGACCCAGTACTTCCAGCTCGTCCAGGGGTACTCGCCGCTGGGGTCCGGGATCGCGCTCTGGCCGGTCGCGGTGGTCATGCTTCCCGTGGCGCCCTTCTCGGCCCGGCTGGCCGAGAAGATCGGCGTGCGCCCCGTCACCTTCGCCGGGCTACTCGGCGTCGCGGCGGGAACCTTCCTCATCGGCCTGCTCGGTCCGCACTCCGGCTACGTTCCGGCCGGGATCGCGGTCGGTGTCCTGGGCGGCGGCATCGGCCTGGCGAGCCCCGCCGGGACCTCGGCCATCATGGACAGCGTCCCGGCCGACAGCTACGGCGTCGGCTCGGCCCTCAACGACGTGACCCGCGAACTCGGCGCCGCCCTGGGCATCGCCCTGGCGGGCAGCATTCTCAGCGACGGCTATACCCGGCAGATCACGGCCGCGGCCGCGCACCTGCCGCCGTCGGCGCGGTCCGCGGTGACCAGTTCGGTCGCGGCGGCGCTGCCGGCGGCCGCGAAGCTCGGGCCCCAGGGGAAGGCCCTGGCGGCCTCCGCGAAGGCCGCGTTCTGCCACGGCATGTGGCTCAGTTCCCTTACCCTGGCGATCCTCGTCGCCGCCGGCGCCGTCTTCATCCTCTTCCTCCGCCCGCGGGCGCCCCGGCCCTAGCCCCGGCGCCGGGGACGGCTCACACGTCGGGATGGCGGGTGGCCAGGTGATACAGGCCCGAATGGAACACCAGCGGCGGGCCGCCGGGAGCGTCGAAGCCCTCCACCTCGCCGACCATGATGAGATGGTCGCCGGCATCGTGGACCGCGACCGTGCGGCACTCGAAGGACGCGACCGTGTCCTCTAGCAGCGGCGCTCCGGAGGCGCCGGGCCGGACGGCGGCGCCCGCGAACTTGTCCTCGGCGGGCGAGGCGAACTGGCGCGACAGATGGTGCTGGGCAGAGCCGAGCACGTTCACCGCGAAGTGCGTCGCGGCGGTGAACGCCGGCGTGCTCGGCGCGGACTTGGCCGGGCACCACAGGACCAGCGGAGGGTCCAGCGACACCGACGCGAACGAGTTCGCTGTCATGCCGCTCCGCGCTCCGTCCGGTCCGAGACAGGTCACCACCGTGACGCCGGTGGCGTACTGGCCGAGCGCCCGGCGCAGCTCCCGCGGGTCGAAGCCCCCGGTCCCGGCCGCCGCCTCCGCGTGCGACGCGATCAGGCGTTTGGTCTCCGCGGCGTCGAACCACCACGGGAAGAACGCCCGGGGGTCATCGAATCCGTTCGCAATCACCCCCGCCAGGCCGGGCAGTCGCCCCGCGGCCTCCGCCAGCTCGGCCAGGTGCGGTGCGGGCGGGACGAGGAACGAGTTGGTCCAGTCGGTGACCCACCGGGCCCAGCCGCGCCAGTAGCTCTCGAACGTGCCGGCCATCCAGCCCGCGTCGAACGGCGCGCCGCCGTGGGCCAGGATGCTGGACAGGTAGAACGAGGCGGCCTTCGCGGCGGTGTTGGAGCCCTGCCCCGTGATCGGGTCGTTCAGCACCACGGCGTCTCCGATCCCCAGCACCGGGGTGCCGGATGGCAGGAACCCCACCGGGTGACGGACGGCCGGGGTGACGCGCCCGCGCAAGGTCCCCCCGTCATCGGTGAGCCGGATGTCGCGGCAGCGGTCCGCCTCCCACGGGAAGAACCGGTCCAGGATCCACCGCGACTCCGCCAGGTGCTCCTCGGGCGCGGAAACGCCGCCCCAGTAGTCCATCGGGCCGCCGGGGACGCCCTCGAAGACCATGATGTCGCACGGCCCGCTCATGGTCAGCGCCGGAAACGAGAAGTACTCGCCGATCCCGGGGGCCACGTTGAACGACACCTGCGGCCCGCCCGGGGACGGGGCCATTCCGGTGACGTAGGTGAGCGCGAGGGAGCGCTGCGGACGGTCGTAGGCGGACCGCGACTCATCCCGCGGGAACAGGCGTGAGATCGTGCCGGTCCCGGCCGCGATGATGACCAGGTCGTGGCTGGCCGCCAGCCCTTCCAGTTCGGCGACGCCCGCGGTGGAGTGGACTAGTCGGCCGCCGCGCGAGGTGAACAGGGACAGCCACGCCGAGATCTTCATCCGCTGGTCTACCGACTGCCCGGGTCCGTCGAGCGAGGCCCGCCAGATCAGGCCCGGCTGAGGCCGGCCAGATCCGCCCGGTTCCGCGACGGTGAAGGAGATCCCGGAGACCGGAGGACACTCCTCGTCCCACAAGTTGAGCCCGAGTTCACGCTCGGCCTGCAGCGCGGTCTCGAACATGCACTGGCTGGACAGCACCCGCCCGCCGCGCAGTTCCGCGGCGCTGCGCTCGCTGACGAGGGTCACCTGATAGTTGCTGCCGAGCAGCCCGAGCGCGAGCTGCGTCCCCGACTGGCCGGCGCCGACAATCGCGATCTTCCGCACGGGCCAAGACGGTACTACGAGTAGACGGCGTTCAGGTCGGCTTCGTAGGCGTCGAGGACCGACTCGCGCCTGACCTTCAGGGACGCGCTCAGCAGTCCGTTGTCGCGGGTGAAGTCGCCGCCGACGATCCGGACGCGGCGGATCGACTCGGGGCGGGACACCGAGCCGTTCACGTCGCGGACGGCCCGGGCGACCTCGGCCGCGACCGAGGACGGCACCGTGATCGCGCTCTGCACCTCGACCCCGCCGATCTCCGAGGCGGACACGGTGGAGCCGGCGGACACGCCGGTCACGTCGGATCCGGCGACCGCGCCGGCGGGGAGGTCCGAGGCGCCCGACAGCGCGTCCTCCGCCGCCCCGAGGACGAACTGGTCACGGTCCACGGTCACCAGGGCGGCCACGTACGGACGGTCGTTGCCGACCACGATGCACTGGCTGACGACCGGGTGGGCGCGGAGCTGGTCCTCCATCGGCCCGGGACTGACGTTCTTCCCGCCGTGGGTGATGAGGATGTCCTTCTTGCGGCCGGTGATGGTCAGGTACCCGTCGGAGTCCAGCCGCCCGAGGTCCCCCGTGGCGAACCACCCGTCCCCGGCGAGCGGACCTCCGGACGAGGGCGAGCCTCCGGACGGCGCCGGGCCGTCCGACGGCGCCGGCTCTCCGGCGGACGATGACTCCCCGGCCGCCGACGACCCCGCGAGGGACGGCTGGTACCCGGCGAACACCTGCGGGCCGCGGAGCAGGACCTCCCCGTCCTCGGCGATGCGGACGGCGGCGCCGGGCAGCGGGGGGCCGACCGTGCCAGCCCGGGGGCGGGCCGGCGGGTTGACCGTGGCCGGGCCGGAGGTCTCCGTGAGCCCGTACCCCTCGTAGATCATCACGCCCGCGCCGGCGAAGAACAGCATCAGGTCGGGCGACAGCGCGGAACCGCCGCAGATCGCCTCGCGGACCTTCCCGCCCAGGGCGTCGCGGACCTGGCGGTAGACGCGGGCCTCGTAGAACCGGTGCGAAGCCCGCAGGAAGAGCGACGGGCCGGTCCCGTCTCCCGCCCGGGCCGCCAGCGAACGGCGGGCGTACGCGATGGCGACGCGGGTGGCCCGGTCGTACACGAACCCCCGGCCGCGGGCCCGGGCCTCCGCCCGTCCCAGCTGGTGGATCTTCTCGAACACGTACGGGACGCCGGTCAGGAACGTGGCGCCGAAGGTCTCCAGGTCCGGCCGCAGGTCGGCGGCCCGGAGGCTGGGGCTGTGCCCGACGCGGATCCGGGCCTGGACGCAGCTGACCTCGAGCACCCGGGCCAGCACGTGGGCCAGGGGCAGGAACAGCAGGGTTGACGGCGGTTCACCCGGCACCGACGACAGCAGCGGGCCCAGCATCGCCACGCCGTTGGCCGCCGCCGACAGGAAATTGCCGTGGGTGAGCGGAGCTCCCTTGGGCATGCCCGCGGTCCCGGAGGTGTAGACGACGGTCGCGACCGAGCCCGGGGACACCGCGGACCGGCGCCCCGTCAGCACCGCGTCGTCGACCAGGCCGCCGCGCATCATGAGTTCCTCGGCGCCGCCCTCGTCGAGCCGCCACACCCGCGGCGGCGACAGCAGCACGCCGCTCCAGTTAAGCGCCTTCTCGATGACCTGGGCACAGGACGCGTCCTCGGCGATGACCGCGCGGATCCCGGAGTCGCGGATCGCCCACGCCGCCTGCTCAGCCGAGGCGGTGGGATAGATCGGCACGACGACCGCGCCGGCGGCCCAGGCCGCGAAGTCAAGCAGGGTCCACTCGTAGCGGGTGCGGGACATGATGGCGATCCGGTCGCCGGCCTCGATCCCGGCCTCGATGAGGCCCTTGGCGACGTCGGCCACCTGCTCGGCGAACTCGGCCGCGGTCACGTCCCGCCACGGGCCGGGAGTCCCGGAGCCGTCCGCGGCGGGAACCCGCCGGGAGAACACGACCGCCGACGGCGCCTCTTCCGCGTTCACGAACGGAAGGTCCGCCAGGGAACCGGACGCGGGCGACGGTTCCGGGCGGCCCTTGGCCGATGCGAGCGGAGTCTCCATATTCACCCCACCTTATGCGCTTGTGTTCGCGGTTTCTGCTGCCAGAACAGCAGAAACCGCGAACTTAAGCCGGGGTGGTCAGGGCGGGGTGGTCAGGGGCGGTTCCGGAGGCGGGCCCAGAGTCCGCGTCGCTTCGGGGCCGGGGCCGGGGCCTCGGCGGGCGGCTGCGGCGACGTGACCTCGGCCAGGTACGATTCCGCCTTGGCCGGGTCCATGAACCACTCGAAGAAGTCCCGCGGGTCGTTGAACCCGTTGGCGAACCGGTCCGCGATGGCCTGGTGCTCGGCGGCGGAGCCCAGCAGCTGCAGCACGTGCGGC
>WRBL01000293.1 GCA_009784565.1 Streptosporangiales bacterium | reverse complement strand
TGGTCTTCGCTGTTGGTGACCTTGATGGACTCGATGGTCGCCCCGGGCGCCACGCCCGCGAAGCTGGTCTGGGAGGATTTCGCGGCGCCGATGATGCCGGCCACCATCGTCCCGTGGCCCACGCAGTCTCCGTTGGCCGGGCCGGACTGGGCGCTGGCGAACGTCTTGCCGACCTGGACCCGGTTGCCGAACTGCGAGTTGGCGTCCACCCCGCTGTCGATCACCGCGACCTTGACGCCCTGGCCCTGGCTGTACTGCCACGCGCTGGAGTAGTCCAGGGCCTGCTGGGCCCACGGGCTCGCCTGGGCAGTGGTGGTGCTGTCTCCCGACGGCGTGCATGCGGAGTTGGTGTAGGGAAGCCCGGTCCTCGCCACGGGCGCGGCGGCCGCCGGGCCGGCCAGCGCCACCGTCACCAGGCCCAACGTGACCGTCAATCCAGCCCCAGCCGCTACGCGGAACACGCCCCGCCTCCTCGCACCGAAAATCCCTTACGTCCATAATGACGGACCCGGCGGCGGATCCGCTCAATTCCGGGCCACATTTGTGCCCGGGCCCGCTGGTCCTGATCGCTCAGAGCGGACATTCCTGGGGAAATAACCAGCGGCTCTAACTTCTTGAGTGTTGGTGACTCAACTTTGAGGGAGGGCCTGATGAGCGAACTGCTCACGCTGCCGGTACTGCCGCTGGACGACGACGTGGTGCTGCCGGGCATGGTGGTCCCCATCGAGCTTGACGACACCGAAGTCCGGGGTGCCGTTGAAGCGGCGAGGAACCGGGGACTGGGACGCGGACCGGGAATCCGCGCCGAAGAGAAGCCGCGGGTGCTGATCGTCCCGAGGCTGGGGGAGACGGGACTGGCGGGCACGGGGACGCTCGCCGTCATCGAGCAGGTCGGCCGGACGCCCGAAGGCGAGGCCGCGGCGGTGCTGCGCGGCGTCTCCCGGGTGCGGATCACGGCCGGGACGACCGGCCCGGGCGCGGCCCTGTGGGTTGAGGGCTCCGTCGTGGAGGACACGAACGACAGCCCGAAGGCCCGGGAACTGGCCCGCGAGTACAAGGCCCTGATCGTCGGGCTGCTGCAGAAGCGGGGCGCCTGGCAGGTGGTCGACAGCATCCAGCAGCTGGACGACCCGTCGGCGATCGCCGACCGGTCCGGCTACGCCAGCTACCTGACCGCCGACCAGAAGCTCAGCCTGCTGGAGACGGCGGACCTGGAGACGCGCCTGGCCAGCGTGATCGGCTGGACGCGGGAGCACCTGGCGGAACTGGACGTCGCGGAGACGATCCGCAACGACGTCACCGAGGGGATGGAGAAGCAGCAGAAGGAGTTCCTGCTGCGCCAGCAGCTGTCCGCGATCCGCAAGGAACTGCGGGAGCTGTCCGGGTCCGGTGACGACGGCACCGAGGAAGACGACTACCGCAAGCGGGTCACCGAAGCCGATCTTCCCGAAGACGTCAGGAACGCCGCGATCAAGGAAGTCGACAAGCTCGAGCGCACGAACGAGGCGTCTCCCGAGATCGGCTGGATCCGTACCTGGCTCGACACGATCCTCGACATCCCGTGGGACGAGCGGACCGAGGACGCGTACGACATCAAGGGCGCCCGCGAGATCCTCGACGCCGACCACACCGGCCTGGACGACGTGAAGGAACGCATCATCGAGTACCTGGCCGTCCGCAAGCGCCGGGACGACCGGGGCCTCGGCGTGATCGGCGGCCGCCGCTCCGGCGCCGTCCTCGCGCTGGTCGGCCCGCCCGGGGTGGGCAAGACCAGCCTCGGGGAGAGCGTGGCGCGCGCCATGGGCCGGAAGTTCGTCCGGGTCGCCCTGGGCGGCGTCCGGGACGAGGCCGAGATCCGCGGCCACCGGCGCACCTACGTCGGTGCCCTGCCGGGCCGGATCGTGCGCGCGATCCGCGAGGCCGGGACGATGAACCCCGTCGTCCTGCTGGACGAGGTCGACAAGATCGGCTCGGACTTCCGGGGAGACCCGGCGGCCGCCCTCCTGGAGGTCCTCGACCCGGCGCAGAACCACACGTTCCGCGACCACTACCTGGAGGTCGACCTCGACCTGTCCGACGTGGTGTTCCTGGCCACGGCGAACGTCCTCGAGAGCATTCCCGAGCCGCTGCTGGACCGGATGGAACTGGTCACGCTGGACGGCTACACCGAGGACGAGAAGGTCGCCATCGCCCGCGACCACCTGCTCCCGCGCCAGCTGGAGAAGGCCGGTCTCGAGCGGGCCGAGGTAACGGTGGAAGACGGCGCGCTGCGCCTGATCGCCGCCGAGTACACCCGGGAGGCCGGAGTCCGCTCCCTGGAGCGGTCGATCGCCCGGGTCCTGCGCAAGGTCGCGGCGACCGACGCGCTCGAACCCGGAACGGTCCCGGTGACGGTGTCCGACGGGAACCTGAAGGAGTACCTGGGCCGGCCCCGGCACACCCCCGAGACCAGCCTGGCCAAGAGCAGCCGGCGCACGGCGGTGCCGGGCGTGGCCACCGGCCTGGCGGTCACCGGCGCGGGCGGCGACGTGCTCTACATCGAGGCGTCGCTGGCCGACGAGGAGACCGGCGGCACCGGCGTCACCCTCACCGGCCAGCTCGGCGACGTGATGAAGGAGTCGGCGCAGATCGCCCTGTCCTACCTGCGGGCCCGCGGCGCGGAACTCGAGCTTCCGGTCACCGACCTCAAGGAGCGCGGCATCCACGTCCACGTCCCGGCCGGGGCGGTCCCGAAGGACGGGCCGTCGGCCGGCGTCACGATGACGACGGCCCTGGCGTCGCTGCTGTCCGGGCGCGCCGTGCGGACGGACGTGGCCATGACCGGCGAGGTGTCCCTCACCGGCCGCGTCCTGCCGATCGGCGGGGTGAAGCAGAAGCTCCTGGCCGCCCACCGGGCCGGGATCACGACCGTCCTCATCCCGGAACGCAACGAGCCGGACCTGGACGACGTCCCGGCCGAGGTGCTGGACCGGCTGGACGTTCACCCGGTCAGCGACGTCCGCGACGTGCTGGCCCTGGCCCTGGAGCCCGCCTCGGCGGCCGCCGGGGTGGCGGCCTAGCCGCGAGAACCGGCGAGGCCGGGCGCCCCTGTGCGGGGCGCCCGGCCTCCTCGTATAGATACCGCCTTTTCCCGGGCATTCATGCGGTCTTTTCTTTGTTGCGGATATTTCCCAGCACGAATCGACATATCGATACCTCGAATTCGTGAGCCGCTAAAAATATCCACATACATGCCTAGCCGGCTAACCTGGCTCGCGACCTTCGCTCTGGCATCATGATGATCATGGGGAATTCGTTTGCGGCCAGGGTGTGGTGCAGGCTTCGAACCGCGAAAGGAATTCGTTTCTCGCGGTTCGCGGGGGCGTCCATCTTGGCTCTTCTGGCGAGCACGACCACGCTTTCCGTGTGCGACGGGCTGCTTCACCTGTCGTCGACGGTGGCCGCCGTCGTTTCGTGGTTTGCCGGGTCCGTGGTCAGCTACGTCCTCACCCGGTGGGCGTGGAGTCGCAAGGGCAAGCCGGATGTGCTGCGGGAGACTCTCCCCTTCCTGGGAATCTCCGTACTCGTGATCGGTGTCGTCGGCCTGGCCACGAAACTCGGCTACGCCATCGCCGCCGACCTGCGCCTGCACGGAGTGGAGCACGTCGCGGTGGTCGAGTTCGTCTTCGTGGTCGCGAACTTCGGCACGTTCCTCACGCGGTTTGTCGTATTTCATCACGTGCTGTTCAAGAATCGCGGAAAGGAGGCGATGAAGGCGCCCCGGCACGCCTTCTCGTCAGGAAATTCCGCTTAGCGGGAGTCGGCCGGGTTATGCCCGTTTCGCGTCGCGCGGATCGCGATGGTTCCGCGGCGCGAGTACGAGGCTGCGTGAAATCGCTGAGGGCGGGCGGGCGGTTTCCCGGCCACGGCGTCCTTTTACCAGATGCTTGCAATTGATTACTTAGAGTAGTCTAAGGTCTGGTGGCATGAATGAACGAGTGCGGGAATCAATCCCGGCAGACGTGGCGAGCGTTGCCGCCGCCGATATGGTGATGGCGCCGAGGCTGGAGCGTCTAGCCGGCGCCAGCAACTACACCAACTGGATTTTCGAGCACGTCGATCCGCATCTCGGGGCTGACGTGCTTGAGGTCGGTGCCGGGCACGGCACGTTCACCGAGCTTCTCAGCGCCCGCGCCGCGCGGGTGGTGGCCACGGATGTGTCGGAGCGCTGCGCTGACCTGCTCCGGATGCGCTTCGTCAATGACGAGCGGGTCACCGTGCTGGAAGGCAGCGCGGACGCCGCCGCCGGCGCCGGCATGGCGCAGTTCGACTCCGCTGTGCTGATCAACGTGCTGGAGCACATCAAGGACGACGATGGCGCGCTGCTGGATCTCGCGGCCGCGCTCAAGCCCGGGGGCCGGCTCATCCTGTGGGTGCCCGCGTTCCAGCTTCTCTACAGCGACTGGGACCGGCAGATCGGCCATTATCGCCGGTACCGGAAGGGAGCGCTCCGGGCGCAGCTCACCCGGGCCGGGTACGAGGTGACCGGGATCCGGTACGTCAACTCCGCCGGCGCGCTGGCCTGGCTGGTGCTGGCCCGCATCATGCGCCGGATCCCCTCCAGCCAGGGGCGGGTCAGCTTCTTCAACTCTTACTGCGTGCCCGTCCTCAGATGCCTGGAGAAGAAGTGGGGAGCGCCGTTCGGGCAGTCCGTGTTCGCGGTGGCCACCTGGCCTGGCTCCCAGCGGCGTCGCGGCTGATCGCGGTGGTCAGTGCGGCTATCCGCTGTGCGCTGACCGCCGGACGGCTAGCACATAGTTACCCGGCAGATTCTTGAAGACGGCGAAGTCGCTCGCGGTGAACTGGGCCGGCGTGAAGGTAACGGGGGGCTCACTCGAGAACTCGGGCACCCAGTCCCAGCGCGCCGGACCCGCGACCTGAAGGATAAAGACGTCCACGGGCCCGAACGCGGTGCTGCCGGAGGCGGTGCTGAACGCGGCCGGGCCGGTGACGTGGGAGAGTTTCGCCAGGGCCGCGTACCGCGCGGGCCAGTCGGTCGCGGTGCCCGCCGCTGTCTTGACCGCGGCGATGTAGCCGGGCCAGGCGGTGAAGGCGAACAGGTTCTCCGAATCTGACAGGGTGACGGGCTCGGCACCCGGCCCGAGCACGGACCGGACGTCTTTCTGGATGAGACTGGTGGGGAACGAGGGGTCGCGCTCGCCGGAAGGCGCGGCGGGAGAATAGCTCCCGTCCGGCAGCGGGCTGGTGAAGGCGAAGGTGGTGTGGTTGGCCACCGTGCTCACTGACGGCTGGTACAGCCCGTTGTTTTCCCCCGGACCGCCGGGCATCCACTCCTGCCAGGCGGTCAGGCCGGTGAAGGTGACGAGCAGGCACAGGGCGAGCGTCGGCAGCCCGGCCGGGACAGAACGGACGGTGAGCCGCCGTGCGGCCTCGGCGGCGAGCCGCGCGAGGGTCAGCACCCCGGCCGCCGCCAGCAGCGGGCCGGCTAGCCGGGGGGTATACAGCACCTGCAGTTTGTGGTTGGCCACGACGAAGGCGGCGAGGCCCAGCAGCCAGTAGGCGTAGGTGCTGCCGGTCAGCAACAGCAGCGGCTTCCCCCACCAGACACGGCCCCGGTACCAGACGAGCCCGAGAAGGCCGGTCAGTTCCAGGACGCCGAGCGGCGTGGGGGACAGGAAGATCAACGGGCTGTTCTGAAGCGCGAGGCTCTGGTTCGGGTCACCCGCCAGGCCCTGGTACTGGTCGCCAACCAGGCTGGAGCCGTGCATGAGTCCCCAGCCCAGGAGGGGGATCAGGTACCAGGAAGCGACGACCGCGGCCACGACGGCCGTCAGCGCCAGGTGCCGCGCGTACCGCGCGCGGTCCGGGCCGGACCACCAGGTGAGCGCCGCCAGGCTGAGGATGCCGATTGCCCCGAACGAGATGAATACCCAGTACAGCGGGATGCTCAGACCCCCGATGAGGCCGGCTGGCAGCCAGTGCATCCGTCCGCGCGGGGGGTCGCCGAACGCGGCGATCGCCCACGGCACGAAGACCTCCAGGGCCAGGATCTCGTACCCCTTGGCCGGGTCGGAGAAGCACAGCAGGACCGGCAGCGCCAGCGCCAGGGCGATCGGGCCGGGCACCAGGTATCGCCAGAGCAGGTAGCCGGCGACCACCGCGAAGGACAGCATGACGGTCTCGGCGGGACCGAGCAGCCGCCAGGCCGGGATGTGGGTCAGCGCGGATGTGCGCCCGACCAGCCACGGGAACAGCGGGGGGTAGTCCGACGGCACCGACCGTACGATCCCGTCGCTGCTGTGCCAGGTGCGGGAGTAGGCCGTGGCCATGGCCGCCAGCCGTCCCGCGTCATTGCGCAGGCCGTCAAAGCCGTACGGGGTCCCGTGCAGCGCCACCCTCAGGGTGAAGGCGATCCACCCGCCGACTAGCCCGGCCCCGATGCCGCTGGCCAGGTCGGCTGGCAGCCGCCGTGAGATCAGGCCGACGATCACGACCCCGCCGACCCCCAGCACGACCGGGATCATCGCGACACGCAACTGAAACGGGTCCGCCGGTCCCAGCGTCGCCAGTCCGAACGCCGCCGGGAGGCAGAGGAGCCAGGTGGCCACCGCGGTCAGCGCCGGGCTGACGCGCTGAAGGCCACTGCCGGTGTCGCGCGTACCAGACTCGGCAGAAGACCGAGACAGCGTGGCGGTGGATATCCGATTTTCCGTAGTCATTTCCCGCATGACTCCATCCCTGGAATGCCAAGATGTTTTAGCGTGGCGGGAACGGCCGTGCCGGCCTTGAATGCTGGTTCCAGACCGCCACGTCCGGATTCGGGAAGACGCTATCACTGGAAGCCCGCGTGCCCGCTGACCTCGGCGGGAATGCTATCGCGTGGCGCTGTCGCGATTACTGTAAAGGCCGCCACGAAGGAAATTAATGCTATTAGAACGAATTGCCATGATTCTTTAGTGGTGCCCCTATTTTTGCGTCAGATTCCGGGGGCTGATGAATGCCGGCCCGGGCTGGGCCGCCACGATGCGTGAATCGCCCGCTGTGCCGCGTCGTCCGTGTACTGTCTGTGACGTGATCATTTACTCTGTGCTATCGGGGGTGTCCCGGGCGGGAGGAACGGGCGGCCCGGGGCCGGGGAGCGGCGTGAGGCGGGCGGGGGCGCGGCTGCTGCGCGTGCTGCGGGCGCATCTGCCGTTCACGGTGATCGCGTGCGCGGCCGCGGTGCTGCGGGTGGTGGTCATGCTGGGCTACCCGCCGGCGATGTTCTTCAACGATTCTTACAGTTACCTGGCCGAGGCGGTTACGGGCAGGCCGGGTAACGCGTGGCCCAACGGGTACCCGTTCGTGCTCCGGGTGCTGCTGCCGCTGCACAGCCTGGTGGCGGTGACCGGCTTGCAGGCGCTGCTGGGCCTGGGGATGGGCGTCGGCGTCTATGCCGTGCTGCGCCGCCGGGACCTGCCGTGGTGGGGCGCCTCGGTGTGCGCGGGGCCGGTGCTGTTCGACGTGTTCGAGCTGCAGCTGGAGCACATGATCGTGTCCGACGTGCTGTTCTGCGCGCTGCTGACCGGGGCCGTGCTCCTGCTGTGCTGGCGGGATGAGCCTCCGGTTCTGGTCACGGCGCTGGCGGGCCTGCTCACGGGGTATGCCGCCCTGGTCCGCAGCGTGGGCGAGCCGCTGCTGGTGATCATCGTGGTCGGCATGCTGGCCCGCAGGATGGGCTGGCGGCGCGTCGCGGCGGCCGTGGTGGCGGGGCTCATCCCGATCGTGGCGTACATGACCTGGTATCACGCTGATGAGGGCCGGTACGCGCTGAACGCGGGGGGCGGCACGTTCTTGTACGGCAGGGTGCAGAGCTTCGCGGACTGCTCGCGGATGGATCCTCCGGCGGACCTGCGGGACCTGTGCGATCCGCGGCCGCTGGCGGTCCGCCCGAATCCCATGGCCTACATCTGGCTGAGCGATACCCCGCTCGGGAGGCTGGACGGCCGGGAGGGCGTGAACCGGTTCAGCCCGGGGACGGAGTCGCTGGCGGGGCGGTTCGCGGAGCTCGCGGTGGAGAAGCAGCCGCTGGATTACGCGAAGGTGGTGGCGAAGGGCGTGCTCACCACGTTCGGCCCCTCCCGCGCGGA
>WRBL01000292.1 GCA_009784565.1 Streptosporangiales bacterium | reverse complement strand
GGGCGTCACCGCCTACGTCAACGCGGACTATTACAAGCCCGGGCAGGTCATCTTCGACGCCCGCAACATCCTGAACCTCACCCGGCCGGTCGCGGTCATGTTCATGGGGTCGCTCGGCCACGCCAAGACCCACAGTGACATGCTGGGCATCGTGCGTAGTGTCCTGGACGCGGTGCCGTCCGGCAGCTACCTGGTCCTCTACGACGGTACGACTGACCGCCAGTCGTACGTGACCCTGTGCAAGGAGTACGCGAAGAGCGGCGGCCTCGCCTACCACCCGCGCACCCCGGAGCAGATCCGCGCCGTCTTCGACGGCCTGGACCTCGTCGACCCGGGCTGTGTCCCGGTCACCGAATGGCGCCCCGACTCCACCCCGGCCGGAACCGGCCAGCCGGTCTCCGCGTACTGCGGCGTCGCACGGAAACGATGATGCGGTGACGGCATGAACGAGCACCTCGCCGGAACGTACACCAGCACCGGGACCCCGGCCTCTTAGGACACGATGTCCTTGCGGGCGAACCGGCGGAAGGCGAAGGCGAACAGGACCACCGCGTAGGACGCGGAGATGACGGCGCCCTCGATCATCGAGGGCCAGGACACCTGCGGCTGCAGGGCGTCCAGCCACGCGTACTGCCAGTGGGTCGGCAGGATCTCCCGCCAGTTTCCCAGCGCGGTGACGGCGTCCAGGATGGTAGACACGATCGCCAGCCCGACCGCGCCGCCGACCGCGCCGAGCGGAGAGTCGGTCGACACCGACAGCAGGAACGCCAGCCCGGCCACGAACAGCAGCGTGACCACGACGTAGGCGAGGGCGATGCCGAGCCGCGCCAGCGCCGTTCCCGGCGGCAGGACGACCAGGCTGCCCGGCAGCCGCAGCGGATGCCACCCGTACAGGGCCGTCCCGGCGGCCAGCGACATGACGGGGAACACGACGACGGCCGCGAGGGAGTAGCCGAGCGCCACCGTCAGCTTCTGCCGCAGCAGCCGGGCCCGCGGCACCGGCGCGGCCAGCAGGTACCGGAGCGAGGACCAGCTCGCCTCGCTGGCGACGGTGTCGCCGCAGAACAGCGCGACCGCGACCACCAGCAGGAACCCGGTCGCCGCGAACAGGCTGAACGCCGCGAAGTTGAGCCCGCCGTCGGTCGCGAGGTGGGCCAGGCCGACGGTGTCGTTCCCGTTGTTCCCGGACGGCCCGCCGCCCAGCTCGAACGCGGCGGCGAGGATCCACGGCAGGCCCAGCATGATGCCGAACGCCAGCATGGTCCGCCGTCGCCGCAGCTGCCGGATCGCCTCGATCCGTAGCGGCAGCGTCCGGCGCGGCGAGTAGCCGGCACCGGGCCCGCGGTCGGCTTCCGCCGTCGTCATGACCGCTCTCCGTTCTCCGGCGCCCCGCCTGCGGGCACCAGCACCAGTTTCAGGACGGCCTCTTCCAGGTCCCTGGCCTCGCCGACGATGTCCGCTACCGGCCCCGAGGCGAGCCGTCGTCCGCGGCTCATCACGACCACGTGGGTGCAGGTCTGCTCGACCTCGCCCAGCAGGTGGCTGGAGACGATGACGGCCCGTTTCCCGCCGTGCTCCCCGCTGGCCGCGTACCTCAGCAGGACGTCGCGCATCTCGCGGATCTGCGGCGGGTCCAGGCCGTTCATCGGCTCGTCGAGCACCAGGAGGTCCGGCAGGCCGAGCATCGCCTGCGCGATGGCCAGCCGCTGCCCCATGCCGCGGGAGTAGGTGCGGACCGGCCGGTCGATCGCGTCCCCGAGGCCCGCGATCGCGAGGACCTCCTCGAAGTTCGCGCTGCCGGCCGGGCGTCCGGTGGCGCGCCAGTACAGGTCCAGGTTGGCCCGGCCGGACAGGTGCGGCAGGAACCCGGGCCCCTCCACGAACGACCCGAGCCGGGCCAGCGCCGCCGACCCGGGCCGGACCCGCTGCCCGAACACGGTGATGACGCCGGCGTCCGGCCACAGCAGGCCCATCAGCATGCGCAGCGTGGTGGTTTTGCCCGCGCCGTTCGGGCCCAGGAGTCCGACGATCTGGCCGGGCTCGACCCGGATGGACACGTCGTCGACCGCCAGGTGCCCGTCTTTGTATTTCTTGGCCAGCCCGCTGATCACCAGCGGCACGTCGGCCAGGTCCGGGTCCGCGTCGTCGCGGGTCCGGCGGCGCCGGCCGGCCGCCAGCAGCAGGACCGCCGCGGCCACCGCGACGACGGGCAGCGCCCAGGTCCACCAGGGCAGGCCGCCCGACACCAGGGTGAGGGACGGGTCCTCCGGCATGGTGATGCCCGGCCCGTCGAGCGCGACCCGGGACACGGAAGCGTTCGGCGACGTGGCGTACCCGGAGTCGGTGGTGGCCACGGTCAGCCGCAGCCGGTCGCCGGCGGAGAAGTCATAGTCCATCGCCCCCAGCCGCACCGTGACCACCCGCGCGGACCGCGACGGCGGGACGCGCACCGGTGCCACGACCGGTGCCGGGAGGGTGGCGGTCCCGCCCTGGTTCTGGTCATACAGCTTCGCGAACAGCGTCGCGCCGTGCGGCGCGGTGACCCGCAGCCGGACCGTCGGCGACCCGGTGAGCTGCACCGGGGTCGGCAGCGGCGCGGACAGGAACGCGGCGAACTGTCCCGGCATGTCGGCGCTGAGCCCGGAACTCAGTCCCAGGGCCGAGCCCACGCCCGGCATCGACGAGATCGCCGCCGGGGCGCCTCCCGGCGGGTTGACCACCGGCTGCCCGGGACCGGACAGCCGGACGGTCCGCTGCCGGGTGCCGTCCAGGCCGGGGTAGCGGGCGGCGGCGGCCACGCCGAGGGACACCGAGTTGTCGGTCGGGTCGAGGCCGAGGGCCCGCGTCACCGCGAACCCTGGCTGCCCCGCCGGGGTCTTCGCCGGCGTTGCCCCGTGGTCGAGCCAGCGGTGGAACCAGGCCGCGGTCAGGGACTCGACCCGGGCGGTCTCCTGGTCGCCGCCGTCGTGCCCGCCCGCGAACCAGACCATGTCCGCCGGGGCGCCGTTGCGGCGCAGCGCCTGGTAGTTGGCGTCCGCCTGGTCCAGCCCGAACAGCGAGTCCTGCTCGCCCTGCACCAGCAGCGTCGGCGCCGTCATCCGGGACGGGACGCTGGAGGGACTGGACGCCTCCAGCATCGACACCGCCTGCGGGGTGGGCTTCCCGGACTGGGCGACCTCCTGGTACATGGCGCAGACCCGGGGCAGGAACCGCCCGCACAGCGACCCGCCCCCGGCACCCCCGGCCGCCAGGGGACCGGCCGTTCCCGGGCCGCCAGCGGCCGCCGCGGACCCAGACGACCCGGACGATCCGGAACCAGCCCCGGAACCGGCCTGGCCGGAGCCGCCCGACCCCGGCGCGGAACCGCTCGAACCGCCGGAGCTTCCCGAACCGCCGGAACCGGGCGAAGAAGGCTCCGCCGCGCCCGCCCCGGCTGTGAACAGCAGGCTCGCCCACTGCCGCTTGAACACGCCGTCGGCGGGACCGCCGCCGGCCTCGGCGTTCGGGAACAGGGCCGTCGCCAGGTTGTTCCAGGTGCTCTGCCCGACGACCGCGTCGATCCGGTGATCGTAGGCGGCGGCCAGCAGCGCGATCCCGCCGCCGTAGGAGTCCCCGGCAATGCCGACCCGGGGGTCGCCCGGGTGGTCCAGCCGCACCCGCGGTTGCGTGGCCAGCCAGCTGACCAGGCCCTTGACGTCCTTGACCTCGTAGTCGGGGGAGTCGAGGGCGATCTGCCCGGTGGAGGCCCCGAAGCCCCGCGCCGACCAGGTCAGGACCGCGAACCCGTCCCGGGCCAGGGACTCCGCCTCCGGCTTCACGGCGTCCTTCGTCTCGCCGAAGCCGTGCGCCAGCAGGATCGCGGGCGCCCGCCCGGTCCCGGACGGCGTGAAGAACGTCGCGTCCAGGCTGACGTGCTGATTGCCGTGCGGCCCGTCGGCGACGCTGATCCGCAGGTTCCGTTCGGCCACCGGCCCCGGCGCGCTGGACGCGGCGACGCCTCCCGCCACCGCCGCCGCTACCACCGCCAGGGCGACGACCACGCTCACCACGCGCGCCCGCCGCCCGCGCGGCCACCACCGGCGCCCGAGCCGGCTCAGTCGGTTCATCAGACTCCCTCACGCGATCCCCGGAAGATCGTATGGGACCGGCGGCGCCCCGGGCACAACGCTTTCAGCGCACCCTCAGGATTCGGTCTCCGCCCGGCATGGCGGCCGTCCCTTCTGTCCACCCGTGGCTATGATGTGCCGATCATCCGCAGTCACTGCCAGGGGAGACAATGCAACCGCTGCGCGCGCAGGACCCGCGTCAGGCCGGGGCGTACCGGCTGACCGCCCGGCTGGGCGCGGGCGGCATGGGCGAGGTGTTCCTGGGGGAGACCGCGGACCGCGGGCAGGTCGCGGTCAAGTTCCTCAAGACCGAGCACGCGCACGACCCGGAGTTCCGCCGCCGGTTCGCCCGCGAGGTCACGGCGGCGCAGCTGGTCAGCGGCGCCCACACGGCACCGGTGGTGGACGCCGATCCCGACGGTGATCCGCCGTGGCTGGCGACCGCCTACATCCCCGGCCCGTCACTGGCCGACGCGGTCGGACGGGGCGGGCCGCTGTCCGGGGAGGCCGTCCGCCGGGTCGGCGCCGGGCTCGCCGCGGGACTGTCCGCCATCCACGCCCGCGGCCTTGTCCACCGGGATCTCAAGCCCGCCAACGTCATCCTGGCCGACGACGGGCCCCGGATTATCGACTTCGGCGTGGCGCGAACCATGACCGCGACCAGCCTGACCGCCACCGGGATGGTGATCGGCACCATCGGGTACATGTCGCCCGAGCAGGTCGGCGGCGCCCCGGTGGATACCCGCAGCGACGTGTTCTCCCTCGGCGGGATCCTGGTTTACGCGGCGACGGGCCGCGAGCCGTTCGAAGCGCCCTCGATGCCGGCGGTCGCGGCCCGCATCGTCGGCGGCCCGCCTGGCCTGGATGGCGTCACGGGACCGCTCCGCGACATCGTCGAAGCCTGCCTGGCCAAGGATCCCGCCGCGCGGCCCGGCCTGGACGCCATCGCCGCCGCCTTCGAGTCCGGGCAAACCCGGACCCTGCTCCAGGCAACCCGGATCGATCACGCCGAACGGATGGGCGCTACTGCCCCGGCCCCGACCCTCGCGTTCGCTCCGGACACGGACCCCGGGGCCCTTCCGCGCCGCCGGAAGCCCGGGACGCCGATGATCGCCGCGGCCCTGATCGTCGTCGCGGCCGCCGGTGCCGCGATCGCCCTGCTGGCCAGCGGCGGCTCGGCCCCCCAGTCCCCGGCCGCGCGCCCCACCTCCGCCGCGACGGCACCCGCGGCCCCCAGCACCAGCGCGCCCGCCCAGCCGGCGGCGCCCGCCATCCCGCCCGGCCACGCCAAGAAGCCCGGGAAGCAGAAGCCGGAGAAGGTAAAGGGCCACGGCCACCCCGGAGGCCACGGCGGCCACGGCCACGGTGGTCACGGCGACTGACGCCAGCGCCTCAAGCCCGGGTCATGCGAGGATCTGACTGTGTCGCAGTACCTTGACGAGTTGTTCTCCCTGCGCGGCCGCACGGCCGTGGTCACCGGCGGCAGTTCGGGCATCGGCGGGGCGATCGCCGACGCGCTGTGCCGCGCCGGAGCCGAAACCGTCCTGGTGGCCCGGGACGAGGCCCGGCTTGAGGAGAGGACACAGCGTCTCGTAGCGGAGGGCGGGACGGCCTCGTGGATCGCCGCGGACCTGTCGTCGCGGGACGGCACGCTCAGCCTGGTCAACACGCTGCGGATCTCGGGCCAGGAACCGGACATCCTGGTCACCGCGGCCGCAGTCAACCTCAGGCCGCCGCTCGGCGAGCTGACCGATGATGACTGGGACCTGACCATGACAGTCAATCTTGAGGCCCCGCATCTGCTCGGCCAGCGGTTCGGGCCGGGCATGGCCGCGCGGGGCTGGGGCCGGATCATCCACATCGCCTCCCAGCAGTCGGTCCGCGCGTTCGGCAACAGCGGCGCCTACGGCGTCTCGAAAGCGGGGGTCGCCGGACTCGCCCGGTCACAGGCCGAGGCGTGGTCCCCGAACGGCGTGTGCGTGAACGCGATCGCCCCGGGCTTCGTCCGTACGCCGCTGACCGAGGCGGTCTTCGCCGAACCCGGCCGAGCGGAGGCGATGGCCCGGCGCACGATGATCGGCCGCAACGGCGACCCGGAGGACTTCGCTGGCCTCGCCGTGTTCCTCGCCAGCAACGCCAGCGCCTACGTAACCGGCCAGCTCCTCTTCCTCGACGGCGGCTTCAGCGCGACCTGAAATGGTCTCCTGCAGTATTCAACGCGGCCTCCGTGAATTCCTCGGTTGCGAGGATCGGGGTCGCGCCGTAACGGCCGGCCCGGTAGCGGCGCTCGACAGCCTCGTCGGTGCGAGGGCTCAAATCGGCCAGAGGGAACAGCCTGGTCGCGCCGTCATGGTCCTTTTCCGTGAACCGCACCTGGTCGCGGCCAAGGACGCGATCTCCCCGAGAGTCTCCGAGCAGAGATGCCTCATGGGAGTTGAAGATGATCTGCGCGCCTTTGGGGTTGGACTCGGGACTCTGGAAGAGCTTCACGAGTTGCGTGACGAGTGCGGGGTGCAGGCTCGCCTCGATTTCGTCCACGAGGAGGACCTCGCCGTTCGCGATTGAGTCAAGGACAGGGCCGGACAATCCGAGCCAGACCATTGTGCCCAGGGATTCCTCGCCCGGGTCGAACTCGACGTCGCCGGCCGCTCCGCGGTGACTCAGGACAACGAGCGGCTCGACCTCAGCTTGGTCCTGGTCCGTGGTCTCGGTTTCTTCTTCTCGCCCCTGGAGGATTTGCTGAGCCTTACGGATCATCCGTTCGGCCATCTGCGGATCCAGTTCACGGACTCGCGCGTCGGTGACGCCGAGGTCGGCTGCCTGCAGAAGAGCGAGGACCTGCTTCCGGTGCTGTTCTTCTCGGAGCATCCCGGCCGTGTACGCCCACCGGTACGGCCGGTTGGCAGCCTCGGTCAGCAGGAGGTTGTCGGTGAACCATTCCCAAAGCGGCGACAGGTCTGGATGGTTCGCGGCGGCGGCGGCTGAGAGCAGCAAAGAGTCGGGTCGCAGGATCTCTGTGACCGCGCGTCCCTTTGCACGGTTGTGCTCTCCCAGTGTGACCTTGTCGCCAGCCCGGCGAAACAGCAGCGCGGCCTTGCCTCGCGGATACCGGTAGGCCCATTCGTCCAGCACGCGGTCATCATCGATCTTGAAGCCGTACTGATGCCGGATGCCGTGCAGCACGAGGTCTACCTCGAACCGGGACGGAGTGTTCTCCTGCTCGGGACCGAGCCGGAACGCGTGCCGCGGTACGCCTCGCCCTGGGGCGTGGCTGCGAAAGGAATGCACCACGTGCATGCGCATGTCGTGCATGGCACGGAGTAGGTTGCTCTTGCCTGAGGCGTTCGCGCCGAAGATGCCGGCGGCAGGCAGAACCCGAAGAGGGCGCCCGCCCTCCCGCCAGGGCACCAGGCGTGGAACGTCTTCCTCCGCGAGCGGGGTAGCGAGCAGGGAAAGCTCGACTGGCCCGCGGAACGAGCGGACGTTCTCTGCCCGGAAGGAGAGCAGCATTGACACGTCCACGAGTGTACTTTCCTCGGTCATGAGAGAGATTATTGCGGGAAACCCGTAATCTATCAACTTTAAATGCCGTGTTGAGCTGATGAAAGTCCGCGCGCTAGCCGCTGAGCCGTCTGCGTGGCCGAGGTGGGTAGTGCCGGTCCCTTTCTGTGGCTGAGGTCGCAGAAGGCAGGCAGCTAAACCCGGCCGGCGGTCATGACCGGGTGGCTTCTCTCAGCGTGCGGACGATGTCGCTCAGCTCTCGGTTCTTCCTGGCCTGGGCCTCGTAGTCCTCGTCAGGGATGTAGAAGTCGGAGAAGTTACGTCCCCCGTGGTAGAACGTGGCGAACATTTCTCCAGCGTCACGCAGCGCCGCCTCGTCGGACGCGTCTGAGGCGAGTGCATCGCGGATGTCGAGCAGCTTCAGGTACCACGTCTGGGTGCCGGGCCCGTAGTCCAGCATGATCTGGATGAGCTTGCCGACGGCATCGGCCGCTGCGGCCCGGCGCCCGGGGGCTTGCGCATCCGCCAGGTCTGCTTCCAACGC
>WRBL01000291.1 GCA_009784565.1 Streptosporangiales bacterium | reverse complement strand
CTCGCCGACGCCTGGCGGGGCGACCCGGAGACGTACCTCGGCGTGCTGGTCCGCGACTTCCCCAACCTGATGATGCTGATGGGCCCGCACAGCGCGTTCGGGAACATCCCCCGCAGCATCGAGTACAACGTGGACTGGGTGACCGGCCTCATCGAGCACGCAAGCGGCCGGGGCAGCACGCGCCTGGAGCCGGCCGCGGACGGCGTGGCCGACTGGACCGGGCACGTCCGCGAGATCGCGGCCGGAGTACTGGCCAACGAGGTCGACTCGTGGATGACGGGCGTCAACACCAACGTCGACGGCAAGACCGTCCGCTCCGTCATCCGCTACAGCGGCAGCGGCCCGGCGTACCGCGCCCGCTGCGACGAGGCCCGCGACCGCGGCTACCCCGACATCCAGTTCGCCTGACCCGGCCACCCCAAATTCGTTCTCCCGAACGGGCCTTCGTTGACGTTAACCAGGAGAATCGGGGCATCGGCTCAGCGGATTCCTTGCCTGCCGGATGAGAAGTCACGATCCCCCGCACCGCCTCGCCAGGCCGGCTCTCCGGGGCGGAAACGGCTGTCGTACTGGGCCGGGATCGGGCTGTAGAGCGCCTGGATGTCGGCGGCGAAGTCCCGGGAGATGACGTTGCGCTTGATGCCGAGCTTGGCGGAGAGGTGGCCGCCTTCCTGGGTGAAGTCGCCGTCCAGGATCCGGAACTTGCGGATCGACTCGGCGCGGGAGACGGCGGCGTTGGCGTCGTCGACCGCGGCCTGGATGGCGTCCTCCAGGTCCGGGTCGTTGCGCAGGTCGGCCACGGTGGCGCGGGCCGGCTTGCCGAGCCGTTCCTTCCACGGGCCGAATGTCTCCTCGTCGATGGTGATCAGGGCGCCGATGAAGGGCTGCCCGTCGCCGACGACCATGCACTGGCTGATCAGCAGATTGCTGCGCAGGCGGTCCTCGAGCAGGGTGGGTGAGACGTTCTTGCCGCCGGACGTGACGAGGATTTCCTTCTTACGGCCGGTGATGAACAGGTAGCCGTCGTCGTCGATCATGCCGATGTCGCCGGTCTTGTACCAGCCGCCTTGCGAGAACGCGTCCATGGTTGCCTGGTCGTTGCGCCAGTAGGACGGGATGACGGTCTTGCCGCTGACCAGGATCTCTCCGTCGCCGGCGATATGGGCCGTGACGCCGGGGATCGGCCGGCCGACGCTGCCCACGCGCAGCGCGCCGGGGCCGTTCACGCTGAGCGGGGCGGTGGACTCGGTGAGACCGTAGCCCTCGTAGATGGGGACGCCGATGCCCTGGAAGAAGTGGCCGAGGCGCGGGTTGAGCGCGGCGCCGCCGGACAGGGCGCAGGTGGCCTTCCCGCCGAGCGCGGCGCGCAGCTTGCCGTAGACCAGCTTGTCGAAGATGGCGCGCTGGATTTTCACGCCGAGGGACGGGCCGTTCGGGGTGTCCAGGCCCGCGCTGTAGGCCACGGCGGCGTCTACGGCCTTGCGGAAGATCTTGCTCTTGCCCTCGGTGATGGCCTTCTGCTCGGCCGTGTTGTAGACCTTCTCGAAGACGCGCGGCACCGCGAGGACGAACGTCGGCTGGAAGCTGGCCAGGGCAGGGAGCAACTGGCCGAGGTCGCCCTGGTGGCCCAGCACGACGTCACACTCCAGGCAGCAGATCTGGACGAACCGGGCGAACACGTGCGCCAGCGGCAGGAACAGGATCGTGGACGGGTTGTCGATGTCGATCATGGACTTCATCGGCCCCTGCATGACGTTGCGCGCCACGGACAGCAGGTTCTCGTGCGTTATCTCGCAGCCCTTGGACCGCCCGGTGGTGCCGGAGGTGTAGATGATCGTCGCCAGGCTGGCCGCGTGCGCGGTCCGGGTGAGCCGGGCCACGACGTCGTCGCCGATATGGGTGCCGGCGGCCATCAGGTCGTGCAGGTGAAGGTCGATCCGCCACAGGTACTGCAGGTGCGTCAGCCGGCCGCTGGCCTGCGCGATCAGCCGCTCGAAGTCTTCGGTCTCGACGAAGACGGCCTTGGCGGCGGTATCGGAGAGGATCCATTCCGCCTGCTCCGCCGAGGACGTCTCATAGATCGGCACCACGACAATGCCGACCGACCAGGCCGCGAAGTCGAAGACGGTCCACTCGTAGCGCGTGTGCGACAGGATGGCGACCCGGTCACCGGGCTCCATGCCCGCGGCCACCAGGCCCTTGGCCAGCCGGTACACGTCGTCGCGGAACTGGGCGGCGGTGATGTCGACCCATTCGCCGTCCGTCCGCTGCCGCCGCAGCATGACGCTGTCGGGGTCCTGCGCGGCCCGCCGGGTCACGATGTCGGCCACGTTCTCCCCGGCCGGAACCCCGGCCACGGGCGGCCTGCTGTACTCGCGCATGATCCTCTCCTGAATCCGCTATCCCCCGGTGTACGGATAACCCCACTGATCAAACCTAACGGACATTCTTCAGATTTCTCCCATTAATTGGCAACATTTATCACTCCGGACTCTTGTGTTTTATATCGACAAATCTGAATTTATTGCGCGACCGAACAAGATTAAAGTTTGTCGAAATACTCGCCAGCCGTGACGCGCCCGGCACCCGGCGGCCGCGGTTCACCTGTCTGGCCAGGACGACTGTCCTGAGGGACCATGACTTAGTGGAAGATCTCGTCTCCCGGCTGGACGCGCTCGATCCGGACGCGGGCGCCGCCGTGCGCGTGATCGCGTACTTCGACCAGCTGATCGAGGGGCGGGCCGGTCTTGAGGCGATCGTGCGCGGGGCCGCGGCGCTCGCGGAATGCCCGGCCCGGCTCGTGGACGACGAGCACCGTCTTCACTTGCGAGTGATGCCTGACGGCCGGCCCGTCCATCTGGCCGACCTTCCCCAGCCTTCGTGGCCGCATACTCCCGTGGGCCCGGGCGATGGCGCCGTGCTCTGGCTGGAGCGACCCGGCCCGGTCAAGCCGGTGGAAGCGATGGTGCTCGAGCGCGCCGCGGCGGCGATTCGCACCGTCCTGAGCCGGACACGGGGCAGGGCCCCGGTCAAGGCCGACGACGCCTCGGTGGAGGTGATCGTTGACCCCGGCGCCTCGCCGGAGGCCCGGCTCGTCGCGGCGCGGACATTGGGCCTGGCTAAGGCGATGGAGGCCCGGGCGGTGGCGCTGGAAGGAGGATCCGTTCGTGTTGAGGCGGTCGTTTCCCAGGCTCAGGGGCCGGCCCCGCGCATGGCCTATGGCCGGCGGGCGGGCGTCGGGCCCGCGGTTCCCGTCCTCGAACTGCCGGACTCCTGCGCCGCCGCGCGCATGGCGCTCCGGCTGACCGCCGAGGGTACCGATGACGAGCCCGGGCCGCGCACCGTTTACGCCGACCAGCTAGGCGCTCTCGTTCTCCTGGCGCAGAGCGTCGGGCCCGAAACCCCTCCCATCCCGGACGAGCTGGCGCTCGAGCACGCGGCCGCCGCGGCGCCGTGGATGCTCTCGACCCTGCACGCGGTAGCCACGGGCAGCAGCCTGCGAGGCGCCGCGGCCGCGCTGCGCGTCCACCACTCGACGCTGCAAGAACGGATCTCCCACGCCGAGCGGCTCCTGGGCTGGTCCGTCCGCGAACCAGACGGCCGGCTCCGCCTGCACCTGGCCCTGGCCCTGCGCACGCTCCGCCGCCATCCCGCGGCCCCGTGACCGTCCGCGCCAGGTGGCGGAGATCGCCCGCCGCCTGGCGGGTACCGCGAGGCGGCGCCGTCGGTTTGGATGAAGGCCAGCAGGACCGGTCAATGCCTGGAGGTAGCGACGATGACGACGCGGCCCGAAATGCTGGCGGCGAGCGACGAGACCATCACCGGCGCCCTCCAGTTCGCGGACCCGATGGTGCTGCGGGGCCTCCTTTACCAGCTGACCGGGGACGAGGAACTGGAGGGCATGGGCACGGTGTCGGCTCAGGCCGGGGCCGGGCCGCGAGCCGCCGCCAAGCAGGTCCTGGCGGACCCCGCTGACGCGGACGCGATCCGCGACAAGGCGGCGGCCTTCCTGAAGCGGCACCGCGACGCCGGCGCGGGCGAGATCTCCCCGGGGCCGAAGGAACGACTGCGGCGCAGCCTCAGCCTGACGGCGGGAGCCGACGTGCCGCTGGCCGAGCTGGACATGTGGGTGGAGCAGCTGGCGCTGGACCCGTACGCCCGCGGCCTCGAGTGGTCGCGGACGCCGTCGCCGGAGCGGCTGTCCGGCTTCTCGGTCGTCGTCATCGGCGCGGGCATGGGCGGACTGAACGCGGCCGTGCAGCTGCGCCGCGCGGGCGTTCCGTTCACCGTCCTGGAGAAGAACTCCGAGGTCGGCGGCACCTGGTACGAGAACCGCTACCCGGGCGCCCGCGTCGACACCCCGAGCCGGACCTACACGCACATCTTCGGCGCGGGCTTCCCGTACCCGTCGCCCTACTGTCAGCAGAGCGAGAACGAGAAGTACGTCAACTGGGTCGCCGATCACTTCGGGATCCGGCGCAGCATCGTCTTCGACACCGAAGTGACCTCGATGACCTGGGATGATGATGCCCGGCTCTGGCGCATAGCCACGGAAGGGCCCGAAGGGCAGGCAACCTGGGACGCCAACGCGGTCATCACGGCCGTCGGCTTCCTGTCCCGGCCGAACATCCCGCACATCGACGGGATCGAGGACTTCCGCGGCCCGGCCTTCCACACGGCCCGCTGGCCGGGCCAGCTCGACCTCGCGGGCAAGCGCGTGGCGCTGGCCGGAAGCGGCTGCAGCGGCTACCAGCTCGCCGCCGAGCTGGCCAGGGACGCCGGCCACCTCTACCTGTTCCAGCGGAACCCCAACTGGGTCTTCGACGTACCGGGCTACCTGCATCCGTATCCCGCGCAGGTCAACTGGCTGGACCGCAACTTCCCCTACCTCGTCAACTTCATACGCTTCGCGAACTCCTGGATGATCCGGCCGGGCGCGGTCGCCCCGGCCAACGAGATCGACCCGGAGTTCGATCACCCGTTCGCCGTGAGCGCCGCCAACAAGGCGGTCCTGGACCAGCGCCTGGAGTTCATGCGGTCCAAGTTCACCGGCCGGCCGGACCTGATGGAGCAGATGCGGCCCCCCTGGCCGCCGTACGCCGCCCGCGCGGTCCTGGTCGACCGTGACTACAGCGTCTACGACGCGCTCCTCCAGGACAACGTGACCCTCGTCCCCGAGGGCATCAGCCGGATCGATGAGGATGGCGTCGTCATGCGGGATGGCAGCCGGTGCCCCGTGGACGCCATCATCCTGGCGACCGGCTTCCGGGCCAACGACTTCCTGTGGCCCATGGAGATCCGGGGACGCGACGGCGCCCGCATCGAGGACCTGTGGGCCCGCGACGGCGCGCGAGCCTACCTCGGCAGCATGCTCCCCGGCTTCCCCAACTTCTTCATGCTCTACGGCCCGAACACGAACGCCAACGTCGGCTTCGCCGCCATCCACCTCGAGGAGCTGGTGACGCGCTTCGCGATGCAGTGCATCGAGGCCCTCATCACGCGCGACAAGCAGGCGGTCGAGGTTCTCCCCGACGCCTACGACCGTTACAACACGGCCCTGGACCAGGCCGCCAGCACGAAGGTCTACCTGGACGAGCGTGCCCACAATTACTACAAGAACGAGTTCGGGCGGTCCGCCACCAACGGCGCTTTCGACGCCCGGCTGCTGTGGGAATGGCTTCGCGACCCGGGAAACCCCCAGCGGCGGGCTGCCCCGTCCTCGGACGAAGTGGAAATCATGAAGCTGCGGAACATCATCGCCCCGTACTTCGGAGAAGACCTTGTCCTCCGATAAGAAGCCGGCGCGGCAAGGGGCGGCTGCCGCGGAACCGGGCATGACGGTCGTCGCGCGCCTTGAGGCGCTCACCCGCCACGGCCTCCCGTGGAGCGCGTACGGTGTCGTCGGCATTCTCCTGCTGGCGGCCAACTACGACATCAGCGTCATCGCGTTCGTGCTGCCGTCGGTCTCGGCGGAGTACGGCATGGCGACCGCGGGCCTGGCCCTGCCCGTCACCCTCAACCTCATCGGGTACGCGATCGGCGCGCTGATCATCGGCTACCTGTCGGACCGCTTCGGCCGGCGGACCGGGATCATGGTCACGTCCGCGGTCCTCGCCGTCAGCGCGATTCTCACGGCACTGGCCTGGAATTCCCTGTCGTTCTCCCTGTTCCGCGGCCTCTGCGGAATCGGCACCGGAGCCACCATCTCGCTGGCGGTGTCCTATCTGTCGGAGATGATGCCCGCCCGGCAGCGGGGGATATCGCTCAACACGCTCAGCGTCTGCGGGGGAGCGGTCATCCTCGGGGTCGGGTACGCGCTGCCGCCCCTGATCATCTCCCTTCCCCACACCGGATGGCGATTCGCGGTGGGCCTCGCCGTGTTCGCGGGACTGGCCATCCCGCTGGGGCTCACCCGGCGGATGTGCCCGGAGTCGCCGCGATGGCTCGCGCGCCGGGGGCGCCTCGAGGAAGCGGCAGGCGAACTGGCCGCCTACGAACGACGTGCCTGGGCGCGGGGGAGTGCCCGGCCAGCCGAGACGGCGGGCATCCGTCTCCTTCCCGACGCGGACGAGCCGGAGTCCTCCGTGCGCACGCTTCTGAAGACGCTCCGGGACCGGACGTACTCGCGACGCGTCATCATGATCACCGGCTACTGGCTGTTCCTGTACTTCACGGACTACATGTTCCTCAGCTACGCCCCGATCGTCTACGAAAAGCTCGGGCACTCGACCGATTCCGCGCTCTGGATCACGGCCATCAGCCGCAGCACCGTCATCCTCGTTCCCTTCCTGCTGCTCTTCGTCATCGAGCGCGTCGAGCGCAAGTGGCTGACCGCCGCGGGCACGGTCCTGCTCATAGCCGGATTCGGCATCCTCCTGCTGACGGGCACGCTGGCCGTGGCGATCGGAGGAATCGTCGCCACCTTCGGCATCTACGTGATCGCGGGGACAGGATGGATCTACACCGGCGAGATATTTCCCTCCCAGTCCCGGGCCACGGCCGCCGCCCTGGGCGACGGCGTCGGCCATGTCGGCGGGGCGATCCAGCCCCTGGCCTTCATCCCCCTGCTCGCGGCCGTCGGCGTCCGCTGGACGCTCGGGGTCTTCATCCTGACCGGGCTGATCGCCGCGGTCATCATCTGCCTGGGCCCGAAGAACCGCGGCATGGCCCTGAGCGAAATGGACGCTTCCTGAGCTCCCCGGACTCACGCCAGCCGCTCCAAGGGAGAAAGAGAGCATGAAGGCCCCGGTCAAGATCGACACGGAGATCGCCGCCTACCTCGCCACGATCCCCAAGGCTCCTGTCTTCACCGCGCAGACGCTTGACGCCATCCGGGAACAGCGCGCCGCGATGCCCCTGCCGCCGGTGTCGGACGAGGTCGAGCGAACCGATGTCCGGGTCGAGGGAAATCCGTCCGTCGTGCTGCGCGTTCACCGTCCGAAGGGTGCCGCCGGACTGATGCCGTGCGTGTACTCGATCCACGGGGGCGGCTACATCAACGGAACCCACCTGCGCGATGACCTGAGATTCGACACCTGGTGCCGCGAGTTCCAGTGCGTGGGCGTCTCGGTGGACTACCGGCTCTCACCGGAGACCCCGTACCCCGGCGCGATCGACGACTGCTACCTCGGACTGAAATGGACCTTCGACAACGCCGCCAAGCTGGACATCGACCCCCGGCGCCTCGGCCTGTTCGGGGCCAGCGCCGGCGGGGGCCTGGCGGCCGCGCTCAGCCTGCTCGCGCGTGACCGGGGAGAACTGCCGGTCGCGTTCCAGATGCTCATGTACCCGATGCTGGATGACCGGCAGGTGACTGCCTCGAGCCAGTGGGATGACGTACCCGTCTGGAATCCCACGTCGAATGAATTCGGGTGGCGCTCCTACCTGGGAGACCTCTACGGCACGGACAGGATCCCGCCCTACGCGGCACCCAGCCGCGCCACCGACCTGCGGAACCTGCCGCCCGCGTACATCTCCGTCGGGTCACTGGACGCCTTTTACGACGAGGACGTGGAATTCGCGCACCGGCTCTCCCACGCGGGGGTCCCGACGGACCTGCACGTCTACGCCGGTGCTCCGCACGGCTTCGACAACCCGGACTGCCCGGCCCTGATCGCCGTCCGGGCCCGCCAGGACGCCAGCGAGTGGCTCAGGACCCGCCTCGGACACTGATCACGG
>WRBL01000290.1 GCA_009784565.1 Streptosporangiales bacterium | reverse complement strand
TGCCTGGTACGGCCGCTCCGCGGCCACCGGGGGATACCCCCGGACCCCGGGCCGACGGTCCAGGTCCGCCGCGGTGCGGGGCCATGCTCGGGCCAGGGCCCGCTGCCGCGGTCAGGTGACCGTGACCGGGCTGGACGGCGCGGCCCGGAGACCGGGCTGACCCGCACGGCCGGAACGGCCAGAACAACAGCGAAATTTTTGAAGAGCAAAGTCCGGCGCGCCGCCAGCGGGGGCGATTTTTTACTCTAGACTCATCGACTCTTCACGAGACTTGACTCTGCGATAGCGTGCGGGCGTGCCCTACTTCAACCGGACTGGCGAGTGCAACTCCGCCGAGCATTACATGTTGCCCGCGGCGGCCCGGATGCCCGACGCCCGGATGCTGATCGAGCGCAGGAACTACTTCGTCGTTCACGCTCCGCGCCAGCCCGGAAGGACGCACCATCACCTTGCTCCGCCGGTTATCCGCCGGGGGGCCGACTCCGACGCTTAGGTTCGCCGTTTCTGCTGCCATGACGACAGCGATCGCGAACACAGGGCCTCGGGGGGCATAAGGCCTCGGGCATTTCCTGGCGGTAGAAGTCCGTGGTCCGCTCGGTGTGACGGCGCATCAGCCGCTCCGCCCCGGCCGCGTCGCCGTCGGCGATGGCGCGGATCAGGGAGGCGTGCTCGTTCCACGCCTCCGGTCCCCGGGGGCGGGCGATCGGGGTGTAGTACCAGCGCACGCGCCGCTGGACCTGGGAGATCTGCTCGGCCAGGACCTTGTTGCCGGAGATCTCCACGATAAAGCTGTGGAAGGCGGCGTTGGCGTCCACCAGGGCTCGCTCGTCGTCCGCGGTCGTCGCGGCGACGCCGTCATCGTGGAGCTTCCACAGCCGGCGGATGTCCTCCTCTGTCCGCCGTTCGGCCGCCTGCTGGGCCGAGTAGGACTCCAGGACCGAGCGGACGCCCAGCAGCTGGCCCACCTCTTCGGTCGTGGGGGTATGGACGTAGGCCCCGTAGGCCGGGCGCAGTTCCACCCACCCGTCGCCCTGCAGGCGCTGCAGCGCCTCGCGGATGGGCTGGCGGCTGACCCCCAGCTGCTCGGCGAGCTCGGATTCCACCAGGTGCTGCCCGGGCTTGAGCGAACCGCTCGCGATCATCTCGGCGAGGGCATCGTACACGGCCTGCCGCAGCGGTGTCGGACGGGTGACGCGTCGGCTGGCGGACGGAAGAGGGTCGCTCATACACGTAGCGTACCGAAAGTTGTATGCAATGTACTATCGACCTCTTGATAGGGAAGATCTCATAAGGAATGCTGTATACAAATCAGTTTCTATCAATGAGGCGCCGCCCCGGGAGGGAAGGCGCCGCGGAGGGAGCGGCCGATGAGGATCGCGGTCGTAGGAGCCGGAGCGATCGGCGCGTACTGGGGTGCCGCGCTGCACCGCGGCGGTGCCGAGGTTCACCTGATCGCCCGCCGGGACCACCTGAAGGCCATGCGGGCCAACGGCGTCCAGGTACTCAGCCCGCGCGGGGACTTCACCGCGCATCCGAACGCGACCGACGACCCGGCGGAGATCGGGCCGGTGGACTACGTGTTCATGGGACTGAAGGCGTACGACTACCCGAACTCGTCTTCCCTGGTCAAGCCGTTGCTGGGCGACGACACCGCGATCATCGCGGCCCAGAACGGCATCCCCTGGTGGTACTTCCACCAGCTGGCCGGCCCGTACGAGGGCCGGCGGATCGAGGCGGTCGACCCCGGCGGCGCCACCAGCGCCGTCCTTGCTCCCGAGCGTGCCATCGGCTGCGTCGTCTACCCGGCGGCCGAGATCGAGGCGCCCGGCGTGATCCGGCACGTGGAGGGCACGCGGTTCTCCATCGGAGAGCCGTCAGGGAAGGTCAGCGAACGCTGCACCCGGCTCAGCGAGGCCATGATCGCCGGCGGGCTGAAGTCGCCGGTCGAGCCGGCGCTGCGCGACGACATCTGGATCAAGCTCATGGGCAACGCGATCTTCAACCCGCTGTCCGCCCTGACCGGGGCCACGATGGTGGACATGTGCACCCACCCGGGAACCCGCCGGGTGACCCAGCAGGTGATGGAGGAGATCCTCGACATCGCCGCGCGGGTCGGCAGCAAGCCGGAGATGTCGGTGGAGCGCCGGCTGCGGGGCGCGGAGAAGGTCGGCCATCACAAGACCTCGATGCTCCTGGACCTGGAGGCCGGCAAGCGTCTCGAACTGGACGCCATCGTGACGGCGGTGGTGGAGATGGCCGACATGACCGGCGCGGAGGCCCCCACGCTGCGGACGGTTCACGCCGCGGCCGACCTGCTGGCCCGGACCCGGGGGACGGCCTGACCGGCCCGCCGCCTCTTGAACGGTATTCACACATTGCATACAGTATTCGTAACCAGGCACACGAGGGAGCTACATGACCAGCGCGCTTGAGGGAGTCCGTGTCGTCGACATGACGCACGTCCAGTCGGGACCGTCGGCCACGCAGATGATGGCCTGGCTCGGCGCGGACGTCATCAAGGTCGAGGTGCCCGGACGCGGGGACGTCACCCGGGGCCAGTTGCGCGACGTGCCGGACGCCGACAGCCTGTACTTCACGATGCTGAACTGCAATAAGCGCAGCATCACGGTCAACCTGAAGTCGGACGGGGGGCGCGAGGTCTTCACTCGCCTGGTGCGGGACGCCGACGTCCTGGTCGAGAACTTCGGCCCGGGCGTGCTCGACCGGCTCGGCTTCGACTGGGAGACGCTGTCCGGGGTCAACGAACGGCTGGTCGTCGCCTCCGTCAAGGGCTTCGGCGAGGGGAAGTACGCCAACTTCAAGGCCTACGAGGTCGTCGCGCAGGCCATGGGCGGCGCGATGAGCACCACGGGCTTCGAGGACGGGCCGCCGACCGCCACCGGCGCGCAGATCGGCGACTCCGGCACCGGCATCCACCTGGTCGCCGGCATCCTGGCCGCGCTGCTCCAGCGCGAGCGCACCGGCCGCGGGCAGCGGGTATCCGTCGCCATGCAGGACGCGGTGCTGAACCTGTGCCGGGTCAAGCTCCGTGACCAGCAGCGCCTGGCCGCGGGCCCGCTGAACGAGTACCCCAACGAGTCGTTCGGGGACGAGGTTCCCCGGTCGGGCAACGCGTCCGGCGGCGGGCAGCCCGGCTGGGCGCTGAAGTGCGCGCCCGGCGGGCCCAACGACTACATCTACATCATCATCCAGCCGCCGGGCTGGGCCCCGCTGTGCGAGCTGACCGGCAACCCGGACCTCATCGAGGACCCGGAGTGGGCCACGCCGGAGGCCCGGCTGGGCAAGCTGGACAAGGTCTTCGCGCTCATCGAGGAGTGGACGTCCCGGCACTCGAAGTGGGAGGTCATGGAGAAGCTGAACTCTCGCAACATCCCGTGCGGCCCCATCCTGTCCACGAAGGAGCTCATCGAGGACGAGACCCTGGCCGATCTGGGGTCCGTGGTATCGGTCGACCATCCCAAGCGCGGCGCGTTCAAGACGGTGGGCTGCCCGATCCGCATGTCGGAGTCGCCGGTCTCGGTCGAGCGGTCCCCTCTGCTCGGCGAGCACACCGCCGAGGTGATGGAGAGCCTCGGATACTCCCCCGACGAGGTATCTGCACTGCGGGAGGCCGGCGCGATTTAAACCAAAAACGCTAAACATTCCACGCTAAGGGGTGGGCTCAATTGAGCCTGCCCTTTAGCGTTTTTCTATAAGGGAATAGATAGCACACTCTTATCAAGGGCACCCTGGAACCACATTGGCATCAATCAAGAAAAGCATCACGCCCCCCTTGAACGAATCACTCTCGTAATTTAGTTTTTTCGATAAGCAGTCCCCTACATTTAGCTTAACCAGACCTTAACCATATTCTCGATCTCCTATGTCGCAATTCAGAAGGAGAGCCATGTCCGAAACGGCAGCCAGCTACGAGCTGGTCCGCAATGAGACCGGGCGCGTCTTCCGCGTCGGTGAAACCCCCAAACAATTGCTGGGATACTCGCGGGGAACCGTGATCTGGGCCGCATGGTTCGTCATGTGCCTGTCCGGCCTCGTCGAGTACACCTGGGGCGCGCTCAACGGCTCCCTGCAGGCGGCCCACCACTGGGGCGACGCCCCGGTCTTCTGGCTCTTCTCCTTCTTCGTCATCTTCGAGTCGTTCGTTCAGATCGGCACCGGATACCTGCGCAACAAGGGGATCCTGCCGGTGCGGTGGGCGACGATGGCGGGCGGCCTCATCTGCGGCGTCCTGGCCTACACCATCACCGCGTACTCGACGAACATCTGGGAGGCCTACCTCGGGTACGCCTTCTTCGGCGGCATCGGCTCCGGCATGGTGTACTCCAGTGCCATCAACATCGTGGCCAAGTGGTTCCCGGACAAGAAGGGCTGGCGGACCGGGTTCGTGAACGGCGGCTGGGCCTACGGGTCGGTGCCGTTCGTCCTCGCGGTCGGCGGCTTCGCGACCGGCGGCGGCGTCGGCGCCAGCCTCTCCCCCGGCGCGGTGAAGCACTTCATCATCATCCAGGGCATCATCATGACGGTCGGCATCGCCATCGGCGGCTGGTTCATGAAGGACCCGCCGAAGAACTGGTGGCCCGCCACCGTCGACCCGCTCAACTGGGCGAAGGGCAAGCGGACCGCCCGGGACCTGAAGAGCAACCCGCCCGCGCTCGGCCACTACACGCTGCGGCAGATGTGGGCCACCCCGCAGGCCAAGTGGCTCGGCATCCAGTACGCCCTCTACATCGGGTGCTCGCTGTTCGGCGTCGCCTACTACTACAGCTTCGGGACGGCGATGCACCTGGGCCTGTGGGCCGCGGTAGGAGGCGCGGCCGGGTTCAACCTCGCCGACGGCGTCTTCCGGCCCATCTACGGCCTGATCTCCGAGCGCATCGGGCGCCGCCGGACCATGGCCTACGCCTACCTGGGCAACTTCGTCTTCCAGTTGCTCACGCTCCTGTGCGGCCTGGAACACCAGCCGGCGCTCTTCGCGATCTGCGCCGTCATCTCCGGCGGCCTGTCGGGCGCGAACTTCCCGATGACCGCGGCGGCCGTCGCCGACTACTACGGAGAGAACAACAACGCGATCAACTACGGCTCCGTCTACGCGTTCAAGGCGCTCGGCGGCAGCTTCGCCGGCGGCCTGGCCGCCCTGATCATGACCGGCACCCTCTGGGGCTCGGCTACGTTCCACTGGGAACGCGGGTTCTTCTTCGGTGCCGCCCTCGGCCTGATCGCGGCGATCATCGTCTACTTCAAGTGCAAGGCTCCAACTCAGGCCCAGTACGAACGGGCCCTGGCCAAGACGGGCACGGCCGCCGGGCAGGAGGACGCCGCGAAGGCCTCCGCCTGACCGGGCGCTCCGGCTCCGACGGCTCCGGCTCCGGACTGGCCCGGGCGGCGCGACGCGCGCCGCCCGGGCCTGCCGTTACCGCCGGCGCTGACCGCCGAGGTTGTAGGCGACGTTGATGACCGCGATCGCGGCCCACACCACCAGCAGGCCCGGCAGGCCCACCGGGTGCGGGCCCGCCGCGACGGTGATGGCGGTCAGCGGGATGCCGAAGACCAGCGAGACGACGGCCAGCGGCAGCGCCGACTTCTCGGAACGCGGCTTCACGGGCCGGGCGGGCGCCTGGGGCGCCCCCTGGGCGAGCCGGGCATCGACGCGCGCGTCGATCTCCCGGCCCACCTTGTCGAGAAAGGACTCGATCACCGCGTCCCGGTAGCGCGGGTCCAGCTCATCGTGGACCTCGGCGGCGGCGCGGATCTCCTCGGGCGACATCGAGGAACTCATAGCGCCACCATATGCCGGCCGGGCCCCGATGTCTCTCAGGGTCATCCCCCATTTACCCGGCGGCCGGCTAATGACTATCCCCGCATTCCCTCCGGGGCTCCTGAGGGCGTCACCGTCGGCGGAGGCGGCGGCATGATCTGGCACGGGACCCTCGGCTGCTCCGTGCCGAACCACTCCGCCCGGCGCTGCCACTCCCGGGGATAGCCGACCGACACCTCCTCGAAGCGCACCCCGTCGTGGTAGGTGACCCGGGGGATGTGGAGGTGCCCGTAGACCACCGCGGCCGTGTTGTACTTCCGGTGCCAGTCCGCGGTCCGGGTCGTGCCGCACCACTGGGCGAACTGCGGGTACCGCAGGATGCGGGTCGGCTCGCGGACCAGCGGGTAGTGGTTGACGAAGATCACGGGCCGGGCCGGGTCCAGCTCGGCGCCGAGACGCCGCTCCGTGGCCTCGATCCGCTCGGCGCACCACGCGTCCAGGCTGGGATAGGGCTCGGGGTACAGGTGGTACTCGTCGGTGCAGACGACCCCGGTCTCGTAGGCGTGCGCCAGCCCTTCTTCCTTGGTCCGTGCCCCGTCCGGCCGGAAACTGTAGTCGTAGCCGACGAACAGCGGCGCGATCGTCACCGGGCCGCCCGGCCCCTCCCATGCTTCGTACGGGTCCTCCGGGGTCAGCACCCCCAGGCCCTGGCACATCCGGACCAGCATCCGGTAGCGCTCGGCGCCCCGCGCGGTCACCGGGTCCGCCTTGCGCGTCCACAGTTCGTGGTTGCCGGGCACCCACACGACACGCTCGTAGCGTCCGGCCAGGACCCCGAGGGCCCACTCGACGTCGGCGAAGTTCTCCGCCACGTCTCCCGCCACCAGCAGCCAGTCCCCGGGCCCGCCTGGCGGGAAGGACGCGACGATCTCCCGGTTCTTCGGGTGTCCCACGTGCAGGTCGCTCACGGCCAGCAGCCGGCCCATCAGTACTCCTCGAGGATGAAATCGGCGGCCCGCCAGCCTACGGCCATCGCGGGGGCGGCCGTGTTGCCCGACACCTGGGACGGCAGGACCGAGGCGTCCGCGACCCGCAGGCCGGTGACGCCGCGGACCCGGAGCCTGGGGTCGGTCACGTCGGCGCCGTCCGGCCCCATGGCCGCCGACCCGACCGCGTGGTAGATCCCGGAACCGTAGTCCCGGCTGTATTCGACCGCCTTTTCCGGCGTCCCCACGGACGGCCCCGGGAACTCCTCCACCAGGACGCGGTCCGCGAGCGGTCCCTGCCGCAGCACCGCCCGGGCGATGTCCAGCACCGGCGCGGCCGAATCCCGGTCACTGGCGGTCTCCAGGTAACGCGCGTCGATCACCGGGGGGTCGCCGGGGTCCGGGCCCGAGGAATGCACCGAGCTCGCCGTCTCCGGCCGTATCGGATAGCCCATGAACAGGATTCCCGGATGCCGGGCCGGCTTCATGACCTCGCTGCTCGTGTCCAGGGCCAGCGGCGCGAACAGCCCCTGCACGTCCGGGCGCCCGATGTCCGGCCGCGATTTGAACTGGCACACCAGGTCATAGCCTCCGGTCGCCAGCAGGCCCCGTCTCGTGGCCGCGTACCTCACGGCCGCCGCGGCCTGCCGGGCCGGGGTGATCCCCGGGCCCCGGTCCAGCCTGACCTGCAGCGACAGGCCCCGCTGCTCGATCAGGCGCTCGCCGACGTTCGGGCTCTCGGCGACCGGGACGGCGCCCGCGCGGCGGACCGTGTCCGGGTGCCCGATCCCGGACCGTTCCAGCAGCAAGGGCGTCTCGATGGCACCCGCGCACACGATCACTTCTTTCCGCGCCCGGATCTCGCCGCCCCCGCGGACCCTTACCCCGCGGACCCGGCGGCCGTCGAAGACGAGGGAGGCGACCGGCGTGCGGGCGGCCACGGCGAGGTTCGGCCGCTTTTCCGCCGAACGGATCATGGTGCTGTAGCTCGTCACCCGCTTACCGGAAACGATCGAAGACGGAGTAAGCCCGATCCGTTCCGTGTCGCGGGAATTGAAATCGGCGGTGACGGCCCACCCGTAGGACGCGGCCGAGGACAGAACCGCCCCGGTGATCTCGGTGGCGGGCGGCGTGGACACGCCGATTTCCCGCTCGATCGCCTGGTAGGCGGGCCCGATGTCGGCCCAGCCCCAGCCGGGCAGGTTCAGGCCGTCCCAGTCGGCGGGGGCTCCGCGGATCCACATCATGCCGTTGACCGCGGCCGACCCGCCGAGCACCTTGCCGCGCAGCCAGACCTCGCCGGCGCCGGCCGGGTACCGGTAGAGATACCGGTCGCTCCGGAGAGTGTAGTAGAAGCCCTTGGGAATGGAGATGAACGGGCTGCGGGGACGGCCGCCGGCCTCGGCCAGCAGCACGGTCCGCCGCGGGTCC
>WRBL01000289.1 GCA_009784565.1 Streptosporangiales bacterium | reverse complement strand
CGACGCCGACGACCTGTGGTCGGAGATCCTGGGCTCGCTGAAGTCCGGCGCGGCCCGAGCCCAGCTCGCCCTCAACCACCACAACCCCGTGATCCGGCGGCTGGCCCGGATCACCGACCAGCCGCTGCTGACCGCCGCCGTCGAGTCCCTGTACGGGCAGGCGCTGCTCATGACCCACCGGCCGCTGCGCCCCGCGGATTCGGCCCTGCTTAACCGGGCGTTCGGCGAACTGCTGGCCCGCGCCACCCGGGACGCCACCGAGAACGAGGAAGATGCCTGACCATGACGGTTGACGAAGTCCGTGCCCAGCTCCAGCGGTGCTCGCGGCTCCCGGAGGGCCGGGCCAAGACCCAGAGCCTGGAATCGGTGGCGGAGCAGGCGAAAGCGGCCGGAGACCGTGCCCTGGAGGCGGAAGCCCTCATCCACCTGTCCTACGCCTACGGGTACAGCTCGGAACGGGACCGGATCCCGGTCTCCGTCGGTGCGCTGCTGCAACTGCTGGACACGTTCCCGGCCGAGGTCGGCGGGTACACCCACCAGATCTTCTGGCTGCTGAAGTGGATGACCAGCGGGCTGTACCGGAACCCGGCCGTCCCGCTGGCCACCGTGGACAAGTGGCTGGACGAGTTCGACCGCCGGTACCGGCAGCACGGGTACAGTCTCCGGCCGGTCCTCGCCTTCCGGTCCAACCTGGCCGGGCATCTCGGTGACCGCGAGGCCCAGTCCGCCCACATGGAGGCGTCGATCGCGGCGCCCCGCGACGACATGTCGGACTGCCAGGCCTGCGAGCCCAGCAACTGGGGCAGCTGGCGCGTCGACCTGGACGACGACGAGGGAGCCCTGCGGCACTGGGCCCCGGTGATCGCCGGCGAGCAGACCTGCACTGAGGAACCGCACTGGGTGCTGGCCCAGGCCCTGCTGCCGCTGGTGCGCCTGGGCCGGACCGACGAGGCCCGGAGCGCGTTCCTGCGCGGCTACCCCCTGGCCCGGCACGACATCAGCCTGATGGACGCGGTCGGCCAGCACATCGAGTTCTGCGCCCTGACCGGGAACGAACCGCGCGGCCTGGAGATTTTCACCGAGCACGCCACGTGGCTGGGCGAGACCCAGGTGGACCGGGATACCCGCCTGTCGTTCGTCACCGCGGTGGCCGTGCTGACCGGCCGGCTGACCGCGCTCGGCCACGCCGGCCTCTCCCTCGGCGCGGGCACGGTCGCCGACCTGGGCCAGGCCCTCCGGGCCGAGATCACGGAGCTGTGCGCCGCCTACGACACGCGGAACGGCAACCGCGCCGTCAGCGACCGGGTCGCGACGCGGCTCGCGCGGCCGCCGCTGCTGGACGCGCTGCCCCTCGGGCTGCCCGCCCGGCTCCCGGCCCCGGGCTCCGCCCCGGCCGTCGCCGTGCCGGTCTCGCCGTCCGCCGCCTCGCCGGCGAGCGCCGGCCCCGCCGGGAGCGAGCTCGACGCCCTTATCGCGCGGGCCCGGGAACTGGCCGACGTCCGGCACCCCGAGGCGGGCCGGGCCTGGGCCGCCGTAGAGGAACGGGCCGGGCAGGACGGCACGGACCTGCCTGCCGACGTGGCGGTCAAGGTCGCCCGGGCCCGGGCGGGACGGCAGTTGGAGACCGACCCGGGCGCCGCCCGCGAGGCCCTGCTCTCCTTCGCCGGCGCCCACGGCGGGGACGGGAACCCGGACACCGCCCTGGAGGCACGGGCCGTCGCCGCGATCGCCCTGGGCCGGACCGGCGGCCACGACGCGGCCCGGCGGGAGGCCGAGGCGCTCACCGCCGCCGCGCGGGAGGCGTTCGACGCCGGAACCCTGACCCCGCGCAACCACGTGAACATCCACCTGGCCGCCGGGCAGATCGAGATGGACGCCCTCGCCGCCTCCCTCCCGGAACAGGAGACGGACTCCCCGCCGGCCCTGGACCCGGACGCGCTCGCGGCCGCGCGCCGCCGGGGCGAGGCCGTCCTCGCCCTCGCCGCCGAGCTGGACCAGGGGTTCCACCAGGGGCAGGCCAGCCTCATGCTGGCCCAGCTCGACTCCTGGCAGCGTGACCCCGACGGGATGCGGGAGCGTTTCGCGGCGGCGAGGGAAGCGTTCCTGGCGGCGGGCACGCCCTGGTGCGCGGCCCAGGCCGAGGACTACCTGGCCCGGTTCGCGATGGGCGACGGCGATCCGGCCCGGGCCGAGGAACTGATGCGCGCCGCCCTCGATCACGGCGGCGCGCTGCTGCCCGCCGGGGCGGCCGCCCCGATGTGGACGATCCTGGCCGACGCGCTCGCGGCGCAGGAGGGCCGGGACGCGGAGTTCGCGGCCGCGTCCCTGGAGGCCGCCGCCCGCTGGGACGGGATCTCCGAGCCCGACACGGTGCACGCCACGTTCAACGCGGCCCGCGCCTACCGGCAGCTCGGCCGGCACGCCGAGGCGGCGGAACTGTTCGGGCAGGCGATCGCCAAGGTGGACGTGCCCTATGACCCGCGCGGCGCCGCCATGACCCGGGACGCCTACGGCCGCTCGCTGCGCGAGATCGGCCAGTACGGCGAGTCCGCCGAGCAGTTCCTGCAGGCCGCCCGGGACCTGGAGGGCGACGCGGACAATCAGGGGCCGCTCGCGGTGCTGGCCGCCATGGCGGCCGAGGACCTGGAACGGTCCGGCCAGCCGGACCTGGCGGTCCCCGCCTACCGCCGCGCCGCCGACCTCTTCGGCGCGCTCGGCGACCCGGGCGCCCGGATCCGCGCCCTCCGCGCCGCCGCCTGGCAGGAGTTCGGGGCCGCGTACCAGTCCCGGTCCGAGGCCGGGGACGCGGCGGACGAGACGGCGGAGCTGGGTGGCATCCCCGCCATGCGCGCGGCCCTGGCCGAGAACGAGGCCGCCGCCGCCGGCGGCGAGAACCAGGCGGAAGCGGCCGGGGAGCTGGCCGGGGAACTGGAGAACACCCGGGAGCAGCTTGGCCGCATGCTCGCCTACGCCGCCGGCGAGGACCCCGACGAGGACGGGGACGAGGAGGAGTAGCCCGGGTCAGCCGCCGTTCCCGGTCGCCTGCGGCTCCCGGTAGAGGTCAGCCGCTCCGATGAGCCGGACTCGGGGGTCACGGGCCGCCCGCTCGCGAAGGTTCTCGTCGAACCCGGCGGCGCTGTAGCAGGCCAGGATGGTGTCCCGGGTATCGAATTTGCGGGCGGCGAGCAGCGCCGCCGCCCGCTCGAGCCGTTCCAGATGGTGCAGGGTCATGGTCTCGCCCCACGTGGCCTCGCCCAGGGAGGCGATTCGCCGCCGTCCGTCCGGGGAGGGCATGGCGAGGGCACCGACGTCGATCTGCAGTTGGGACTTGCCCGCCGGGTCGTTGACGCTGCCGCTGCCGATCTCGGTGGGCTCGCCGAAGAGCTCCGTCCCGTGCAGGGTCGCGTAGAACCGGCACAGGGCCTCGAAATGAGGACCGGCCACCTGGGTCCGGAACGTGCTCCGGGCCGAGTTCCACACGGCGTCCGCGCGGCGGAGCTCCAGGTCCGCCCAGCGGCGGCGCATAATGGCCTCGTAGAACGTGATGAGAGGCTCGGTGATCCGGTAGCTGAACCGGCCGTCCCGGAACAGGTCCGGTTCCTTGGCGATGAGCGCGGAGTCCTCCAGGACGGTCAGCGGGTGCGTGACCTGGTCGGACTTGCGCCCGAGGTAGTTCGCGATGGCGCCGTTGGTGGTGTGTCCGAAAGCGATGGCCGCCAGGGCTGAGTGGTAGATGGCGGGTTCGCGGATGTCGGTCTCCTCGGCCAGCAGGTACCGGGCCTCGCGGAAGAGCGGGGACGCGGGGTTCAGGGCGGTCCGGGTTATCCAACTGTCGAAGTCGTCCGGGCCGGCCGGGACGTCTCCGTCAACGAACTCATGGCGGTAGGCGGGGGTGCCGCCGACGACCATGTGGACCTTCATCGCGAGGTGCGGATCGTCGATGCCCCAGAAGTCGGCGGCTTCCGGGTAAGGGAAGGGCTGCAGGACGAGTTCCAGGCCGGCGCGGCCGCGCAGGGGAGCCCTCCCGGCGAGCAGCCCGCCCATGACGCTCATCGCGGAGCCGCAGAGGATCAGCCGTACGGCACTGTGCTGGCCGCTTCCGCCGGGGCCGAGCTCCCGCTGGATGATGGACGGAAGTGAGGGTGAGAGGCGCGTGAGGAACGGGAACTCGTCTATCACCACGAGCGTGGGCTCGTCCGTGTACTGGCTGAAGAGGTAGCGGACAGCATCGTTCCAGTCCCGGAAAGGCGGATCGATGACCTGCCGCGAATGCCTGGTCAGGGCCTCGGTGAACTGCCGAAGTGACTCTGCCTCAGCGGCTTCGGTGGCCTGGAAGTAGAGGCCGCCGGTCTCCTCGGCGAGTGCTTGCAGCAGGAAGCTCTTTCCCTGCCGGCGGCGCCCGCTGACGACGCCGAGCTTCGCACGCGGCCCGGAGCGTGCCGCGAATGACGCCAGCGCCTGCCACTCCCAGGTCCGGTCGAACAGGTGGGCTGGCTTCGCGAGTTCCATAGGTGAACTATAACAGATCTGTAGTTCACTGAATTGTAGCTCTGTGAACTTCGGTTCACGGAACTGAAGCTTCGTTAGCTCAGTCCCGTGAACTGGATTCCGGCCGCGGGGGAAAGCGGGGAAGGGCAGTTCCGGTCAGCCGCTGAAGCGGGCGGCGACCTCGGCGACGCGGGCCGGGCGGTGCTCGGGGCGCATCCGGCCCGCCCGTTCCAGCAGGCTCATCCCGTGCAGCGCGCTCCAGAACGCCTCGGTCACCGCCCCGCCGCCGTCGTCCCCGAGGACCGAGGCCAGCGCGTCGAAGCCGGCGCGCAGCTCGGCCTCGCTGTCGTCGGACGCGAAGTGCACGTCGAGCGGGAGCTGGAACATGGCCTCGTACAGGGCCGGGTGCGCCGCCGCGAAGTCCAGGTACGCGGCGGCGACCGCCGTCACCGCCGGCCTGCCCGCCCGGCCGGACGCGGCGGCCCGGGTGGCCGCAGTCAGCTCCGCGAACCCGGCGAGCGCGACGGTGCGCATGATCTCGGTCTTGCCGCCGGGGAAGTGCCCGTAGAGCACGGGCTGGGAGTAGCCGATGGCGTCGGCCAGGCGCCGGGACGTGACCGAGGCCCAGCCGCCGTCCTCGGCGGTGGCGCGGGCGGCGTCGAGAATCCGCTGCCTGCGCTCTTCCATCCGCCGGGCCCGGGCATCCGCTGCCGGCATGTTCGCTCCCTCGTTTCCCGGCCTGCCCTTGCCTGGCGGCCGTCACCGATTTATTCTAGCATTGCTAGATAATCTAGCAATGCTAGAAAAGGGGCCAAATCATGCTTACCCTGCTGAGCGTCATCACCGCGACCGTCACCGGCGTCCTGACCGGGGCGGAGTTCTCCGTCTCGGCCTTCATGAACCCGGTCCTGTGGCGGCTGCCCGCCGGACCGGCCATCGAGGCCACCGCCGACGGCGGGCGTGTCCTCGGCCGCGTGATGCCCGTCTGGTACATCGTCGCGCTGCTGCTCACGGCCGGGCTGTCCGCCGCCGCCTGGGGAACGGCCGGTGGCGGTCTCCTGATCGCGGCCGTGGTCCTGTTCGCCGCGATCGCCGTCCTGTCGGTGGCGGTGCTCGTGCCGATCAACAACCGGTCCAAGAACTGGACGGCGGAGGACCATCCCGGCGACTGGCGCGAGCAGCAGCAGCGCTGGGACCGCCTCAACTACGTCCGCATCGCGATGGTCGCCGCGGCCTTCGTCCTCACGCTCCTCGCGATGCGCGGCGTGTGACGGGGCGCGGGAGCGGCGTCAGCTTCCCTGGGCCCCGCTGTCGATGAGGGGACGGGCGACCATGGCGCGGTCGCCGGTGCCGCGGAAGCCGGACCAGTAGGTGACCAGGTAGACGGCGGCGAAGCAGGCGGCGAGCAGGCTGAGGCCGGCGGCCAGGGCCCAGAAGCCCTGGAAGTCGCCGATCGTGGGGGCGCCGTGACCCAGGAACGTGCCGAACACGGCGCCGCCGATCGACCCGCCGACACCGGTGGCCAGGATCGGGGAGATGCCGAACATGCGGCCCACGTGCTCGGGCGGGATGTCCTCGACGTAGATGAGGCCGAACGACGAGCACACCATCCCGATGCCGATGCCGACGACGGTCATGCACAGGGCCAGGGCCGCCAGCGACCCGTGGAAGCCGACGACGAGCAGCAGGCCGAGACTCTCGAGGATCGCGCCGCCGGTGAGGAACGGTCCCTTGCCGTAGCGGCGGGACAGGTACCCGGTGATCGGGCCCATGATCACCATCAGCCACTCGGCCGGGGCGATCACCAGCGCGCCGGTGACCGGGCTCGCGCCCAGGCCGCCGAGACCGGGCAGCGGGGGCATCTGCGCGAACGTGGACGTGGCGACCATGGCGCCGAACAGCCCGAACCCGGCCAGGATCGACACGGCGTTGTTGACCCACATGGGCCGGGACCAGAACACGGTCTGGTCGACCATCGGGTTACGGGCCCTCCGCTCGTACAACACCCAGGCGACGGCGACGACGACCGCCACGACGATGAGGCCGATGACCTCCCACGAGCCCCAGCCCCAGGCGGGCTCCTCGCTGAACGCGACGTCCAGGGCGATCGCGGGGATGGCGAACCCGGCCGCGCCGGGCAGGTCGGTCGCGTCCAGCCAGGACGACGGCGCGTCCGCGGGGCGGCCCCGGCTGTTCGGAACGCACGTGACCATCCCGGCAATGCCGAGGAGGGCGAGGACGCAGGCGCCCCAGAAGACGATCCGGAAGCTGGCGTGGTGCTCCACGAGCAGCCCGGCGATAATCCCGCCGACCCCGGTGCCGAGGAACAGGAACGCCCCCATCAGCGCGACCGCGACCTTGCGCCGGACGATGGGGAACTCGTCGTTGATGATCCCCGCCAGCATCGGGAACAGGACCAGGCCGACGCCGGTGATCGCCCGGCCGAGCAGCAGGACCGGCAGGTTCCCGCTCACCGCCGAGATCAGCGCCCCGACGGCCAGGCAGCCCAGGCCGACGATGACCAGCGACTTCTTCCAGCTCATGGTGTCGCCGAGACGGCACAGCGTCGGGACGAACGCCGCGCCGGACAGCAGCGCGATCAGAGAGATCCAGATCGCGGAGATCGCGCTGATGTGGTACGACGCCTGGAGCGAGGTGATCAGGGGGACGAGCATGTTGGACGGGACGGAGTACCCGATGAGGGCGAGCAGCAGGGCCGCGGTCACCACGGTCATGCGGCGGGGCGTGAGGCGGATGCCTCCTGGCGCGGTGCCAACGGCGGTGTCGGCCATATCCGGGGCCTCTCGGAGAGACAGCGGAGGAACGTGCTCCTCGTAGCGTTCACGTTAAAACGTGACAAAATGCTGTCAACCGTGCCGGGCCCCGGATATGACCCGGGGAAATCTGTGGTCAGATACGAGGCTCGACGACCAGGTCGAGGTAGGCGGCGCCGCTGTCGGGGACGCGGGGCTGCTGCCACACCTCGACCGGGAACGACACCAGGACCAGGGACATCATGAGCAGGAGCAGGTTCTTCTCCGGCTCGGGCAGGCTCCCGACGGTGAAGTCCTCGAGGTATTTGTTCGCCGCCTCCAGGCGGGGGAACGCGACGTCGTAGAACTCCTGCATTTCCTCCATCGTGGAGGCGAGCCGCTTGTCGTAGCGTTCCCGCTCGGTCTCCAGGATCCAGTCCGAGAACCGGTCCAGGTCCCTGAATTCGGCGGGCAGCTCCTTAGCCATTGGCGTGCTCCTTCACGTACCGCTTGCTGGCGTTGTGCAGGGCGCGCGGCAGGATCTCCTGGTCACACAGGGGGAACTCGGTCACGACCCCGCTGTTGAGCATCCGCTGCGTGGCCTCGAGGGTGTTGGCGTCCTGCAGGCCGTATTCCTTGAACGTGACCGCGGCCAGCTCGTGGGCGAGGCGCTCGGCGGCGGTCTTGGCGGGCACGAAGTACAGCGACGTCTCGAACACGTGGCTGTGCGGGCCGGTGGGCCAGTAGTCGTAGGTGAGGTACCAGCCCGGCGCCCAGAACAGCAGCATGAAGTTCGGGAAGAAGTGGAAGGAGTCGATGCCCCACTTCGGGTGCCGGGACGGGTTGATCCCGGGCGGCAGCTCGTCGAGGCCGTCGATGTCCGGCCGCTTCCACGGGCCGAACAGGCCGGCCTCCAGGATCCGCTCGATCGGCTTGACCATCTTGAGGTCCTT
>WRBL01000288.1 GCA_009784565.1 Streptosporangiales bacterium | reverse complement strand
TGGCGACGGTGGCGAACTCGGGATCGTCCAGCCACTTCTGGGCGACGGCGGGGATGTCAGTCATGGACAGTAACCTACCGGCCGACGGGGTTTGGGAGCCCCTCGCGGATAACGGGGGGGTGTGCGACAAAAATGTAGGGGCTGAAGGTCGTCTCCGGGCCTGGGCTGGTCATGCGGCGCCTGTCTGGTTGTGACGGTTGCCGCAGATGGCTTCCCAGGTGCTGCTGGCCTCGCGGCAGCGGAGGGCGATGACGGCGTCGGCGCCGTTTTCGGTCCAGTGCATGCCGGACTGCTTGAGACGGGCGCCGATGACGGATTTGCAGCCGGCCTCGACGACGCCGGACCCGACGAACAGTCCTCGGGAGCGGAACCAGTTGTAGCGCATGCGGGGCGCGTTGCCGAGGAAGTAGCCGAGCTCCTTGTCGACCTCGTCTTTCTTCACGCCCTCGAAGGGGTACTCGCGGACGGCGGCCTCGATGCCGTCGATGTCGCCGTGGTCGAGGTCGTCCAGGCGGGCCTCCAGCCACTGGTCATAGCGGTCGCCGAGCATGCACTCGACGGAACGGGCGAGGCTGTGCAGGTGCTCGCGGGCGTGGTAGAGGTCCACGATGTGCGTGGCCTCGGGGAACGTGGCCTCGGCCAGGTTCCAGATCCAGGCCGCGCCGTCCCCGATGATCGTCAGCTGCCGGACGTGGCCTGCGCCGCGGCGGATGCCCTCGGCCTTGACCAGGCCCGCGAACACGCCCGCGGTCTCGAAGCTGGCGATGTAGCTGGAGGAGGCCCGGTCCCGGACCGGGTACCCGTCGTCGTCAAGCTCGTCCTGGGTGAAGAAGACGGCGAGCTTGACCTCGCGGGTGCGGGCCCGGCCGTCTTCGCCCTTCCCCCGCCGGCCCTCGGTTTCCCTCCTGGTCATGGGGACGCCGGTGCCGTCGATCACGCCGTAGAGCATGTCCGGCAGCGGGGACGGCGGCAGCGGCACCACCTTGCGGGCGGTGATCAGCGCGGCCCGTTCCCGTGCTCCGGCGGCGTGCGCGGCGCCGCCGGCCTCGGCGGCGCGCTCGACCCGCTTGGCGGTCAGCGGGACGCCGGCCAGGTCCTCCAGCAGGTCCCGGGCTCCCGCGAACGGTCCCGCGGCCGCGGTCTTCTCGGTCATCGCGGCCAGCCCCGGCGACATCGAGGTCCCGGCGGCACCCAGCTCGGCGTCCCGTGGGGCAAGGCCGTGCCCGCAGGCCCGGCAGTGGTACCAGGCCCGGCGGAGGGTGACCGGGCCGAGCACGGTGTCGATGACCTTCTCCCGGTAACCGGTGAACACGGCCTGGTGGCCGTGCCCGCAGGCGGTGCGCGGACCGCGGTATCCCGGGTCGGCCGACAGCGCTTCCCCGAGCATGCCGCCGCCGAGCCTCAGCAGCCCGGCCCGCAGCACCGTCTCCGCGGTCTCCAGGCCGTTCCCGCAGCCCAGCGCCCTGGCCGCCTCGGCGGCCAGGGCGCCTATCTCGGCGGCTTTCTCCCGCCGGAGCGCGTCGCGGAGCCCCCTTTTTCCCCTCCCGTCCCGGAGGGGTCCTGCCCGGCAGCGTCCGGCACCGCCGGCCGGGCCTCGCAGATGGCCTCGTTCACCTCGGCGATCCGCTCCACTGCCGCCGTGAACTCCACGTGCCGGGCGATCTCGGCCCGCACTTTCTCCACCTCGGCCGCCGCGAGCTGCCGGCCCACGGTCCTGCGCCGCCCGGCGGACCGGGTCCACAGGAACCGCGGCCCGTGCCCGGGATGCCTCGGGTCAGCGCAGGCGCAGTTCGGCTTCCCGCACCTGCGGTAGTTCTCGCTCACCGATCCCCGCCGGAAGTCCCCGATCCGGCTGAGCTGCGCGTACAGGCGGTCCCGCTCTTCCTCCAGCTCCGGAAGCGACGGCTCGGGCATGAGCACTCCTCAGTCTGGTTGTTGCTTACACAACCAGACTGTCATCATAACCAGCCCAAACGTGGGACCTCAACAAACGTGTCGCACACCCATAACGGGGTCCGTGAGCGCCTACCTGGGTGACGGGTGTCGCGGGGTCAGGGCGCCACCCCGCGACCAGCGCGCCCCGGCCACCCGCTATCCGCACCGCCCGGCCCGAGATGGCCCCGAGCCTGGGCACCAGATGCCACCGCCCACCCGCGTGGAGCCGATGATGGCACGCGCTTCCCCCGGCCTGCGACGCGATTGGCCCGCTCCCGGAGGCTGCACCGCTCATGGATTGTCAGTGGCCGAGGTTACGGTGCCCGCACGACGATTGAATAGGGGGACGTCATGGGACGGGCAAAGATGGGCGAACTCAGGCGGGCGGCCGAGGAACTCGGTGTTGGCAGTACGACCTTGCGCCAGCACGGGTGGAGGACTGCCTCGCCCGCACGTATCCAGAAAACTAAGGAGAATCCGCCGGACTGGCTGATCGAGGCCCGGGAACGTCGGCGCAAGCAGCGTGCTCAGCGGCAGGAGCGCCGCGACCGCGAGATTACCGCCGAGCGACTCGGAATCCGGCCCCGAGTCGTGAAGGACCGCAGGATCCAGCCCGGACAGGTCAGCAGCCTGCTCTCCGAACCGCCGGACTGGCTTATCGCTGAGCAGGAGCGATGGCAGGCCCACCTCGGCAGAGAAGCGCGAGACCAGCTTCGATGTGAACTTCTAGACTCCTTGCTCGACTCCGTGGAGGACGCGTGGTTCCAGGAACTGAAATGCGCCACCAACGACGCCGAGATCGATGCCATTAACAAGCGCGGAGAAGCTGAAGTCAAGCAGGCGAAGGAGGAAGCACGGCGCTTGGTCGAGGAACTGACCAAGGATCAGGTACGGGCGCGCATCGCCCGTGAACAGGATGCCGTGGATCAGGCCGCCGTCTACCGAGCCAGGAGACTCGCCGGGTGGCGGGACGAAAACAGCGAGGACTAGGGCGGGCCGATTCCCAGCAAGCGGAAGCGGGAGGCGATGTCGGCTACCCACTCCCCTGGCGAACGTGCGTGATCGCGGTGCGGCCGAGCCGACGCCGTGGCGCCTCCGCGGTAACCAGGGGGCCGGGAAGCCTGGGCATCGTGCCAGGATGGCATGACCGGCGCTTGCGGGGGCAGGCCCGCAGGCCTTAAGTTACTTCCCAGTAATGACCGCCGCCCCGTAAAGGATCAGCCATGCCCGTGCTTGACCGTCAGGACCAGGTTTTCGTTCTCGATCTCGGGGACGGCGAGAACCGCTTCCACCCGGACTGGGTCGCCTCCGTGTCCAGCGCCCTGGACGAGGTGGCGAAGGCCGAAGGGCCGCGCGCCCTGGTCACGACGGCGACCGGGAAGTTCTACTCCAACGGCCTGGACCTGGAGTGGGTCATGACCCACGCGGACCAGCACGCGACGTACGTCGACTCGGTGCATGCCCTGTTCTCCCGGCTGCTGACCCTTCCGGTCATCACCGTCGCCGCCATCCAGGGACACGCCTTCGCCGCGGGCGCCATGTTTACCCTCGCCCACGACTTCCGCGTGATGCGCGCCGACCGCGGCTTCTGGTGCCTGCCCGAGGTCGACATCAACATCCCGTTCACCCCGGGCATGTCCGCGCTCATCCAGGGCCGCCTGGCCCCGCAGGTCGCGCACGAAGCCATGGCGACCTCCCGCCGTTACGGCGGCCACGACGCGCTCGCCGCCGGAATCGTCGACCGCGCCGCGGACGAGGCCACCGTCCGGTCCACCGCGGTCGAGCTCGCGGCCGCGCAGGTCGGCAAGGCCGGGGACACCCTGGGAACGGTCAAGACCCGGATGTACGGCGCGGCCGTGGCCGCGCTGGCCGAGCCGACTGCCTCCTAGGACATCGACGCGAGGACGGTCGCCCGGAGCTCCTTCCGGGCGACCTTGCCGCCCGCCGAAACCGGCATCTCCTCCAGCACGACCACGTGCTCGGGGAAGTACTCCTTGCTGACGCCGCGCCCGGCCAGGAACGCCCGCAGTTCCTCCAGCGTCAGCGTCGTGCGGTCTCGCAGGGTGACGGCGGCGCAGACCCGCTCGCCGTAGACGGCGTCGGGGACCGAGACGGCCGCCGCCTGGGCGACGTCGGGATGAGCGGCGACCTCGGCCTCGACCGTCGCGGCGCTGATGTTCTTGCCGCCGCGGATGATGATGTCGGCCTTGCGCCCGGACACCCGGACGTAGCCGCCGTCGTCCACGGTGACCAGATCGGGCAGGAGCTGGAGTCCGCCGGGGCCGAACAGTTCCGCGTCGGCGTCCGGGTCCTCGTAGTAGCCGCGGCTGGTTCCGGGGCCGGTGCCGCCGGGCTGCCCGGGCCCCCCGGCGGCCGTGACGTCGGCGCCGGAGTCGTCGTAGAGGCGGCAGGTGACTCCGGGCAGCACCCGGCCCGCCGTCGTGCGGCGGGCCTCCTCGCCATCGGTGAGGGCGGTCCCGGAGAACCCGCCGAACTCGTTGGACCCGTAGAACTGCAGCACCGTCGAGCCGGTGATCCGCTCCCATGCGCGCAGGACCTCGGGCGGGGTGTGCTCCCCGCCGGTGTAGGTGACCCGCAGGGCGCTCCAGTCCAGTTCGGTGATCAGCGGGCTGGCCAGCATCATCCGCAGCTGGGTGGTGACGCAGGCCAGGACGGTGACGCGCCCCGCCGCCGCGGCCCGCAGGGTCTCGGACGCGTCAAACCGCTCGCGCAGCACGCAGGGAATCCCGAGCATCGGCGGCAGGAAATGCGCGGTCCACAGTCCGTAGCCGAACGGGCTCGGGACCGCGCTCATGATCACGTCGGCGGCGGTCAGGGCGGCGTTGACGATGGCCTGCGACGCGAGGTGACTCCACTTGCGCTGGACCTGCTGGACGCACTTGGGCAGGCCGGTGGTGCCGGACGTGGAGTTCAGCAGCCACAGCTCATCGGGGCCGACGGGCTCACGGTCCGTGTCCGCGGTCCGCGGCGGACCGGGAATGTCGAGCGTGGCGTCGCCGCGCAGGACCGCATGCGGAATCCCGCCCGGGGCGGCGCGGCCGGACGGGGTGATCAGCAGGCTGGCGCCCGTCGTGGCGACCAGGTGGGTGAGCTCTCGGTTCCCGGCTCGCTCGGGAACGCCGACCGTGATCAGGCCCGCGCGCTCGCAGGCGAGGTAGGCGACGTGCAGCCGGGGGCTGTCGGGCAGCCAGACCGCTACCCGGTCTCCGGGCGCCAGGCCGCGGGCGGCAAGGGAGCCCGCGAGCCGGCGGGCGGCACCGTCGTACTCCGACCAGGTGAGCGGCCCGTTCTCTGAGAGGTACGCGGCCTGGTCCGGGGCGGCGGCGGCACGCCCGGCGACCGCCTGCGACAGCGACTGGTTGAGCACCGGGTCATCATATCTACCTAACGCTTGCTCAAATGGTGCCGCGAGGCGCACATGGTTGACGTCCGATTCCGCGGGTAGGGATGCGTTTCGTTGTTTCTGTGCTAGGAGAGGAGCTTGATGACTACCCCGGAGGCCGTAACCCCCGACCCGGCGTTGCAGGAAGCCACGCGCCAGCTTGAGTCGGCGATCCATGACGCTGAGGTGGCGTTCGACTGCATCGGTCTCGGCACGATCGACCGCGCCCACACCAGTGCCATCACCGCCCGGACCGCGATCGACGCGGCGGTGGTCGCCATCCAGGCGGCGCTGGTCCAGGCCGGCCAGGTTCCGCCGCCGCCAGGGCCTCCGGCGCCGCCCGCTCCCGGGGCAACCGCCGGCGACCAGATTCCCCCGATGCCCCCTCCGCCGCCGCCAGGGCCCGACGTTCCCCCGGGGGCTCCCCCGGCGGCTCCGGCTCAGATCCCGCCGATGGCTCCGCCGGAACCGCCCGCTCCCGAGACGCCCGCGGCAGCTCCCCAGATTCCGCCGCTGTCTCCCAACGTGCCGCCGACGGCTCCCCAGGTGCGTCCGCAGGTACCGCCGCCGCCCGGCCAGTAGCGGCGAGCCGCGGACTCCCCCGCCGGGCGGCCCGGCCTCAGGCCAGGGCGAGCGCGAGAGCGTGCAGGATCACGCCGATGCCGGCGCCGACCACGGTGCCGTTGATCCGGATGAACTGCAGGTCCCGGCCCAGCAGCAGTTCCAGCTGGTTGGAGGTCTCCGAGGCGTCCCAGCGCTGGATCGTGCCGGTGATGAGGTCGGCCAGTTCGTCGTGGAACTGGTCGGCCATGGCCCGCGCCGCCGACTCGGCGGACCGCTCGATGCTCTCCTGCAGGTCCGTGTCGGTCGCCAGCCGGTGGCCGGCGGCCATGATCGCGCCGGACAGGCGACGGTGCAGCCCGGAGTTCGGGTCGGCGGCCTGGGCGCGCAGCGCCTCCTTCAGCGTCTGCCACACCGACGAGGACAGGTCGCGCAGCGCGGTGCTGCCGACCACGTCCTTCTTGAGGCTCTCCGCGCGCTCGCGCAGGGCGGGCTCGTGCTCCAGACGATCCGGGAGCGCGTTGAGCCATTCGGTGAAGTGGCGGCGGCTCTCGTCATCGGGGTCCTCGGCCATCGAGGCCAGGCGCTCGCGCAGCCGTGTGTGGAGCCGGTCATACAGCCGCTCGTAGACCATCTCGGGCAGCCACCGGGGTGCCTCGGCCTCGAACCGGTCCCGCAGGTCGTCGTAGTGGAGTTCCAGGTACCGGTCGGCGCCGGCCAGGATCGCGTTGAACAGCTCGTCGTGGTGGCCCTCGGCCATGATCGCCCGCAGGGCCTTCCCGGCCAGGGGCGCGACGTCGGCCGAGTTGACCGCGCGGGCCAGTTCACCGGTGAGGAACCGCTGGACGTCCTCGTCGTTGAGCGTCCCGGCCGCGCGGACGGCCAGGGCGGACGCGTGCCCGGCCAGGCGGGCCGTGTTCGCGTCGTCCGACAGCCAGGCCGCGATCCGGGTGGCGGGCTTGGCTTCCCGGACCCGGCTCCCCAGGATCTCGCCGTTGAGGAAGTTCTCCTGGACGAACTGGCCGAGCGTGGCACCGAACTGGTCTTTGCGTTCGACGATCAGCGCGGTGTGCGGGATCGGCAGGCCGAGCGGTTTGCGGAACAGGGCCGTCACGGCGAACCAGTCGGCGACACCGCCGACCATCGCGGCCTCGGCGCCCGCCTGCACGAATCCGAGGACGGTGCCGTGGACTCCGTAGATGGTGACGGCGATGAAGATCGCGGTGACCGCGGCTAGGAACGCGGACGCCCGGCGGCGGGCGACGACGAGCTGGCGGGTGCGCTCCTCGATGGACTCGCGCGGGCGAGCGCGCATCGCGGTCGTGCCGGGCTCCGGCGGCGGAGCCTGGCCGTCAGCCGGCGTGGAGGACTGAGGCGGGGTTTGCGGCGCTGCGGGCGCTGTCACGGTGGGGTTCCCATCGTTCTGGGCCGCCGTCTCAGGCGGAGGCGCGGTGCTCGGGCGTCTAGATCAGAGGGTATGGCAGTCACGGACCGCGACGGCACCGGGGGCCAATTCACCCGCCGGCTACGTATCGAATTCGGTGTACCGAGTGCGGCGCTGAGGCCGCTCAGACTCCCAGGAACCGGGTCACGTCGGCGGCGTCAGCGTCCAGCGCGGCCCGGGTCTCCTCGTCGACCGGCGCGAAGGGCGTCAACGCGACCCGGCCGTTGGCGAGGGTCCAGGTCGCCACGGCCCGCCCCGAGGCCAGGGCGAACGGCCGGAACAGTCCGTTGACCGTGACGAGCCGCCGGTGCGGGCCGGTGATCGGGTCCCGGGAGGCCCAGCCGAGCAGTAGCGGGTCGAACGCGCCCAGCAGCATCGGCGGCGGCAGTCCGGCTTCGGCGGGCCGCGCGTTTCCCGGCGGCCCGGCCAGGCCGTCGTCTCTCTGGACCGCGCCGAACCGGGCCAGCCCGGTCCGGGCGTCCCGCAGCCCGATGCCCGCCCACCGGGCCAGGTCCCGGTCAGACGCCGGGGCGTGCCCGGCCAGGTAGCGGCGCGCCAGGTCGCCGAGTCCCCGCTCACGCTCCGTTTCCGGCGGCGGGTCGCCCAGCCAGTCGCGGACCAGCACGAATGCCTGCTCTTTCCCCTCCATCGGGCCCCGGACGATCAGGCCGCGGATGCTGGCGGCGAACAAGATGTGGACCATCGCCTGCCCCTCGGTGCGCACCCCGGCGGCGGCGACCCGGTCACGGAGCCGGGGCCGGGTCAGGGGGCCGTCGGCAAGCGCTCCGGCGATCAGGGCCACCGCCCGGTCGGCATCGCCCGGCGGCACGCCTTCCTGGGCCAGGCGGCGGGCGTTCCCGGTGCGAAGCTGCGGGGTGGTGAGCGGGTGAAGCCACCAGTAGTCCTCGGAGCGGACCAGGT
>WRBL01000287.1 GCA_009784565.1 Streptosporangiales bacterium | reverse complement strand
GAGGCCGGAGAGCTGACGGCCATGTTCTACGGCCGCCAGCACATCCCGGGGGTCGAGCCCGGCGCGCGGCTCCGCCTGGAAGGCCAGGTGTCGCCCCGCGCCGAAGGCCCGGCCATGGTCAACCCGGCGTACCAGCTTCTGCCGAAGGAGGACGCCGGGTGACCGCCGCGGCGTCGCTACTCCTCGTCGACGGCCGCGACCAGTTCGTAGGCGGGGTTGATCATGACCGCCTGGCCGTTCTTGATGCCCGCCGAGCCCGCGAACCGCGCGCGGGCACCGCAGACGAGGCCCGGGATATGCGAGCGGCCGTAGAACAGCGCGGTCAGCGCGCCGGTCTCGTCCGCGATCTCGACCGCGAGCACCGAGTTGCGCTCGACCGGGCGGATTTCCACGACCCGGATCTTGCCCTCGACCGACACCTTGCCGGGCGAGGTCACCCCGGAAATCGGGCTCACACCCGTTTTTCCCTTAACGGGTGCCGGCTTCTGCTCCCTCGCCACGGGCTTTTCCGCGAACTCCGGGGCGGGAGCGGCGGCGGGCCGCTGAATCGTGACGTGGCCCTCCCTGGTCTTGGCCAGGTCACGCTCGGCTCCGCCCCGCTCGGGGCTCCGGGCCGCCGCCTTCTCCGCGGCCTTGGCGGCGGTCCGCTCCTGCAGGGCCGCGACCCGGCTGGGCACGTCGTAGGGGACGATTGTCGCGGCCGAGCGCGGCATGCGGCTGATCGCGGAGGCCATCTTGTCGGCCGTGCGGTCGTGCAGCAGCCGGCCCAGGAGCGGGGAGTAGCTGCGCCGGGGCAGGATCACCGTCACGTGCGTGCCGGGGTCGGCGATCTCCCGCTCGACCAGTTCGGTCGCGGCCCGGGTCAGGCGCCGGTCCGGGCAGTCGACGAAGTCCAGGGACACGCCCCGGTTGGCCTGGGTCCACTTCTCGCGCAACTGGTCGGCCCGCACGCTGTCGATCACGAAGTGAACGGCGCGGACGGAGGTCGGCCGCTGGCTGCGGGCGTAGCGGAGCGCGGCCAGGGTGGCCAGGTCGAAGCTGTCGACCAGCACGAACACCACCCGGCGCGAGTACTGCGGCGGGGGCGGAGGCTCCGCGCCGGAGATGGTCTCCAGGACCTCGGCCTCTTCGCGGTACGCGGAGTTCAGCCGGATCAGGGCCGGGACGAAGATAGCGAACAGGACCACCACGACCCAGGCGCCCTCGGCGAACTTCACGATGGCGAAGACCGCGACCACGATCAGCGAAAGGGCGCCGGCCGAGAGGTTGGTGACGAACTTCCGCTGCCAGCCCTTGGCCTTGTGCGTGGTGTGGTACTTGGCCATGCCGAAGCCGGCCATGGTGAAGGCGGTGAACACGCCGATCGCGTACATCGGGACCAGGCTGTTGACGTTCGCGTTCTTGATGACGATCAGGGATACCGACAGGACCGTCAGGGTGATGATGGCGTTCGAGAAGACCAGCCGGTGGCCGCGCTTGAGCAGCCAGCGGGGCAGGAACGAGTCCCCGGCGACGTAGCTGGCCAGGAACGGGAACCCGTTGAAGCTGGTGTTGCCGCCCGTGTAGAGGATCAGCATGGACGCGGCCTGCAGGGCGTAGAAGAAGATCTGCCCGAAGACGCTGTGCCCGAAGACGATCTGCGCCTCCTGGGCCAGCACCGTCGGGTAGCCGCTGATCCGGGGCGTGGCGTGCGTGGCGAAGGCCAGCCAGGCGATGCCCGCGAGCAGCAGGCCGAGGATGATGGCCTCGGCGTACAGCACCTTGCGGGCGTTCTTGCCCTCCGGAGCGTGGAACGCGCCGACCGCGTCGGACACGGCCTCGATGCCGGTCAGGGACGCGCCGCCGTTGGCGAACGCCTTCAGGAGCGTGAAGATCATGGCCACGCTGACGATGCCCTCGGTCCCGGCGCCGAGACCGAAGGTGCCCGTCATGGTGTGCGGGTCGTAGGAGCCCAGGTTGCCGAAGACGGCCCGGACGATGCCGACCACGATCATCAGCATGACGGCGCCGGAGAACAGGTACGTCGGCACGGCGAAGGCCTTGCCGGCCTCCTTGAGCCCGCGCAGGTTGCCGTAGCACATGACCAGCACGACCACGACGGTGATCTCGGTCTTGTACGGGCCGAGCGCGGGGATCGCGGAGGCGACCGCCGCTGTCCCGGCCGAGAGTTGCACCGCTACGGTGACGATGTAGTCGATGAGCAGCGCCACCGCGCAGATCTGCGCGACTTTTGGCCCGAAGTTCTCCCGGGCCACCACGTACGAGCCGCCCGGCCGGATATACACCATGACGACTTCGCGGTACGACAGCACCACGAACGTCATCACGATGATGATTCCGAGCGTCAGGGGCATGATGAGCGTGAACGCCGCCATCCCCGCGACCGGCAGCAGCGCGATGAGGATCTCCTCGGGCCCGTAGGCCGAGGAAGACACACCATCGGGGGAGAGGACACCGAGGGCGAGGGGGTTGGAGAGCCGCTGCTCACCGAGATCCTCGTTGACCAGGGGCGGTCCTAGTAGCCTGCGTTTAGCGGTGTACCAGAAGCCTTCCGGCTGGCTGCTCTGTTCCTCGAGCAGGCCCGCTGGCTGGGGCATGGCTTCTACCTGTGCCTTTCGTCCGCGAAATGTGCCTGTGACTTCATACCACCCTCAGGTGACTAGAACCTACCCTCCGGTACCGTGATTTCTGGTACAGGCGGGTTAATGCGGACTGGGCCTTTATGCTCACTTGCCGGGGGTAACCACGTTCCGGGGAGTCTTGCCGAGGGCTCCGTCGATGGCGTTGCCGGCGGCCCGCTGCTTCAGTTCGGTGAACGACTCCTCGGAATACCAGCCGGCGTGCGGGGTGAGCACGACGTTCGGCAGGCCGTAGAGCCGGTGCGACGGCGGAAGCGGCTCGGGTTCGGTCACGTCCAGCGCGGCGCCGAGAAGCCGCCCGTCTTCCAGGGCGTCCGCCAGCGCCTCGGTGTCGATCACCCCGCCCCGGCAGGTGTTGACGACGATGGCTCCGGCCTTCATCAGCCCGAGAGTGCGCGCGCCGATCAGGTGGCGGGTGGCGTCGTTCAGCGGCACGTGCAGCGACACCACGTCGGCCCGGCGCAGCAGGTCCTCCAGGGACAGGAGCCCGGCCCCGCTGAGCTCCTCCGGGACCGCTGTCACGACGGGGTCGTGCGCCACGACCTCGAAGCCGAGGGCCCGGGCCTTGACTCCGGTCGCCACCCCGATCCGGCCCAGCCCCACGATTCCGAAGACCCGCCCGCGGAAGCGGTGCAGGGGCTTGACCGGGTTAAGGTCGGCGGAGCCCTGCCGCAGCCCCCGGTCCAGGCGGGGAATCCCGCGCAGCACCGAGACCGCCAGCCCGATGGCGTGGTCGCTGACGTCCTCGGTTCCGTAGTCGGGAACGTTGCAGACCAGCACGCCGCGGGCATGAGCCGCCCCGACGTCCACGGTGTCGACCCCGACCCCGTACCGGCTGACCACCCGGAGATCCGGCAGCGCGTCGAGGACCCTGGCGGTGACCGGGGCGTACTGGACGATCACGCCGGCGGCGCCGGCCGCGGCCCGGATGACGTCGTCCTCGGTCACGCAGTTCGCCTGGATGATGTCCACCCCGGCTTCGGCCGCGGCCCGCCGCTCCGTCTCGACGGTGCCGTGATCGCAGTCGGCGATGACTATCCGTGTCATGCGAGTTCCCCCGTTTCCCTCATTCGCGCTTCCTGAGCAAGTCGGCGAGCTTGCCGATCTGGCCGGGATCCTCGAGCGCGGACCCCACTCCGATGACGGCGGCGCCCGCGTCGAGGTACCGCGCGGCGCTGGAGGCGTCGATCCCGCCGGTGGCGACGAACCGGGCCAGCGGAAACGGGCCGTGCATCGCCTTGATCCACCCCGGTCCGAGGACGGACGCGGGGAACACCTTCAGCCACCGCAGCCCGATCCGGTCGGCGACCTGGATCTCCGATGGGGTGGAGACCCCCGGCAGGTAGGGCAGCCCCGCGTCGAGGCTGGCCGTGGCCACGTCCGGGTCCAGGCCCGGGGCCACGGCGAAGCGGGCTCCGGCCCGCGCCGCCTGCCGGACGCGCTCGGCGGTGGTGACCGTGCCCGCGCCGACGGTGCGGTCCCGGGCCCGGGCCGCCTCCGCGACGGCGGCCAGCGCGTCCAGGCCGTCGGCGGACTGGATGGGGACCTCGACCCAGTCGATGCCGAGGTCCCAGGCCCGGCGGGCCGTCTCGACGGCCCGGTCCGGCTCGAGCCCGCGCAGGATCGCCATCAGCGGCTGCTCGCGGAACGCGGTCTCGAACCAGTTGTTGCTGCTGTCGCTCTGCATGGCTGTTCCCTCTAGCGCCTCGCCTGGTGCCCGGCTCAGCGCCGCACGTTCTCGGTTCCGGCCAGGAGGTCCAGCTCCGCCCGGCGGGGCAGGCCCTCCCAGTCCCCGGGGACGGAGACCGCGAAGGCCCCGCACACCGCCCCCCGGCGCAGCCGGCCGACGACGTCCTGGCCTTCCAGGCGGGCGCTGAGATACCCGGCGACGAAAGCGTCCCCCGCACCAACTGGATCTACACCGGTCACAGGGACCACAGGGACCGACACGGTCTCGGAACCGGCCCTCGCCAGGGCGCCGAGCTCGCCCCGCTTGAGGACCACCTCGGCGGGCCCGAGGTCGCGGACGGCGGCCGCGAGCTCCTCGGGAGTGCCCCCGTCGGCCAGCAGCCGCAGTTCGTCGTCACTGCCGAACACCACGTCCACCTTGCCGATGAGGGCGCGCAGGGTCTCGCCCGCCTCCTGGGCGCTCCACAGCCGGGAGCGGTGGTTGATGTCCAGGCTCACCGTCGCCCCCGCCTCGTGGGCGAGGTCGAAGGCGTAGGTGGCGGCGTCCCGCGCGGACGGGCTGATGCCCATCGTGATCCCGGTGGTGTGCAGGATCCTGGCGGTGCGGATCAGGCCGGGGTCCAGGTCGTCCCGGCGCAGGCGCGACCCCGCCGAGCCGTGCCGGTAATAGGACACGGTGACCCGGTCAGCGGTCCGGTTCTGCCGCAGCATGAACGAGGTGGGGGCGTCCGGGTCGGTGACGAAGCCGGCCAGGCTGACGCCCTCCGCGCGCAGCCGGTCCGCGATCACCCGCCCGACCGCGTCGTCGCCGACCCGCTGGACCATGGCGACCTGGTGCCCCAGCCGGGCCATCCCGATCGAGACGTTGCTCTCCGCGCCCGCGAAGGAGAAGACAGTGGCGTCCCCCGGGGTGAGCGGGCCGATCCCGCTCGCCCGGAAGAGCCCCAGGCTCTCGCCGATGGTGACGAGGTCGGTCATCCCGCCGCCCCGGCCACCGCGACCTCCTCGCTGTCGTGCTCCACGTAGCCGTAGATCTCGGGAAGGATGAACTTCGCGGCCAGGAACCCGATCAGGGACAGCACCGAGACGACCACCGTGGCCAGCGGGATGCCGAGGGCGTCGAAGAGGATCGGGAAGAAGAAGATCGTCACGAACGACGCGAGCTTCACGAAGATGTACCCGAAGCCGGAGGCCGTCGCCTTGTAGCGGCTCGGGGCGACCACCGAGGCGATCGTCATGCCGTTGGACGAGTCCCAGTAGTGCCCCCACATCAGGACCGCGGCGGCCAGCAGGACCGCTGGCTTCCAGTCCAGCTGCAGGAACAGCGCGGCGGCCAGCAGCGAGACGAACGCCAGGCCGAAGCCCCACTGGGAGATCCCCCGGTGGCCGAGCTTCGGGGTGACGACCGGTGCCACGAACCCGCTGATGGTGGCGATGACGTACAGGCCGGCGGTGAGGAAGTTGGTGGCGCCGACACTGGAGACGCCCGTCAGGACCAGGATGGTCGGAAGGTAGAAGGCGAAGGCCGCGAACTCCGCTCCCTGCATGGCGTTGGAGATCCAGGAGAAGATGCTGGCCCGGCGGCGGATCGGGTCCTGCCAGATGCTGGCCAGGAAGTCGCGGGTCTTCGGGCGATCGAGGCGGAAGTCCTCGTCCGGCAGCATGTCCAGGTCGTCATCGAACATCTGCTTCGCGACGGCCTTGGCCTGCTTGAACTTCCCGTGCTGAACGAGCCACAGGGCGGTGTCCGGCACGTTCAGCCGCCCGATGAGCAGGGCGAGGGCGGGGATGGCGCCCAGGGCGAGGCCGACCCGCCACAGCAGGTCGTGGTTCATGCCGCTCAGGTACATGATGGTGACCACGATGATCGCGATCATCTCGCCGAGGCCGAACATGCCCTGCCAGCGGTTGCCCATGACCTCCCGCTTGCCCTTGGGCATGGACTCCATGATGTAGGCGTAGCCGGTGGAGATGTCGCTGCCCAGCGGGATGCCGAGCAGCAGCCGGACGGCGACCAGTTCCCACATGTTGGCGACGAACCCCTGCAGCAGGCAGAGGATCACGAACAGCGTCATCGTCGTGATGAAGACCTTGCGGCGGCCGAACTTGTCCGCCAGCCACCCGCCGACCACCGCGCCGATCAGCGCGCCCAGCTGCACCGCGCCCGAGGCGAGGCCCAGGATGGCGTCGCTCGGGTGGAACTCGGGCTTGATGAACAGCAGCAGGAACGAGATCGCGTACAGGTCCCACGACTCGATGAGGATGGTGGAGATCATCAACCAGCCGGCCCGCCGTCCCGAGTCGGTGCCCTGCTTGCTGAGGACATGCCGGGTGGCGCTTTCGGAGAGCTGTCTTAGCTCTGCCTGCGAGGTAGCCATCGATGTCCCTTCCGTTCCGCCTTGCGGAACGACGTTTTGGCCGACAGAATGACGTACAAGGTAAATTCTGGGTCCGAGGGTGTCAAGAGTGCGGGAGCCCACAGTGGCGAGAGCGAACGACGGCGCGGGTTCGCGCAGGCTGCTCAGGCTGATCGAGGCGCTGTGCCGGGCGGGCGAACCGGTGCGCCTCGCCGATCTCGCCGCCGCGGCGGATCTGTCCAAGCCGACCGCGCACCGCCTGCTCAGCGTGCTGGCCGAGGAAGACTGGGCGGTGGCCCAGGACGGGGGCCGCTACGGGGTCGGGCCGGCCGCGCGGGCCGTCGCCGCCATGGTGGGGTCGGCCACGCGGGAAAGCGTGGACTCGGTACTGGCGGACCTGCAGAGCCGGGCCGGGGGACAGACCATCCACCTCGGGATCCGCAGCGGCGACCGGCTGGTCTACACCCACAAAGTCGAGGGAACGCAGGGACTGGCGATGGCCTCGAGGGTCGGCCACGAACAGCCGTTGCACTCGACCGCCATCGGCAAGTGCATCCTGGCCGGCCTGGGCGACACGGAACTGGCCGAATTCGCCGCGCGCGCCGGGCTGGAGCCCCGCACCGGTCAGACGATCACCACGCTGGACGCGCTCCGCCGGGAACTGGCCGGGGTCCGGGAGCGCGGCTACGCGGTCGACGAGCAGGAGAACGAGGCCAACATCCGCTGCCTGGCCGCTCCCGTCGGCGCCGGAGGCCGGGCGACGGGCGCCGTCTCGATCTCCACGATCACCTTCACGACCGGCCGCGAAGAACTCCTGGCCCTGAGCCAGGACGCCCGGGACGCCGCGAAACGCCTCACCCAGCTGTTCACCTGAGGTTCCCACGCCAGAGGGATACCCAAAAAAGAGAGGGCCCCGATCGCGATGACCGGAGCCCTCTCCCAGAGAGCAGAGGATAGGAGATTCGAACTCCTGAGGGGTTGCCCCCAACACGCTTTCCAAGCGTGCGCCCTAGGCCACTAGGCGAATCCTCCGCCGACGAGCTTACCGGAAACGCGGAACCACTTGAGCCATCGTCCGGAATCCGGGAAACCTCGCGGCGATGGCGCGACCAGTCCGGGGCGCCACTAGACTTACGGACAGCCCCCGCGCGGCGTTTATCTCGCCAACCCCCCCAGGGCCGGAAGGCAGCAAGGGTACGCGGGCTCTGTCGGGTGCGCGGGGGGTCCTTATCGTTCCGGCGCCGCCGCGGTATGTGGCCGGCGAGGATGAGGTCATGGCAGGCGAGGTCTCGGGTCAAGGCCACGAACAGGGCCAGAACAGCGTCGATGCGCAGCGCCATGCGCCGCCGCTTGCCCTCTACCGCAGGTACCGGCCGGCGACCTTCGCCGAACTCAAGGGCCAGGATCACGTCACCGAGCCGCTGAGGCAAGCGCTCCGCAGCGGTCGCGTGCACCACGCCTACCTGTTCAGCGGGCCGCGCGGATGCGGCAAGACGTCCAGCGCCAGGATCTTGGCCCGCTCGCTGAACTGCGAGCAGGGGCCGACCCCCGACCCGTGCGGGAAATGCGCCTCCTGCGTC
>WRBL01000286.1 GCA_009784565.1 Streptosporangiales bacterium | reverse complement strand
GTGCACGACCGTGATCCGGTCCTCGTGCTCGCGGGCCAGGTCATCGGCGATCCGCCCGGTGCCGTCCGGCGAGTTGTCGTCGGCGACCAGGATCCGCAGGTTCGGCAGCGGCAGCCGGAGCAGCGCGTCCGCGATCAGCCGGATGTTGTCCGCCTCCTGGTAGGTGGGCAGCACCACCGTCACCGCGGCGGACCGCCAGGGCTCCGGCAGTTCGGCCACCCGCACGGCAGGCTCGGCGTGGCCGGCCCTCGCGCCGTTCCCGGCGGCCGCCGCGGTCGCGGTTCCTGCGTCGGGCTGCCGAGGCAGCGACTCCGCCTGCGCGGGCAGCAACTGCTGATCAGGAAGGTTCATCATCTCCCCTATTTTAGACCTAACCTATCGACAATATATGTTTACCCCGGACTTCAGCCTGGCGTGTCAGCTTTCAGCGCACTCCCAGCAAATGCGCAGGCAGAGGGGGTTCGAGGGGGCCTTCCTGACCCGAGAATAGCGCCTCGCTCTCTTTCCGTTGATACAGTTATTACTATGCGTAACTTGCCCGGTTCACTCTCATTGTGACGAATGACGCTGGAGGTCCTCTCGGCGCCGCCTGACAGGTGGCAGACAATGAGAGCATGCACTTCGTACACGACACGCTTCCGCAAAGGGTCTGCTTCGGTTCTGCACAGGCTTCCGCCTTCCTGAAGACCGAGATCGAGGCCCTGGGCGCGTCCCGGGTGATGGTGATCGCCAGCCAGCGGGACACCCGGCTCGTCGACGCGCTGGTCCAGGACCTGCCGGTCGCCCTCCGGCACGACGAGGTCGTCATGCACGTGCCGGTCGAGGTCGCGGGGCGGGCCCGTTCCGCCGCCGATCGGGCCGGCGCCGACGCGGTGGTCAGCATCGGCGGCGGTTCCGCGACCGGGCTGGCCAAGGCCGTCGCGATGACCTCGGGCCTGCCCGTCATCGCCGTCCCGACCACCTACGCCGGGTCGGAGGCCACTCCGGTCTGGGGACTGACCGAGGGATCGGCCAAGACCACGGGTACCGACCCCCGGGTCCTGCCGAAGGTCATCATCTACGACCCCGAGCTCACCCTGTCCCTCCCGCTGGACCTGAGCGTGGCGTCCGGGCTGAACGCGCTCGCGCACAGCGTCGATGCCATGTGGGCGCCGAAGGCCGACCCGGTCAGCTCCGCGCTGGCGGCCGAGGGCATCCGGGCTCTCGGCTCGGGGCTGGCCCGCCTGGCCACCTCCCCTTCTGACCTGTCCGGACGCGAGGAAACCCTGTACGCGTCGTACCTGTCAGCGGTGGCGTTCGCCTCGGCCGGGTCCGCCCTGCACCACAAGATCTGCCACGTGCTGGGCGGCAAGTACAACCTTCCGCACGCCCAGACGCACGCGACAGTGCTGCCCTACGTCCTCGCCCTCAACGGCCCGGCCGCCCCGGCGGCGGAGGCGCGGATCGCCGCCGCGTTCGGCACTTCTTCGGCCCTGGAAGGACTGCAGCGGCTGCGGGCCTCGGTCGGCGCGCCCCGCGCCCTGTCCGACTACGGGTTCACTCCCGGCGACGTGCCCGCCGCGGCCGCGGCGATCCTGCCCGCCGTCCCTCCGAGCAACCCGCGGCCGGTCACCCAGGATGACCTCGAAGCCCTGCTCCGCGCCGCCTGCTCCGGCACCGATCCGGCCGCCCTGGGCTAGTGCCCGGCTAGTTCTCGGGAAGGAGGTACTGCCAGCCGGTGACGGCGCCTCCGTTCCAGCCATCTCCCTTCGCCGGCAGGTAGTGGGCGGCGACCCGGTAGTGGTAACCGGCGTCCGCGTTGTTCACCGTGAGGTACCCGGACAGCTTGCTGGCCGAGCTCAGGGGCACGCAGGAGGTCTTCATGTTCGCGTGCCACGTCGCACCGTAAAGCTCCTGGATCTGGAACCAGACGCACTGGCCCGACTTGTTCGGCCCGACGGTGAGGTCGACGTCGATGTCGTTGGCCTTGTGGTACTCCAGGTAGGTGGTCCCGCCGATTTTCTTCGTGGCGTACCAGCCGTTGACCGCCAGCGACATCGACGGCACGACCGTCGTCTTCGCCGAGACGCTCTTGGCCGCGTAGGCCGAATCGCCGGAATACACCGCGGTGAACGTGGTGGTGTACGCCGTCGTGTAGTTGACCGTCAGGTCGCCGAACGCGTCCACTGTCCCCTTCTTGACCAGCTTCTTCCCCGAGCCCGGCGGCTGGGCGTAGACGGACACCGTGCGATTGGCCGAGGCCGAGCCGAGATGCACCTTGACCGCGATCGTCGGCTTGTACGTGGCCCGGGACGGAGCGCTGATCGTCAGGTCCGCGGGAAGCTTGCCGGTTCCGGTCTTGCCGCTCTTAGTGGGCGCGGGGCTCGGGGCCTTCGTCGGGAGCCGCGTCGGGACCGCTGTCGGAAGTCCCGTCGGAATCTCCGTCGAGGGCAGCGGAACCTTCGGCGTGACCTTGTGCACGGCCGCGTTCAGGAAGGACACGACCCGGAACAGGCCTCCGGCGTCCTTCGTGACGGCGATGAGCGTGTTCCCGGCCCAGGCCAGACCGCCCGGAGCCAGGGTGCGGTCACCGAGGCTGAGGACGTTGGCGGTGGACCCGTCAGGGTTGAGGACCTTGATGACCGACCCGGAGCCGGTCGCCTTGTTCCCGGCCTGGCTGACGTTCTGGTGCGCCTGGCCGCCCGCCGGGCCCGCGCCGCTCAGCGCGGAGGACAGGCCCTGGAGACCAGACGGCAGGACCCCGCCGAGCAGGGAGACGTAGTGCTCGGCGAGCGAGCCTGCCCCGGAGCCGAGGCTGATGGCGGCCAGCGATCCGGCCTTGCGGCCGCTGGTCAGCCTGGCGTACAGGGTAGATCCTCGGATCGCGATCCCGGCGACGTCGCTCCCGGAGTCCAGTGTGGCGAGCGGGCGTCCGGACAGGTCGGTCACGACGATCCCGCTGCCGCTGCCCGGGGCACCGGTCAGGAAGACCTCGTTCCCGGACACCGCCATCTGGTGAAAGCTCGTGAGGCCGAGGGCCGGACCGCCGGCGCGGCTGGCCTGGCTGGCGATGCTGGCTCGGCTGGCGAGGGCCTGGTTCGCCGGGAAGGCGGCCAGGCCGAGTACCCCGGCGCCGGCGAGCGCGGAGACGATCAGCTTCTTCGTAGTGCGCACTGGTTCTCCCCGCCTAGCTCTTGTGCTGGAGCCCGCCGAGGTACCGGCGCGTTCCCTGGATGGTGTCGCTGAAGCTGTTGACCTTAAGCCCGGCGCCCCCGGAGGAGGTCTCGAAGCCGAACTGCGTGCCGGTCAGGTACCACGAGGACGACAGCGTGCCCTGTTTTTCGGCGTCGCTGAAGAACGGCCGGAGGTTGAGGTTCTTGACCGACGAGTCCGACGCGCCATAGCCGGACAGGCGCCAGTACCGGATGTAGTTCCAGCTCCCGCCGCTATGCGCTGCCATCCAGGAGTCGTAGCCCCACCAGGTCCCGTCGATGTAGGCCTTCCGGGTATAGCCGGGAGAGCCGACGCCGCTGGCGCCGAGCCAGATCATGACCTCGGCTCCGTTGTCCCGGCCGTACGGGGTGCCTCCGGTCTTGTTGAACCAGATGTCGTAGGCGGCGTTCCCGGCGAACCCCGAGGCAGGCATGTGGTAGCTGACGCTGGAGGTGTCCTGGCCGATCGACGAGAGCCGGGGCGGAGTGCCGTGGCCTCTCGTGCACAGCTGGCCGGAGCTGGCGCCGTCGTACTCGCAGCCGGTGTAGATGTTCGGGAAGTCCACCCAGGCCGAGTCCGCCGAGGACTTGGTGACGCTGAAGTTGTCCCCGTAGTTCGGCGAGCTGAGGCACATCGACTGGCCGCCGTTGTTCCGCACGATCATGTCGTTGGCCACGTCGGCGTGGGCGTCCTCGGTACAGGTGGTCCAGCCTCCGCTGCCGTTGCCCGACACGCCCGCGGCCAGGGCGTACGAGCCCCCTCCCACCGCGACCAGCCCTATAGCACTAGAAATCGCGATAAATCGCCTTGAGAAACGCCCAGCCTGAAACCAGCGCCCGACCCGCACCGCATCTCCCCTAATCCACCCAGGTGCCCGAAAGCCACGAAACCACGATGTGATTCCACTAACTCCGATAATTGCGTTCATTGGAGAGATTGCACGACGTCACGGTTCTCGTCAAGTTGCGTTGAACAACGCATCCCATTTATTGATTTATGTCGGACTAGTGACGGGGAGCGACGTTCGTGACACGGGCGACCAGACGAACCTCAAACCTTCTGACCGGCACAAATTCCGCCCCGATCGCTACGGTCACACGGTGCCCCTAGCCACCCGTAACCACCCGAGAACGGTCACAACTGCCGACGTAGACACCTACACCGGCACTGACCGAAATTCACGGCGGCAGTCCATTTGCCCCTCCATTAACCGGCCCTTGACCAAAGGAAAAACCAATAGGCATTGGAAGCTGGCTCAGGACTCGGCCCCTTGGATGAGCAAGACCCTCTTCGGGGAAACTGCCGCCAGAAATGCAACGGCGGGAGCCGGAAAACCGACTCCCGCACGGAGAACTACCAGGTCAAAGCGGAGCCGCCTATCGGAATCGAACCGATGACCTACGCATTACGAGTGCGTCGCTCTGGCCGACTGAGCTAAGGCGGCACGGCGTCCTGACGGACGACGCTGCGTAGAGTCTACAGGGTCCGTGGCATGCCTCGCCCGTTCTGGGGCATCTCGCGCCCGGGAAGTAACCAGCGTCGTCCGGGAGGTATCGGTGAAGCTCAGCGAGGCGCAGGCCCGGGAACGGCTGGCCCGGGCCCGGGTGGCGCGGCTGGCCACGGCCGGGGACGACCGGCGGCCGCATCTGGTCCCGGTCACGTTCGCGGTGGACGGCGGCCAGATCTGCGTCGCGATCGACCACAAGCCCAAGACCACCACGAACCTCCGGCGCCTGCGCAACATTCGCGAGAACCCCCGGGTCGCGCTCCTGGCCGACCACTACGAAGAGGACTGGTCCATGCTCTGGTGGGTCCGCGCCGACGGCCAGGCCCGCGTCATCGACCCCGACGGCACCGGCACCACCGGCGGCACCGGCACCGGCACGGGCACCACCGAGCGCCAGCGCGCCCTGGACATCCTCGCCGCCAAGTACGACCAGTACCGGCGCGTCCGCCCCGAGGGCCCGGTCATCGCCATCACCGCCGAACGGATCACCGGCTGGTCCGGCGACGCCTAAAGATCCGGCTCGCAGAGGCCGCCCTAACCACTCCGCTCCTGGCGAACCTCCGGGTGGACGGGTTAAGGCGCGAGCTGGTCGCGATATGGGCTGTTTGCCGCTTTCGCTGCAGTCATCTCGCGCCCGAAGCGGCGTGATGTCCGCGGGAGCAGGAGCGGGAGCGGGAGCAGGAGCAGGAGCAGGAGCGGACGCGCGGGCGCGACACTGGAGCGCGGGCACGGCGACGGCTGAGGTCAGGCGCCAGAGCCGTGCTCGGACTCGTAGGCCTGACGTGACCCGCACGTGCTCGCCTTGTCGCAGGAGGATCCTCCGGATCCCGAACCGCAGCCGCCGCCTCCGCCGCGCGCGGCCTTCTTCCGCTGGCGTTCGGCGTAGAGGGGGTGCTCGTACTTCAGGCAGCACATCAGGCGCCCGCACGCTCCCGCGATCCGCATCGGGTTGACCGGCAGGTTCTGGTCTTTCGCCATCCGGACGGAGACGGGCTCGAAGTCCTTGAGGAACGTGGCGCAGCACAGGTCCCGGCCGCACGGCCCGATCCCGCCCTGCAGCCGGGCCTCGTCCCGCGGCCCGATCTGCCGCAGTTCCACCCGGGCCCGCAGCCGGGCGGCCAGGTCCCGGACGAGGGCGCGGAAGTCGACCCTCTGCGGGGCGCTGAAGTACACGGTGAACACGTTGGTCGCGTCGACGTAGTCGACGGCGATGACCTTCATCGGCAGCCCGTGCTCGCGGATCAGCCGTTTCGCCGCCAGCCTGCCCTCGGCCCGGCGGCGCCGGTTGGACTCGTCCCGGGCCAGGTCGCCGTCCCCGGCCAGGCCCGCGCAGACCGGCAGGTCGTCCACGTCCTCGGAAACCCACTGCGGCGCCCAGACGCACTGGGCCACCTCGGGTCCGCTGTCGGTGGGCACGAGGACCCGGTCGCCGATCTTCGGCTGATGCTCTCCGGGGTCCAGGTAGTACAGCCGTCCGTACCGTTCGAAGCTCACCGCCATCATCATGCCCACCGGTCCAGCGTAGGCGCGGCTCACCGAAAGGTCACTATCTCATAACACAGAAACGGGGCCGCCGGCCTCCGGGTCCGGGCACGGGCGGCGGGCGATCTGGTACAGTCCCGGTTCAGCGTCTTGAGCGCCAGCGACAAGCCCCGGCTAGCTGGCCGGCAACCCTCCTCCGCGGCGGGGTGCCCCGGGTGATGACGCGGCCGGATCCCGACCGGGACCGGCAAGCGCGGATCCGGTGCCCCGGATCCCTGGGCACCGGAGGTGCGCATGTCTGTCCTTGACGTAACCCGTCCGCCTGTTTCCGCCGCGAGCGAGCCGCTGGCCGAGACCGTGGGAGCGGGCACCGAGGTCCCTCTCGTCCAGGGCGGGCGCGTCCGGTACGCGAACCTGGACTACGCGGCCAGCGCTCCGGCCCTGCGGCCGGCCGCCGACCGCGTCGCCGAGATCCTTCCCCTCTACGCGAGCGTCCACCGGGGCGCGGGGTACGCGTCGGCCGTCTGCACCAGTGCCTACGAGAACGCCCGGGCCGTGATCGCCGGGTTCACCGGGGCCCGCGAGGACGACGCGGTCGTCTTCACCCGTCACACCACCGACGCGCTCAACCTGCTGGCCAGCGCCGTCCCCGGGCTGGTCATGCACCTGGACGCCGAGCACCACGCCAACCTGCTGCCCTGGCAGGTCCGCCGCGGTCACGTCGTCGCCGCCCGGCCGACGGCCGGCGCGACGCTGGACGCCGTCCGGGCGGCGCTGGACCGCGAGCCCGCCGCCCTGCTGTCCGTGTCCGGGGCCTCCAATGTGACCGGCGAGTGCCTGCCGCTGGCGGAACTGGCCGAGATCGCCCACTCGCGCGGTACCCGGCTGGCCGTGGACGGCGCCCAGCTGGTGCCGCACCGGCGCGTCGACCTGGCCGCCGCCGGCATCGACTATCTGGCCTTTTCCGGGCACAAGCTCTACGCCCCCTACGGGGCGGGCGTGCTGATCGGGCGGAGGGACTGGCTGGACGCCGCGCCGCCGTACCTGGCCGGGGGCGGCGCCGTGCGCGAGGTGGCCCTGGACCAGGTGAGCTGGGCCTGCGCCCCGGCGCGGCACGAGGGCGGCACCCCCAACGTGGTCGGCGCCGTGGCCCTGGCCGCGGCCTGCCGGCACATCGAGCGGCTGCCCGCCGGGGCGGTGACCGCGCACGAGACGGCCCTGCTCAGGCGGCTGGACGCCGGGCTGCGCTCGGTGGACGGAGTGCGCGTCCTGCGCATCTGGCCCGGCGATGATGCCGAACGGATCGGTGTTTTCTCGTTCGTTGTCTCCGGCTTCCCCTCGCGGCTGGTGGCGCAGTATCTGTCGGCCGAGCACGGAATCGGCGTCCGCGACGGGAAGTTCTGCGCCCACCCGCTGCTGGCGCGGCTCAGTCCCGAGGGGAACGCGGTGCGGGCCAGCATCGGGCTGGGAAGCCGGGCCGACGACGTGGACCGGCTGGTCGCGGCCCTGCGGGTGCTCCGCTCCTCCGGGCCCGCCTGGACCTACAGCGGTCCGGAGGACTCCTACTGTCCGCTCCCCGACCCGCGTCCCCTCCCCTCCTGGCTGGAAGGAAGCGCCGGAGGCGCCTCGTCCCCCTGCGAGAGTTAACCAAGAAAAAACCCGGCTTATGTTCGCAGTTCCTGTTGCCTGAACAACACTGACCGCGAACATAAGCCGGGGTGCGCTAGCCGGGGGTGCGCTAGCCGGGGGTGCGCTAGCCGGAGATCGTCGCCAGGCTGTCGCGGGCGGCCCTCGTGAGGGGGTCGCTGGCGGAGCGGGTGACCTGGCAGCGGCGGACGGTGTCTCGCAGGAGGGTCTTGGCCTCGGCCAGCCGCCCGGAGGCGTAGTAGGCGTGGGCCAGGTTCACGCAGGTGCGCAGGGTCAGCTCGTGATCGTCGCCGAGGGAGCGGGACCGCTGGCCGCGAACCCACTCGTAGCCGTCGACCGCGGCGGACAGCTTGCCCGCGGCGTACTGGATGGAGGCCTGCGCGTCCCGCACGGACACGGTGTCCGGGTGGGTCTGGCCCAGGCTCTTCTCCGAGTCTGACAGCAGCTTCTTGTACAGCGCGATGGCCTGCTTGGACTGGCCGCCGGCCAGGTAGCT
>WRBL01000285.1 GCA_009784565.1 Streptosporangiales bacterium | reverse complement strand
CTCCTGGGCGTACGACGACATGTTGGACTGCAGCCCGCGGATCGTGGTCACCGCCGAGTCCACCTGCTGAGCCGCGGCCTGCATTGCCTGCCGATTGACAGCAGACTCTCCCGCCATGGGAGCACCTCCCTTACCCGTCACCAAAAAATCACTCCGGCCGGGCCTGGTGCCCCCGCCTCATAACAGAAAATACGGGTATTCGCTGAGAATGGTTCACCCTTGCCCGCATGTGACGATTTTGTTATGCGCGGGCAAGGGTGCCGTCACCCGGTTGAACGCTGGGCGGCCGCCTCCGGATCCAGCCCCTGGCCCGCCGGGAGACCGCTGACCAGCGACGCCGGGAGGATGGTCTCGTCCTTGGACAGGTCGTAGCCGAGGTCGCTGGCCACTCCCGACCCGCTCATCCCGTACCGCGTCGCCCCGGACAGCAGGCACCACGACGCCACCGATGAGGCCGACGCCGTGCCCGAACCGGAGGTCATGCCGATGAGCGCGCCGCTGCCCGGGGGCATCCACACGTCGTTCACCGCCGTCGGGCTGCTGCTCCCGGTCGACGTGGGATTCGCCGGTACGGTGCCGCCCGCGGTGATCGCGTGCTTGCCGCCGCCGGCGTAGGTGACGCAGACCGGAGCGGAGACCTGGGCGACGTGCGGCGCGGACGTCGGCAGGCCGCCCGGGCGCGGCTCGGCCGGACCCGTGTTGTCGCTCGCCGTCGACGAAGGCACCGACTGCGAGGGCTCGGCGCCGGGCTCCTCTTGCAGGAGCAGGGACTGCAGGCCGCTGACCGAGTGCAGTTTCCCGTCCGGGCCCAGAACGGTGGGCCCGGTACTCGTGGTGAAGACCTGGCCGATCTTCCCGGGCAGCGCGGTGTTGGGCGACGCCTTGCCGAAGTTCGCCATGGCCGGCGGGGCGAAGTCGGGCCCCGCCGGCACCGCGTTCAGCCAGGCCGCGGGGACCTTCTGGGGCTGGGATCCACGGAAGGTCAGCGGCATGTAGCGGGCCGGGATCTGCATCTTCTGCCCGTTCAGCAGGACGTAGTCCTGGCCCTGGGACTGAACCAGGTTCGCGGTGGAACCGGTGAGCGGGGTGCCGCCCACCGCCTTGCCGCCGACGAGCGTCGTGGACGTGCCGCTGACGTTGTCGCAGACGGCCCACGGCCCCTTGACCAGATTCGACGATGCCGGGAGGTCCTGAGGCAGGCCCGCGATACCGATCGTCGGGCCGATCTGCGTCGCGCTCAGCTGCTGCTGCGAGACGCTCTTCTTGCTCGGGCTGCCGTTCTTCAGGGCGAGCAGGGCCGACGTGTAGTTCAGCGCGGGGCAGATTTCGCCCTTGTGCTCGCACGGCACATACGAGGTCCCGGTGTCCTTGTCGATCACCAGCGTGCCCGGCTGCGACAGGTTCCCCTCCGGAGATCCCAGGATGTGCATCGCGCCCATGATCCCGAAGAGGACGCACGCGATCAGCGCGACCAGGATGCCGCTCACGGTGGCGGTGGTCCGGCGGCGCAGGGGCTGGTTCGGAGAATCGGGCTCGCCCGCGATCAGGGCGAGCGCGCTGCGCTGCGTCATCAGGCGGTAGGCCTGGAGCAGGTCCTTGCGGTTCTGCGTCTGCGTGGGGGGCACGGCTCGCTACCCTCCGATGCTCTGCACGAGCGTGAGCACGCCGGCGACGTACAGGCCGAGCGGGAGCAGCGCGATGACGAGGAGCACGTCCACGATGTCCGCGGCCCGTCCCCAGAACGGCGAGGGCCGGTGCGTCGGCAGCCAGCCCCCGACTCCGACCACGAGGCCCGCCCCGATCAGGACCGCCGGGATGTTCCAGATATGCGGGTACGTGATCGCCAGCCAGGCCAGCCCGGCGTACCCGGCGCCCAGCAAGGCGAGGCGCTGGATCCGGCCGCGGAACAGCCGCGACTGCAGCAGCAGCGCGCACGACAGCACGGCCAGGGTGGTCGCGGGCGCCCAGCCGTGGCCGAAGCCGAGGGCGATCTCCGCGCCCACGCAGGTGAGCGCCATCCCGGACACCGCGCCGCTGATGACGTGATCGGCGACCACGGCCCGGGACTTCACGTCCTTCTGCGGCGCGAGCAGGGCGTCGTTGCGCAGGTCATCGGCGCTGGCCGGGACCCGGGGCATGGCCAGCCCGGCGAGCCGGAACGCGATCGAGGGCAGGAACGTCGCCAGCCCCAGGGCCAGGAACGCCACCACCACGGCCACGCCCGCCGCGGACAGGGCCCCGTTGGCCAGGAAGGTGATCAGGGCGGCGATCGCGCCGAAGCCGCCGGCGATGGCGAGCCCGAAGAAAGCCGGCCTTCCCGCGCCGACGCCGAACACCGATACGACCGCGACCACCGTCGCCAGGGCGAACCCGACCAGCGCTCCCAGGCCGGTGCCGTGCAGGAACGTCGCCGGAGGGCCGGTGTGCGAGGTCGCGGCGATGCCGGCCACGCCGGCGATGAACGCGTACGGCAGGGCCGTGGCGGCCAGCATGGTCGCGCCGACCGTCTGGCCCGCGGCGCGGGAGGCCGCGATCGCGGCCACGACGAGCACGATCGCCATGACGCCCGCGAGGACGGCGGGCATGGTCCAGTCCGGCCCGGAACGGGCCAGCATGACCGCGCCGGCCAGCAGCCCGGCCGTGGCCGCGCCGACCGCGAGCTTGGGGATGTCCGTCGGCACCCAGCGGCCGGGGCCGTCGTGGATGCTGGCGATCTCGTCCGCGATGTCGTCCGACTCCATCGCGGGCATCTCGGAGGACTTCGGCCGGAGATAGATCAGCTCGCCGTCGTACAGGCCCTCGGACTCGGGGGTCGCGGACTGGCCGAACGGCGGCTGGCCCAGCCGCTGCAGGGCCCAGCCGCCCGCCTGCTTGTTGAAGTCGTTCTCATCCAGTCCGCAGAAGCGGGCGATCGTCGGGAACAGGTCGGCGAACGGGACCTGGGTGGGGAGGGCGATGTCGACCCGACGGCGCGGCCCGATGACAGTCACCCTGCAGATGTCGGTGGATGTGGCCGGGCTCATCGTGCGGCTCTCAACGTGGGGCCCCCAGGGACTCTAGCGAGGATGTCGAACATGTCGGACTGAGGCAAGATTAGACCGTGCGCCGGGGAGCGCGCGAACCTTCTGTGACAGGCGGGATCTGATTGACCTTGCTCTAATAATTCCTTTTTCCTCAGAATTGAACGGATCGGGCTCCGGGCACGGTTCACTAGTAGAGCACCGAAATTGATTGGGGTGGAGGGACGATGGCTACGGGCACGTCGCGGGGTGGCGAGACGCCGGACCGGCGGGATGAGCCAGACCGGCGGGGTCACTTCCCGCGACCAGCTGACATGGCCCGGAGACCGGCGCCGCCGGCCTCCATGCGTCCCCTCGGGGATCAGCCGGGAGACGGCCAGGACTGGTCAACGACGCCTCAGGGCGCGGTGAACATCCCGGTCCCCACGTTCACGCCCAGCACGCCGGGGCAGCAGTCGGCCCCGGCCGGTGCCGCGCAGGAGCAGACGAGCCCGCAGGCCCCCCAGGATCCGCAGACGCCGCCCCCGGGCCGTCCGCAGCCCCAGTGGCACCAGACGCCGCCCCCGGGATACGGCCCTCCGGCCTACACCCCGTCCCGGCGGGAAGAGCAGCCCGGACAGTCCGGGCAAGGCCCATCCGTTCCGGCCCCGTATCAGCAGGCTCCCGCCCCGGCGCGCCCCGCCTTCGAGCCTCAGCCCGCCCGCCCGGCCTTCAGCCCCCAGGCGCCGCGGCGGCCTCAGGGAGCCGACCCCGAGGTTGAGTTCGCCACCAGCCCCGGGTTCCGGCCGCAGATCGAGCCGGACGCGGCCGCGCCGGCCCCGGCCTTCGTCCCCAACCTTCCGTCCAAGCCGTCCTTCCAGCCGTCGACCCCGGAGCAGGAGAAGGCGGCGTCGCTCGCCCCGCCGACTAAGCAGAAGAAGGGCAAGCTCCGGGTCACCACCATCCGGCCGCCGAAGGTCCGCAAGTCGGCCGACCGGCCGCCCGTCCCGGCCATGCCGCGCGGCGAGATCGTCCTGCAGTCGCCGCCGGAGATCCCCGAGCAGCAGGGCGGCGACGCCCTGACCCAGGCGCTCACCTACCTGCCGATGGGCGCCATGGCCATCGGCATGGTCGGCATGATGGCCGGGGGCGGCAGCAGCGGCGGCAACCCCATGGAGTACATCAGCAGCGGGGCGATGGCCGTCGGCATGGTCGGCATGATGTTCGGCCAGATGGCGCGGGGCAAGGGCGACCGCAAGCTCAAGGTCAACGGGATGCGGCGGGACTACCTGCGCTACCTGTCCCAGGTCCGGCAGAAGGCCCGCCGCGCCGCCGAGCAGCAGCGGGACGCCCTGCTCTACAGCGCGCCCGCCCCGGCCTCGCTGCAGGAGCTGGCGATGACCGGCGACGTCTGGCAGCGCACCCCCGCCAGCCCCGACTACCTCAGCGCGCGGTTCGCGGCCGGCAGCCAGTCGCTGGCGATCAAGCTCGTCCCGCCGGAGACCAAGCCGGTCGAGGACCTCGACCCGCTGTGCGTCGGCGCCCTCCGGACGTTCATCCGGACGCACGCGCACGTGCCCGGTCTCCCCACCTCGGTCCGGCTCAGCGCGTTTACCCGGATCGTGCCGACCGGCGACATCGAGGCCGTCCACGACTTCGTGCGGTCCCTCGTGGCCCAGGTCGCGGTCGCTCACTCCCCGCATGACTTGCGGATCAGCGTGGTCTCCACTCCTCAGCGGGTCGGCACCTGGGACTGGATCAAGTGGCTGCCGCACAACGGCCACCCGACCGAGACCGACGCCGCGGGGGCCGCGCGGCTGATCGTGCCCGGATTCGACTGGCTGGCCGGGGTGTTCGAGAAGGAATTCAAGAGCCGGTCGCGCTGGGCTCCCGGGAACTCCCCGGCGAATAGCGCGCACCCGTTCCACGTGGTCATCGCCGACGGCGTCTCGCCGGACGACGAGAGCCTCGGCGAGGACGCCAAGGCCATCGTCGGGCTGGACGGCCTGACCATCATCGACCTGTCCGAGGCCGGGCGTCCCGCCTACGGCCCGCCGGTCGACCAGCCCGGCGTGCTGCGGCTGCGGGTCACGCCGGAGCAGGCGTACCGGGTCACGGCCGGAGGGGAGACCCCCGTCGGCGTCCCGGACGCGCTGCCGGCCACCGAGGCGGAAGCGGTAGCCCGCGGCCTGGCCCCGCTGGTGCCGCCGCAGGACACCGACATGGCTCCCGAGGACCCGCTGGGCAAGGACGTCTCGCTGCCCGACGTGCTCGGCGTCCGCGATCCGCGCGTGCTCGACATCGACGGGCTGTGGCGCCACCGGAAGCGGAACAGCCGCGACCTGCTGCGGGTCCCGATCGCGACCGGTGTCGACGGTCTGCCGGTGGAACTCGACGTCAAGCAGGCGGCGGAGAAGGGCATGGGCCCGCACGGGCTGGTCGTCGGCGCGACCGGTTCCGGCAAGTCCGAGCTGCTGCTCACCCTCGTGGCCGCGCTCGCGATGACCCACGACTCGTCCGACCTCAACTTCGTGCTGGTCGACTTCAAGGGCGGTGCCACGTTCACCCCCGTGACCAGGCTGCCCCACGTGGCCTCGGTCATCACCAACCTGTCGGATGAGCTGCCGCTGGTCGACCGTATGCGGGACGCCATCTCCGGTGAGGTGGTCCGCCGGCAGGAGGCCCTCCGCGAAGCGGGGTACGCGTCCCTGAAGGATTACCGCGAGGCCCGGGACAAGGGGGCGAACATCCCCCCGCTGCCCACGCTGTTCATCATCCTCGACGAGTTCGGCGAACTGCTGACGGCCAAGCCGGAGTTCATCGAGCTGTTCCTCCAGATCGGGCGGATCGGCCGGTCGATCGGCGTCCACCTGCTGCTGTCGTCGCAGCGGCTGGAAGAGGGCCGCCTCCGCGGCCTGGACACCTACCTTTCCTACCGGATCGGCCTGCGCACCTTCTCGGCCCAGGAATCGAGGACCGTGCTCGGGGTGGGCGACGCCTACGAGCTTCCCTCGGCACCCGGTAACGGGTACCTGAAGCACCCGGACTCCGAGGACCTGGTCCGTTTCCGGGCCTACTACCTCGGCGGCCGGGTGGAAGGCAGCGCGCTCAGGAACCAGCCCGACGCCGGCCGGGACGGGTCGAACCAGCTGCGGCCGTCCATCGCCCCGTTCGGGCCCGCCTACATTCCGCCGTCGTTCGAGCCGGTCGATGACTCCGCCGAGGCGGCACGGGCGGCCGAGGCGGCGTCCGCGGCCGCCGTGGCCGCTTCCGGGGAAGAAGAGACGCTGCTCGACGTGCTCGTCGACCAGCTCACCCGGCATCCCAGCGCACCCGCCCACCAGATCTGGCTGCCCCCGCTGGCCGAGCCGCCGTCCCTGGACTCGCAGCTTCCGGACCTGGGCACCGGGTCGCGCGGCCTCACCACGGTGCGCCCCGAGGGCCACGCGTCCCTGTGCGCGGTCATGGGCATCGTGGACAAGCCGTTCGACCAGCGCCGCGACCCGCTCTGGGTGGACCTGTCCGGAGCCGCCGGGCACACCGCCATCGTCGGCGGCCCGCAGACCGGCAAGTCCACGGCGGTGCGGACCCTGATCAGCGGCCTGTCCCTGCTGCACACCGCGGAGGAAGTGCAGTTCTACATCCTGGACTTCGGCGGCGGCACGCTGGCCGCGATGGACTCCCTGCCGCACGTCGGCGGGGTCGCGGCCCGGCTGCAGGGCGACCGGGTGCGCCGTACCGTCGCGGAGGTCCGCACGGTGCTGGAGCAGCGGGAGCGGATGTTCACCGACCAGGGCATCGACGGGATGGCCACCTACCGGCGCCGCCTCGCGTCCGGGGAGATCCAGGGCGACGGATTCGGCGACGTGTTCCTGGTCGTCGACGGCTGGCTCACGGTCAAGCAGGACTTCGAGGAACTCGAGGGCGCCATCACCGCGCTGGCCCAGCGGGGCCTGAACTACGGCATCCACGTCATCGTCACGACCAACAAGTGGTCGGAGTTCCGGCCCGCGATCCGGGACCTGTACGGCACCCGGCTCGAGCTGCGGCTCGGTGACCCCTACGAGTCCGAGATCGGCCGGGCCAAGGCGGCCAACGTGCCGGAGGGCTCCCCCGGCCGGGGCCTCACCCGGGAAGGGCTGCACTTCCTCACCGCGGTGCCGCGCATCGACGGCCAGGACACCGCGGACGGGCTGCCCGAGGCGGAGCGGGACCTCTACGGCCGGATCCGGGACGCGTGGCACGGCCGGTCCGCGCCCGCGGTCCGCATGCTGCCCGACGTCCTCCAGGCGGCCGAGCTGCCGGCCCCGGCCGGGGCGCGGATCCCGTTCGGCATCGACGAGAACTCGCTGTCCCCGGTGGCGGCGGACTTCGGCACCGACCCGCACTTCCTGATCATCGGGGACACCGAGTCCGGGAAGTCGAACCTGCTGAAGCTGTTCATCAACGGCCTGACGACGATGTACACGCCGAAGGAAGCGATGATCCTGTTCGTGGACTACCGGCGCTCGCTGCTCGACGCCTCCGACGTCCCGCACCGGATGGAATACCTCACCTCGTCGGTCGCGGCCGCGAACTACGTGGGCGACCTGCGCGGGGCGATGACCGAACGGCTTCCGAAGCCCGGCCTGACCGCCGAGCAGCTCCGCAGCCGGTCCTGGTGGAACGGGCCCGACGTGTACGTCATCGTGGACGACTACGACCTGGTCGGCGGCGGCCAGAACCCGCTCGCCCCGCTGGCCGAGTTCCTGCCCCAGGCCCGTGACGTGGGGCTCCACTTCGTCCTGGCCCGGGCCGCGGGCGGCGCCGGCCGGGCGATGTTCGAGCCGGTCATCCAGCGGATGCGGGAGATGGGGACACCCGGAGTGATCCTCTCCGGCTCCAAGGAAGAGGGCCAGCTGTGGGGCGGGGTCCGGCCGACCGAGCTGCCCCAGGGCCGCGGCTATTTCGTCGAACGCCGCGGCGGCGGGCGTCTTGTCCAGACCGCGTATCTCGGAGACCCTCAGTAGGGGGCCGGAGCGTAACGGAGGAAAACCATGGCGGAACGCAACGCGGTTTCCAAGCTCATCAACGGGGACGGGCCGAGCCAGCCGCCGGGGCCGTCCTCCGGCCCGTTTTCCAGCCCATCCGGGTCGTCTTCCGCGTCGCCGTCCTCCGGTGGTCCGTCCCCCGGTGGGTCGTCCCCCGGCGGTCCGTCAGGAGGCGGTGGCGGCCAGGCCGTCTTCACCGCCTCCGCGATCCGCGTACTCGGCGGGAAGATCGCGGCCCTGGAGCCGATGCTGGAGAGGGCGTCGTCCTCCCTGAAGAACGCGAACATCGGATCGAGCT
>WRBL01000284.1 GCA_009784565.1 Streptosporangiales bacterium | reverse complement strand
GCCGCCCGCGTTCGTGGCGACCGCGCCGCCGACCGTGGCGGTTCCGGCACTGGCGACCCGGATGCCCAGGTCCAGGTCCGGGTCGGCGTCCTTGACCCGCTGGAGTGTGACCCCGGCCCCCGCGGTGACCTGGGACGCCTCGCGGTCGACGGCCTCCAGCTGGTTCAGCCGGGCCGTGCTGAGCACGATTTCGCCGTGCAGCGGCACTCCCCCGCCGACCAGGCCGGTGTTGCCGCCCTGCGGGACGACCGGCGTCCCCGCGTCGGCGCAGAGCCGGAGGATCCGGGCCGCCTCGCCGGTGTTCCCCGGCCGCACGACCGCGGGAGTCCGGCCCTCGAACCGCCCGGTCCAGTCCACGACGTAACCCGCGGCCTGGTCTCCGGTCAGCACGTGAGCCGGGCCGACGATCCCGGAGAGTTCCTTCAACAGCGCGTTCTGGCTCGGCATGCCGTAACGGTATCCCCGCCTCCGGGCTCTAGCCCGGGCAGGCGGCGGAAGCGGGGCGGCCGGGCTAGCGAAGATCCGTTCGGTGGGGGCGGGGTTTGAAGGTCAGGGCCGCGCGGACCAGGAGACCGGCGGCCAGGGCCCAGAAGGCCGTGCCGATGCCCGCGATGCTCAGGCCCGAGGCGGCCACCGCGAACGTGATCGCGGCCGCCTCGCGGCCGTCGGCGTCCCGCAGGGCGGCGCCGAGGGAGTTCGCCAGGGTGCCCAGCAGGGCGAGGCCCGCGACCGCTCCGATCACGTCGGCGGGGGCGGAGGTAAGGAACGTGGTGAACGCGGCCGTCAGCAGGGCCAGCACGAGGTAGGCCCAGCCCGCCGTGTGGGAGGCGATCCAGCGGCGGCGCGGGTCCGGGTCCGCGTCCGGGGCCGCCGACAGCGCCGTCGTGATCGCGGCCAGGTTGACCACCTGCCCGCCCGCCACCGCGCCGGCGACGGTTGCGGCCCCGGTGACCGTCATCGTCTCCCGCCACGGCACCGTGTACCCGTACGTGGCCATGACCGCGACGCCCGGCACGTTCTGCCCGGCCATCGTCACCACGTACAGCGGGAGCGCGATCCCGAGCACTCCCGCCCAGGTCAGCGCCGGGGTCGTGAACACGAGATGGGGCAGGACACCGCCGTGCCAGCCGCCGTCCCGGGCGATGCCGGCGCCGACGACGACCAGGGTCACCGCGAACGCCGCGGGGACAGCCCACTTGCGAGCCAGTCTCAGCAGGACGAGCCAGGTGAGCAGGATCGGCGCCACTTCCAGCGGGTGGCCCGCCAGGCCTTTCACCGGCTCCAGGCACAGTTCCAGCGTCACCCCGGCCAGCATCGCCTGCGCGATCGGCGCGGGAATGGCCGCGATGAGCGCGCCGAGCCGGGGCCACAGGCCGGTGAGCACGATCAGCGCCCCGACGACGGCGAACGCCCCGACCGCCGCGGGCCAGCCGCCGCGAACCTGTCCGGTAGAGACCAGGAGCGCGGCCCCGGCCGTGGACCAGCCGAGCGTGAGCGGGATACGGTGACGGCGGCTCAGCCACAGCATGCCCGCGCCCTGGGTCACGCAGACCGTGAGGAGACCGGAAGCGGCTTCGGCGGGGGTGGCGCCGACCGCGCGCAGGCCCGTCAGGACGACGGCGGCGGAACTGGTGAAGGCGACCAGTGCGGTCAGGAGCCCGGCGAGGACCGGCTGGGCGTTACGGGGGGCGGGGCGTTGCACACGGAGAACCTTAAGACCGGCTGGCCCAGTACCCCTCCGGGGGCCGCAGGACGCAGAACTCGTTGCCGTCCGGGTCGCTCAGGACATGCCAGGTCCAGCCGTACTCTCGGACCGGCGTGTCCGTGAGGACGGTGGCCCCCAGGCCGGCGACCCGGGCGACCTCCCGGTCGAGGTCCCGGACCCGCAGGTCCAGGTGAAGGCGGTTCTTGGCGACCTTGGCGTCCGCGGTGCGCTGCAGGAGGATCTCCGCGCCCTGGCCGCCGCGGGGGCGGAGGGTCCGGTAGGTGATGCCGTCGTCTTCGGCGTCTTCGGCGTCGTAGCCGAGCACCGCCGCCCAGAACGCCGCGGCCCGGCCCAGGTCGGCGCAGTCAATCACCACGACGAGCTCGCCGTGCGCTATCCGGTCCATGGCCTTGGGCCTACCCAGACGATCTTCCCGGACGCGGCGGGCCGGGATACGGTTCCCGTCATGGGATCAACGTTTGTTCTGGTGCACGGGGCATGGGGCGGGTCGTACGGGTTCCGGACAGTGCGCGGGCCGCTGCGCGATGCCGGGCACGAGGTGTACACGCCCAGCCTGACCGGCATCGGGGAACGCGCCCACCTGGCGAGCCCCCAGGTCAACCTGTCCACCCACATCGCCGACGTGGCGAACTCGATCCTGTACGAGGATCTCACCGGCATCGTGCTGCTGGGCTACTCCTACGGCGGCATGGTGATCACCGGGGCCCTCGATCACGTGGCGGACCGCGTGGCGCACCTGGTCTACCTGGACGCGTTCCTGCCCGGCGACGGGGACTCCCTGGACGCTCTCGCCGGCGCCCCCGCGGCCGGGCCCGGGACCTTGGCCGGGCCCGGCGCCGTCTGGACGCGGCCGCCGCTGGAGCGGCGGTTCGACGACCCGGACGAGGCCGCCTGGAACGCGCCCCGGCGGGTACCGCATCCGGCCGCCTGTTTCCGCGAGCCCGTCCGGCTGGAGAAACCGCTGGAGAGCTACCCGTTCACCCGCACCTACATCAAGGCCACCGACGACCCGCGCGCGGAGCCGGGCCAGCCTCCCCGGCCGTTCTGGGCGGCCGCCGACCGGGTCCGCGACGATCCGGCCTGGCGGTACCGCGAGATCGACACCAACCACATGATCCCGGCCAACCGCCCCCGCGAACTCGCGGACCTCCTCCTGGAACTGGTCTAGGGCCCAGGGGCTATCTCACCGGCGCACCACTGCCTGCGGGAACCGTGCGCGGCGTCCCGCGACGGCGGGTTCCGTCCCTCGCTCGAAGGCGAAACGAATCCGCGCCACGACATCGGCCGGATCGGCGAAGAGCTCATCCCACAGGAAGTGGGCCACCTCCCAGCCGACCATCCAGATACGCGAGTCGCGCTGGTGATGTGCCTTGAAATCACCGCGGATCCGGTACTTGTCCGCGCCATCCGCCTCCGCGATCGTGCCGTACTCAGGCCAGCAGAAGTCCGCCCGCGCGGCCAGCCTGCCGTCCACGCCGAGGATGGGGGCCTGGAACAGGGGCGGCGGGAGTCCGTGCTCGTGGAAGACCGCTCGCGCGCTGGACTCCAGCGGCGTCTCCGGAGCCCATTCGGCGAATTCCGTCACCTTCCTGGCCAGGTCCACGCCGGGCCAGCCCTGGCACTCCTGAAGGACGGCCCGAATCTGGGGCTTCACCGTGGGGTCCCGGCGCATGGCCGAGTCCGCGATCACGACCCCCTGCACGAACGCCGAGGTCCGCGCGATGTCCGCGACCGTCCGGGCCATGGTGGTGACCGGCACTCCCCGAAAGTCCGTGATGTGGTCTCCGGGAATTCTCGCGGCGTGCCGAACGACGTCCGTTTCCCTGGCCCGTCCCGTCTTCCTGCCCGGCGGGACCGTGATGGTGATGATGTCCTCCCCGGGCGGGTGCAGCAACTCCAGACCGTGCATCCTGGCCGCCGAATGATGACTGGCGACGCAGTCGCGACGGCGGCTCGCCGCCATGAGTGCCGCCACCTTGATGGCGTGGTCCAGGCAAGGATCATCCTTCGCGTCGGCGAGAACGTCCTTGGTGGCATAGCAGCCATAGCGCACGCGGACGAGATCACCCGACTGAACGAGCGTCTTCATCCTGGGCCTGGAAAGCCCCACCTGCTGCCAGTGCGCCGAGCCGCCTACGACTTCACCCAACGCGACAACTTGATCCCCTTTTGCAGCCACCACGCCATCCATCATCGGCCGCGAGGACTGCGGGCACGCGCACTTCGAGGCTTAAGGCGCGAGATGGATGCCAGCGCGCCCGATTTACGGCGTATGCCGCGCCAACTCGCGCCCCAAGCGCTCCCGTTGCCACCCGGCGCGGGTTCAGCGAGCGGCCGGGGACGGCCGGGGACGGCCGGGGCAGGCGGGCCGGGGCAGGCGGGCCGGGCGAACGCTTGCCGGGCCGGAGTTCAGGCGGGCGGACGGGGACCAACGTAGTCCGACCGGCAGTGCGCGGCCGGGGTGAGCGGCGGGCCGGGGCCGGTCGGCTGCGCGGTATTTCCTCCCGTCGGGCGCGGGGCGCCCTCCGTCCGGAAACACCTTGCTCCCGGAAAAGGCGGGTACAGGTGCTGCCGGGCCGGGGTGACCGGGCTGAGCCTGGCGCGCCGGGCTCGGGCAGTCTCGGATGGCCCGCCGTGGCTGGGCCTCAGGGGCGGAGGCTCAGACCAGGAGTTTGGCCAGGGCGACGATGCCGACGACGATGATGATGGCGCGCAGGCCCCAGGGCGGGAGCTTGCGGCCGACCTTGGCACCGACCTGGCCGCCGATGATGGAGCCGATGGCGATCAGGAGGGCGGGGATCCAGGCGACGTGGGAGACGCAGATGAACAGGATCGCGGCGACCCCGTTGACCAGGGCGGCGAGGATGTTCTTGACCGCGTTGATCCGCTGCAGGCCGTCGTCGAGGGCGACGCCGAGGAGGCCGATCAGCAGCACGCCCTGGGCGGCGCCGAAGTAGCCGCCGTAGACCCCGGTGCAGAAGACCAGGATCCACAGGAGCGGCCCGCCCGTGTCGACCTTGGCCGGAGCGGGGGCGGGAGCCGGCGCGACGGCGGTCGCGACCCCGCCGCCCGACACGGAACCGCCCGGCACGGGACCGCCCGCCGCAGGGCCGCCCGACACGGGCCCAGCCGGACCAGAACCGTCGGAGGAGTCCCGATCCGGACCGGAGTTCACCACCTGGAGCCGGATCTTGCGGGCGGCGACCCATCTGGCCAGCCTGGGCTGGATGACCACCATGATCAGCGCGATGACGATGAGCACCGGCACGATGGCCTGGAACGCGTTCTTGGGCAGGGTCAGGAGGAGAACCGCGCCGACGAGGCCGCCGAGCAGGGAGGCGGACCCGAGCTTGATGATCCGGTCACGCTGCCCGGACAGCTCGGCCCGGTAGCCGTAGGCACCGCTGAGCGACCCTGGCACGAGGCCGATGTTGTTGCTCACGTTGGCCAGAACGGAGGGGAAGCCGAAGGCGAGGAGGACCGGGAAGGTGATAAGCGTCCCGGAACCCACGACTACGTTGATCATTCCGGCGGCGATCCCGGCCGCGAAAATCGCTAGGTCCTGCAGCACCTCATTAAGCTAGCCGCCGCACTCCGCCCACCAGGGCACATAGACGTGTGAGAATCCTCGCATCGGGGAAACAGAGCGCGACGCCGCGGCGAGCCTTCACAAGCGATCCGGGAGCCCGAACAGCGGGAACAAACGCTCCGTGTCCAGGAAGAACGTGAGCCGGCTGAACTTGCCGTCCCGGATCTCGTGGACCTGCAGCGCCCACGGTGTCAGCCCGGAACCGGGCTCAGGCGCCGACGGCTTGTACTGCCCCCACGCCCGGACCCCGTTGGCCGTCACCGGGACGAGCACGGATCCTCGGCACAGGCTGGGTGTCGGTTCGACCATCCAGGCCGTGATGTCGCGGTTTCCCCGCACCCAGAGTTCGAAAGGGGGCATGGTCATCACCGCGTCCTCATGGATGACCGTCATCAGCGCGGCCATGTCGTAGCGCTGGAACGCGTCCACGTACCGTTCCAGCAGCGCGGCGTCGGCCTCCGGAGCCCGGGAGGAAGCCTCCGAGGAACCCCGCGGGCCCTCGCCGGGATTCTGGTCAGCGGGCAGCGCGGCCAGGGTGGCCCGGGCCCGCTGCAGCGCGCTGTTCACCGAGGCGGAGGACGATTCCAGGACCACCGCGGCCTCGGCCGCCGACAGCCGCAGCACCGAGCACAGGATGAGGACGGCCCGCTGCCGCGGCGGCAGGTGCTGCAGCGCGACCACGAAAGCCAGCCGCACCGAGTCCCGCAGCGAGGCGATCTCCGCCGGGTCGAGCCGGTCGTCCGGCAGGGGCGTGACCCACACGTCCTCGGGGGGCGGCGGCCTCAGCAGTGACTCCCGGGGCGGGGAGGCGGGGCTGAGGTCCATCGGCAGGGCGCGGCGCTTCTCGCCCCGGAGCGCGTCGAGGCAGACGTTCGTCGCGATCCGGTACAGCCACGTCCGGACGCTGGCCCGCCCCTCGAAGCTGTCGGCCCGTTTCCACGCGCGCACCATCGTTTCCTGTACGGCGTCGTCCGCGTCGAACGCGGACCCGAGCATCCGGTAGCAGTACCCCGTCAGCTCCCGCCGGTGCGCTTCGAAATCCAGGTTGACCTGGGACATAGCCCGAAGCCTACGCCGCCCGCATGATTCGCACAAGAGTTCCAATACCGCTAGAAGCAATACAGAGAAACCCCTGCCCAGCCAGCATCATAACCCGTAGCGTAATCGCATGACTACAACACCCCGAGGGGCCGGGACGCGAGGGGCCGGAGTGCAGGGGGCCGGGACGCGAGGGCTCGGAGTGCAGGGGGCCGGGGTGCAAGGGGCCGGGGTGCAGGGGCAGCGGGGCGCGAGACACGGGGCGGCGAAGCGGGGAGCGGGGCGGCACGGGGTCGGGCAGCCCGGGTTCACCGCGCGGCACGGGCTGCTGACCGAGGACCAGCGCGCGCTGGCCGGGGACGTGGCCGAACTGATCCGCGGCGATGACCTGCGCACGGTGCGGCTCGCCGTCATTGACCAGCACGGGATCCCGAGAGCCCGGAGCCTGTCGCCGGAAACGGCGATCGCGGCCATGACCGCCGGCCTGGACTTCTCCGGCGCCATCTACGGCCTGGACACCGGCAACAACCTGTTCATGGACGCGTCCGGGGAAGGCGCCGGGTTCCCGGACGTGGTGGCAGTCCCCGACCCGGCCACCTACCGGATCCTGCCCTGGGCCGACCGGACCGGCTGGATTCTGTGCGACGCGTACTCCGCCAGCGGGCGGCCGGTGCCGGTCGACGGCCGGGGCCTGCTGCGCCGCAAGCTGGGCCAGCTGGCGGACAGCGGCTACGAGTTCGTGACCGGCCTGGAATTTGAGTTCTATATCCTCAAGAACGAGGAAATAACGCTGAAGCCTGAGAACTCTGGTCCCGCTCCCCGGCCGCCGCGGGTCAGCGTGTTCGAACGGGGCTACCAGTACCTGTCCGAGGCCCGCCTTGATTCCATGTCCCAGACGCTGGACGCGATCGTCAGCGTCCTCATCGGGCTCGGTTTCCCGCCCCGGTCGGTGGAGGCCGAGTGGGGACCGGGGCAGGTCGAGATTTCCTTCGCCCCGATGACCGGGATCATGGGGGGCGACGCGGCCGCGTTGATCCGTTCGGCTATCAAGCAGGTCTGCCAGCGCCTGGATCTCGTGGCCACCTTCATGTGCCGGCCGGGCCTGCCGAACTTCCTGCCCTCGGGCTGGCACCTGCACCAGTCGCTCGCCGAACGCAGAAGCGGCCACAACGCCTTCGCCGACCCCAACGCGCCGCTGTCCAGGGCGGGACGGCAGTACGTGGCGGGCCTGCTGGACCACGCGCTGCCGGCGCTGCCGTTCGCGGTCCCGACGGTCAACGGCTACCGGCGGTTCGGGCTGGAGGCGTTCACCCCGGACCGGGTGAGCTGGGCGGTGGAGAACCGGAGCGCGCTGGTCCGGGTCCAGGGCGCCCCGAACGACACCAGTTCGCACGTCGAACTGCGCAGCGGCGAACCCGCCGCCAACCCGTACCTGTACCTGGCGTCCTGCATCAGCGCCGGCCTCGACGGCATGCGCCGGGGCCTGGAGCTGCCGGCCCCGGACGGGAACGGACCCCGCCTCCCCCGCTCACTGGCCGAGTCGGTCAGGAACCTGGAGGAAGACCGTTTTTTCCGAACGGATCTGGGCGATTCCATCGTCGACCACTTCCTCCTCATGAAGCAGGCGGAGATCAAGCGGTACGAGAAGTCCCTTGAAAGCGCGTCTGGAAGCCCCGACGAGGTCACGGACTGGGAGATGCGCGAATACTTTCTAGCCTGACGCGCCCACGGCTATGCCTTCTTCGCCCAGGCGATGATGTTGTCCAGGTAGTGGCCGGTGGCGGAGTCGAAGGGACCGCCGCAGGACACCAGGGCCAGCTGCGGGGCGCCCTTGTTCACGAACAGGCCCGCGGGCAGGTTGCTCTTGTACACGGTCTGGACGCGGGTCACCTTCCAGTGCGTGACCTTCTGGCGGGCGTCGATCACGGTGACCTCGGAGCCGGGCCTGGCCTGCTTCAGCTTGTAGAAGACGCCGTGCCCCTGGCTGGCCGAG
>WRBL01000283.1 GCA_009784565.1 Streptosporangiales bacterium | reverse complement strand
GCCGTGGTGCCGCAGCGGATCGGCGACCGGGGCGGGGGCGGCACCGAAGGCGTGCGCCGCCTCGGCGAAGCGGCGCGCCAGGTGCGGGTAGCCGGCCCAGTGGACGTGCAGGTATGAGGCGTGCCACGTGCCGGTCGCGAAGCCGGCCGGTTCCCCGTCGAGGTCCCAGGCGGGCCCAGGCTCCGCGCCGCTCGCCGGTGACGGCGGATCGATCCGGGTGCGGTGGAACTCATGGCCGGTCACGGTCTCCCCCGCCCGGGCGAGGAGCGAGTCGGCCACGGCGGTCGCGGACGGGTAGCGCAGGGTCAGGCGCCTGGTCATGGCCGCGTCGGCGCCGATGACGCCCGCCATCGCGGCTCCGTCCAGGGTGCGGGCCAGGTAGAGGAGGCCGGCGCATTCGGCGACGGTCGGCACGCCGTCGTTCACGGCCTCGCGCAGGTCGCGCAGGAGGGACTGGTTCGCGGCCAGGTCCGCCGCGTAGACCTCGGGGAAACCTCCGCCGAGGTAGATGCCCCGCGTGCCCGGAGGAAGAGAGGAATCCGCGAGCGGATCGAAGGGAACGATGTCGCAGCCCGCGGCCTGGAGAAGCTCGGAAACTTCGGCGTAGCGGAAGGTGAAGGCCCGCCCCCCGGCCACGGCGACCACGGGGCGGTCACCGGAACCGGTCCAGGGACCCGGCCCGATTTCCGCGGCCGGGTCCCACCGCGCACCGGGCAGGGCGGGAGCGCGTCCCGCCACGTCGAGAAGCGCCCCCAGGTCGAGGTGGCGGGCGACTCGCTCGCCCAGGCGGGCGACCATCGCCGCGGAGACTTCCCGTTCAGCGGCGGGCACCAGGCCCAGGTGCCGGGAAGGGGCGCTGATCTCCTCATCGTTCGGCAGGACTCCGAGAACGGGCAGCCCGGCGTCCTCCAGGGCCCGTCTGATCTCGGTCGCGTTCCGCTCCGAGCCGGCCCGGTTGAGGATGACCCCGGCCACGTTGACCCGCGGGTCGAACGCCGCCATGCCGGCCGCGACCGCGGCGGCCGAACGAGACTGGCGCGCCACGTCCATCACCAGGACCACCGGGCTCTGGGTGAGGGCCGCCACGTGCGCGGTCGAGCCGAAGCCGCCGGTACCGATCTTCCCGTCGTGCAGGCCCATCACGCCCTCGATCACCGCGATAGCGGCCCCGGAGGCGCCGTGCTGGAGTAGAGGGATGATCCGTTCGGTGTGAACGAGATTTGGATCGAGGTTGCGGCCGGGGCGGCCGGTCGCGAGGGCGTGGTAGCCCGGGTCGATGTAGTCGGGCCCGATCTTGTGGCCGCTGACCACGTGCCCGGCGGACCGGAGCGCGGCCATCAGCCCGGTCGCCACCGTGGTCTTGCCCTGGCCGGTCGCCGGGGCGGCGATCACCAGCCGGGGCAGGTTCACCACTCGATGCCCTTCTGCCCCTTCTGCCCCGCGTCCATCGGATGCTTGACCTTCGTCATCTCGGTCACCAGGTCCGCGGCCCCGATGAGGCGCGGGTCGGCGCGGCGGCCGGTGATCACGACGTGCTGGAACCCGGGGCGGGTCCTCAGGGCGTCGACGACGTCGTCGACATCGACCCAGCCCCAGGCCATGGGGTAGGTGAACTCGTCGAGAATCAGCAGGTCGTGGGATTCGGCGGCCAGGCGGCGCTTGATCTCCTGCCAGCCCTCCCGGGCGGCCGCCTCGTGGTCGGTCTCGTCGCCCTGCTTGCGCGACCAGGACCAGCCCGACCCCATCTTGTGCCACTCGACCGGGCCGCCCTCGCCGGTCTCGTCGTGCAGCCGGCCGAGGCGTTCCAGGACCGTCTGCTCGCCGATGCGCCACTTGGCGGACTTCACGAACTGGAAGACGCCGGTCTTCCAGCCCTGGTTCCAGCCGCGCAGCGCGAGGCCGAACGCGGCGGTCGACTTGCCCTTCCCGTCGCCGGTGTGAACCATCAGGAGGGGACGGTTGCGACGCTGGCGGGTGGTGAGCCCGTCGTCGGGGACGGCGGACGGCTGTCCTTGCGGCATCTCAGGCGGCTCCCTTGCTGGCGGTCCGGGCTCGGACGGTGGTTTCCAGGGCTTCCGCGCTGACGCTGGTCACGGGAAGATGCTCGGCCCGCAGGCGCTCGGCCAGCCTGCCGGCCAGGCCGAGGCGGAGGGGCCCGTCCTCGCCGTCGATGACGACCGTGGTGACGTCGAGGCCCGCGAGATGGTCCGCGGCTCGCTGCGATCGTCCGACCGCGTCGGGGCCGCTGGTGGCGCGCCCGTCGGTGACGACGATCAGGAGCGGGCGCAGGCTCGGGTCGCGGCGGCGTTCGCGGATGATGACGCTGGCGGTCTCCAGCAGGCCTTCCGCGAGGGGGGTGCGGCCGCCCGCGGGGAGTTCCTCCAGGCGCCTGGCGGCGATGTCGACCGAATGCGTGGGCGGCAACGCGATCTCGGCGCCCTGGCCCCGGAAGGTCACCAGGCCGACCTTGTCCCTTCTCCGGTAGGCGTCTAGGAGAAGGGACAGGATCGCGGTCTTGACCTGGCGCATCCGCTTACGGGCCGCCATTGACCCGGAGGCGTCGACGCAGAACAGGACGAGGTTGGCTTCGCGGCCCTCGCGGACGGCGACGCGGAGGTCGTCGGGCCGCAGGGCGAGCCTGCCTCCGGGCCCGCGGGGAGCTGGGCGCCGGGCGGCGGCGTAGAGCGTCTCGACCAGGTGCAGGGACCCGGAGACGGTTCCCTGGGGGCGCTGGGCGCCCACGCGGTGGCCGGTTTCGGCGAGCGCGCGGCTGCGGTGCCCCGCCGTGCCCTGGCCGAGGCCCCGGACGGACAGCAGGCGCGGACGGTAGGGGGCGCCGGGGGTAACGGTCCTGGTGGCGCCGTCGGCACCCGGGGTGGCGGGCTGGTCGTCCTCCGGGCTGTCGGCCCGCGCGTCGGCCCGCGGTTCGCTTTGCGGTTCGCTTTGCGGTTCGCTTTGCGGTTCGGGCGTGGTGTCCGGCGGACCGGCGTCTTCGTTCTCCGGTCCGGGCGGGTCATCCGGAATGCCCGTGTCGTCCGGTTCGCCGTCCGCCGGCGTATCCGGCGCCTCGGGTTCGTCCGGCGAGTCCGGCGAGTCCGGGGGCTGCGGCGGGTCGGGGGGCGGTTCCTCGTCGCCGAGGACCTGGTCCAGCAGTTCCTCGTCGAGGCCGGGGGCGTCGAACGGGTTGCGCCGCCGCCGGTGCGGCAGCGCGAGAAGCGCGGCCCGGCGGATGTCGGCCCGGGTCACGTCGCGCCGCCCTTCCCAGGCGGCGTGCGCGACCGCGGTGCGGGCGGTGACGATGTCGGCGCGCAGCCCGTCGACCTCGAACGCGGCGCAGACCTCAGCGATCTTGAGCAGCGCGGCCTCGGAGAGCTTCACGGCCGCCAGGTGCTCGCGGGCGGCCACGATACGGGCTTCCAGGGTCTTCTCGGCGGCGGCGTAGCCGTCGGCGAAGGCGGCCGGACCCGCGTCGAACGCCATCCGGCGGCGCACCACCTCGGCCCGGCTCTTCGGGTCGCGGGGCGCCGCGACTTCGACGGTGAGCCCGAAGCGGTCCAGAAGCTGCGGCCGGAGCTCGCCTTCCTCCGGGTTCATGGTTCCGATGAGGACGAACCGGGCGGCGTGCCCGGCCGATACCCCGTCCCGTTCCACGGTGACCCGGCCCATCGCCGCGGCGTCGAGCAGCACGTCGACCAGGTGGTCGTGGAGCAGGTTGACCTCGTCGACGTACAGGACACCACGGTGCGCCTTCGCCAGCAGCCCCGGCTCGAACGCGACCTCGCCCTGCGACAGCGCCCGTTCCAGGTGCACCGAGCCGAGGACCCGGTCTTCGGTGGCCCCGACGGGAAGCTCGACCAGGCTGACCGGGCGCTTCACGGTCGGCGTGCCGTCGGGGAACGGCCCGTCCAGGGATTCCTCGCCCCGCGCGACGGAGAACCGGTCGCCCGCGTACACCTCGATCGGGGGGAGCACGGACGCCAGGGCCCGCACGGCCGTGGACTTGGCGGTCCCCTTCTCGCCCCGGATCAGGACGCCGCCGATCTCCGGTGAGATCACCGTGAGGATGAGAGCGAGCCCCATGTCATCGAGAGCGTCCGGCTCGCAGCCGACGATCGCGGAGAAGGGGTACGACTGTGGCATTAATGAGGCTCCCGCTCGGTTTCGCCATCCGGTCATGGACGGGCACGGGGCCGGTCTTCGGACTGGCCAGGTCCCGTCGTCTCGCGCTTGGTCACGCGCGGCCGGGCCTGGTTCACCGCAGCGGGCCTGTTCCGGACTCTCACCGGATTCCCAGATTCTCCCCGGCGGGCTTCCCCACCGTTTCCGATGGCTGGACCGTTGGGGCACCTCGTGCCATTAACCGCCCACGATATCGTCTTGTGCCATGTCAGGCACTACCGCCCCGCCGCTGTCCTCGCCGTCGCCGGCCCGCGTTACCGTCGTCGGGATCGGCGCGGACGGCTGGCCCGGGGTGCCTGACGGGACGCGGTCGCTCGTCCTCGGCGCCGCGGTGGTGCTGGGAGGCCAGCGGCACCTGGCGCTGCTGCCGGACGTCCCCGGGCAGCGGCGCGAGCCGTGGCCCTCTCCGCTGCGTTCCGGTCTTCCCGGTCTGCTTGGTTCGCTCTCCGGCGACGGCGGTGACGTGGTCGCGCTGGCCTCGGGGGATCCGCTGGTGTCCGGAATCGGCACGACGCTGATCGACCTGCTCGGCGCCGACTCCGTGACGATCGTTCCGGCGGTGTCCTCAGTCGCCCTCGCGCGCGCCGCTCTCGGGTGGTCCGCGGAATCGTGCGCGGTGGTGAGCGTGACCCGGTCCGACCCGTCCGCGGTGCTGCGCGAACTGGCCCCCGGCCGCCGGGTCCTGGTCCTGTCCGCCGACGAGACGACACCGGGTGCCGTCGCCCGCCTGCTGACCGGCGCCGGGTACGGCGCGTCGGCGATGACCGTCCTGGGCGACCTGGGTTCGGACTCGGCCAGCCGGATTTCGTCTGCCGCCGCCGCCTGGTCCGGTGCCTCAGTTTCCCGGCTGAACATCATCGCGCTGGAACTATCCGGGCCACACGCGGGCGGCTGGGTGGCGGGGCTGCCCGACGACAGTTTCGAGCATGACGGCCAGCTCACCAAGCGGGACCTGCGCGCGTCCGCCCTGGCCCGGCTCGCCCCGGCCCCGGGCGAGCACCTGTGGGACGTCGGCGCCGGCGCCGGCTCGGTCGGCATCGAGTGGATGCGCGCTCACCCGTCCTGCACCGCCACGGCCATCGAGTCTTCCGAGGTGCGGTCTGAGCGCATCACGCGCAACGCCGCCCGGCTCGGCGTTCCCGGCCTGCGGGTCATCACCGGCCAGGCGCCTTCCGCGCTGGCCGGGCTGGCGGCACCGGACGCGATCTTCATCGGGGGCGGGGCCACCCGCCCCGGCGTTCTCGGCGCCTGCCTGAACGCCCTGCGCGCCGGCGGCCGCCTGGTAGCGCACGGCGTGACCCTGGATACCGAACGGGTCCTTGCCAACTCCTACGCCGCCCGGGGCGGCGAACTGACCCGCATCGCCGTCGAGACCGCGGCCCCGATCGGCTCGTTCACCGGCTGGACTCCCGCGCGCACGGTCACCCAGTGGACGCTGGTCCGGTGACTTTCCCCTTTGCCGCGCGTCGTACCTGACGGACACTGTGACCCAGGGAAGTCCCCTGGACCGTGAAGGGATATGGCATGGAGATCATCAATCTGGGCCGGGCGGACGGGCTGCCGCCGGTGGACTGGGCCGCGATCGCCGGGAAACTGGACGCCAGATCGGCGCCGGCTCCGGACGCGCACAACTCCCGCACGACCTGGCTGGCCACCGTCAACGAGGACGGCAGCCCGCATGTGACGGCGGTCGGCGCCCTGTGGCTGGACGGGGCGTTCTGGTTCCAGACGGGCGCTGGCACGCGGAAGAACCGCAACGTCGCGCGTGATCCCCGGTGCTCGATCGCCCTATCGGTCCGCGACGCGGATGTCGTCATCGAGGGCGACGCCTCGCGGGTGACCGACCCGGGCGCACTGGCGCGTATCGCGAAAGCGTGGGCGGACAGCGGCTGGCCGGCCGAACCCGACGAGAGCGGCCGGGGCGTCACCGCCCCGTTCAACGCGCCCTCGCAGGGACCGCCGCCCTGGCAGGTGTACCGCGTCGAGCCGCGGTCAGCGATCGTGACCCTGTCGGCGGAGCCGGGCGGCCTGACCCGTTTCCGGTTCTGAGCCGCGGCCGGGAAGCCCGGATAACAAGCTCAGCCCGGGCCGAGGTGTTCGCGGGAGAGGAACTTCGGGACGCACATGGTCCAGGCGCCGGCGACGAGTTCCCGCATCTCATCGTGGTCGATGGCGCTGAGGCGGACCTCGATCCACTGGTAGCGCATCTCCGACGGGATCGGCAGGGAGAACTTCTCCGGCTCCGCCGCCACCAGCGCCGCCCGCTCTTCGCGGGGAAAGCCGCAGCCCATCATCGTCTCGTCGCGGCTCATCGCGACGAACACGATGCGTCCGACCCGGAATTTCACGCGGTCCCGTACCAGGGCCTCGTACGCGCGCGGCAGCGAAAGCGCCGTCCGCCGCACATCCTCGGTCGTCACCGTCGGCCCGCGATCAGTCACCCGCCGAGAATACCGTGCTGTTCCTGCCCGCCCTGGCCCTCTTGCGGCCTGGCGCCTCAGCCCTTCCCCGGCATGATCAAACTAATGAGTCGATAACGCGCACTGTCAGTGCCGTGCATCCACTCGTTGTTCCCGGAGACCCTGATACGGACTGGTCTTCTACAAGTCACTCGGCCGCTGACGGCACGCTCTCCCGGGAGCGGAGGCGGCGGAGCATTCTCGCGTCGGTGAAGCCGACCTCCGTGGCGGCGGACTCGACGGTGGCGCCCTGCCCGATCAGGTGCTCCGCGCGCTCCACTCGCAGAAGCTGCTGGTACCGCAACGGGGTCATGCCCGTCGCCTCGGCGAAACGCCGGGTCAGGGTCCGCTCGCTGACCCCGCAGTCGGCCGCCAGCGCCGGCAGCGGGAGCCGAAGCGTGAAGCGGGTTTCGATGTGGTCCTGCGCCTGGTGAGCGAGTTCGCTGAGGTGGTTCCGGTACCGGAACATGGCGCTGGCCTGCTGTTCGTCGCCGTTGCGGCGCGCGTAGACGACCATTTCCCGTGCCACCCGCGCCGCCGTGGCGGGACCGTCGCGGACGCAGATCAGGTGCAGCGCGAGATCGATGCCGCTGGCGATGCCCGCCGACGTGGCGATCCGGCCGTCGGTCACGTAGAGAACATCGCGGACCACCGCCGCTGCCGGGTACTGGCGCGTGAGCTGATCCTGGAGTTCGTGGTGGGTGGTGCATCGCCGGCCGCCGAGGAGCCCGGCCCGGCCGAGCGCGAAAGCCCCGGCGCACACGCTGACAACGGTTCCGCCCGCACCGTGGTGATCGGCGAGCCGGGCGAGACTGGCGCCTGACAGCGAGCCGGCACCCGGCGCCCGGGTGCTCCAACCCGGAACGACGATCAGGTCTTCTGGTCCGAGGTCGGGCCACCGCGATCCGGCGCGCACGGTGACTCCCTGCGCGGTGGGGACGTCTTCCTTCTCGGCGACGTACCGAAGGTCGTAGCCGCCGGTCCCGGCGAGCGTCCCGAACGCCTGGGCCGGCCCGGCGAGGTCCAGCAGCTGCACGCCGGGCGCGAGAAGGAAGACGACGGTAGTCACGATCCCGTCAGCGTAGCGCCTGTCGTGTCGCCGAGGACTTCCGCGATGGTGGCGATGGTCGCGAACCGTCCGGCCAGCGCGTACTCGGTCCGCTCGGTGATCGCGCTGGCGGGCAGCGTGCGAGGGTCGGCCAGGAGTTCGGCCACCGTCTGTCCGGCCGGGGCTTCCCAGTGCGCGACGGGATTCGTCGCAGTCGCCTCGGTGACGAAGGTGACCTGATAGCCGAGGTCGGAACCGACCCGGGCGGTGGTCTCGCAGCACTGTTCGGTCCGGATACCGCAGACAACGATCTCGGTGACCCCGCACTGGGTGAGCAGTTGCTGCAGGCCGGTGGTGGTGAAGGCGTTGTGCGAGGTCTTCGTCAGGACCGGCTCGCCGGGTTCGGGCCTCAGCGGCTCGATCAGCCGGACGTGGCCGCTGGCCGGGTCGAAGGGGGTGCCGGTTCCGGGTTCGGCGTGCAGGACCCACACGACCCGGTCGCCGCTCGCCCGCGCGCCGCGGACCAGGCGGTCCACGTCGCGGGCGATCTCCGGGTTCGATATGACCGACCACAGCGGTCGCTGCCGGAACGACTCCTGAACGTCGAGGACGATAAGCGCACGTGTCATGCCTTCGATCCTGTCTTCCGCCCGGCAACGCGCGGAAGACAAGATCAAGCCCCGCTGCGGAACGATCCGG
>WRBL01000282.1 GCA_009784565.1 Streptosporangiales bacterium | reverse complement strand
CTCAGCCCGCCAGGACGAACTCCGCGCAGCGCTCGCCGATCATGATCGTGGGGGCGTTGGTGTTGCCCGAGGTGACCGACGGCATCACCGACGCGTCCGCGACCCGGAGCCCGTCGATCCCGCGGACCCGCAAGTCGGGGGCGGTGACCGCCATCCGGTCGACGCCCATCTTGCAGGTGCCGACCTGGTGGTGGTAGGTGATCAGGTTCCTCATCGCGTACTCGAGCAGTTCGGCGTCGGTGCGCACGTCCGGGCCGGGCGCGATCTCCCGCTGGCGCCATTCGCCGAGCGCCTTGCCCGCCCCGATCTCCCGGGAGAGCTTCACCGAGGCCAGCAGCGCCTTCCGGTCCGCGGGCTCCTCCAGGTAATGCGGATCCAGCTTCGGGTTCTCACCCGGGTCGGCGGAGGCCAGCCAGAGCCGGCCCCGGCTCAGCGGCCGGATCACCCCGCCGACGATCGCGTAGCCGTTCCCGTAGCCGGGGACCGGATACCCGTCCACCGGCATCGGGAAGTGCGACATGAGCGGCTGCAGGTCGGGCGCGGGCATGCCCGGCTCGCTCGCGGCGAAGAAGTGCGCCTCCAGGTTGTTGGACTTCCCGTCCGGAACGGTCCTGGCCGACTCGTACAGCAGCGTCGCGAGCATGTGGTCGTGGAGATTGGCGCCGACTCCGGGCAGGTTCTCCCTGGGACTGATTCCCAGGGCGCGCAGGTCGTCGGCGGGCCCGATGCCGGACAGCATCAGCAGGTGCGGGGACCCGATCACGCCGCCGGACACGATGACGTCGCCATCGCTGCGCAGCCGGCGGCCGTCGGCCAGGGCGACGCCCGTGGCCCGGCTGGCGCCCCGGTCGAAGAGCAGCCGGGTGGCCTGGGCGCCGGTGATCACGGTCAGCAGCGGGTTGCCGGCGACCGGCAGCAGGAAGGAGGCCCAGGCGCTGGCCCGCCGGCCGCTGGAGATCGTCAGGTGGCACAGCCCGGCGCCGAAGATGTCCTCGCCGTTGCAGTCGTCGTTGCGGCTGATGCCGTGATCGGCGCAGGCGTCGAGGAAGGCGAGGCTGGCCGGGTTGGGATCGCGGTTGCGGGTAACCGGGAGAAGGCCGCCGGACCCGTGATACTCCGATTCCCCGTCCTCATGGTCTTCGGATTTTCTGAAGAATGGCAGAACTTCGCCATACGCCCATCCGGCCGCGCCATTGTAGGCCCAGTTGTCATAGTCGGCCCGGGCGCCGCGGACGTAAATCATGCCGTTGAGGGAACTGGAGCCCCCGAGCACTTTTCCCCGGGGCCAGAAGACGCTGGTCTTGAGCGAATGTTCCTGCGGTTCGGTGGTGAAGGCATAATCCTCCGGGCTGTTCCAGAGTTCCCAGGACCGGCCGGGGTCGTGAATGGCGGGGTTGTCGTCCGGGCCGCCGGCCTCGATCACCGCGACCCGCCGGCCCGCGTCGACCAGGCGGCGCGCGATCACGCACCCGGCCGAGCCGGCCCCCACGATGATGTGATCAAACTCGGTGGCAGCCATGGCGCCTCCTGGCTCTCGCCTCAGTCTCTGATCACATCATCCCGCTTACAGCCGATTTGTCATCCCCTGAATCGTCATAGGTCAGACACCTCCCGGTCACCTCGGAGACGCGGCATGTCCGCCCTCTGCCGATTCGATATCTCCGAATATCCACTTATTGGGGAGGGACCAATGCGTCCTAGAACCGGCATCGCCGCGTTCCTTTCGGCGGCCAGCGTAGCGGGGGTGCTCGCTGCCGCCACCGCGGCGGGCGCGACCACCAGCCACGCCGCCCAGTCCACGAGCATCGTGCCCGGCGACCTGCTCGTCAGCACCAGCAACTATGTGGACGGCCACAACATCACGGCCGGTAAGACCCAGCTGCCGCCCGGCTGCACCGGCAGCGACTGTGTCACCGCGAGCGCGGGCAGCAATTACCCGTACACGTTCAACAACGACGGCACGGACGGCAGCTTCGGCGTCGTCTCCCCGCTGTCCCTTCAGGAGCTCACCGCCGGCGGGCAGCACGTCGGCACCATTCCCGTGCCGTCCAGCGAGCTGAACACCAGCTTCTCCTCCAAGTCCGAGGGCGCGCTCAACCTGTCGCCCGACGGCAAGACGCTTTCCTTCATTGACTATGACGCCCCGGTAGACGCGATCGACGCGTCCAACGCCAACACGCCGGGGGTCATCGACCCGACCAACCCGGTGCCCGGCGCGTACTACCGCGCGGTCGCGCAGCTGACGCAGAACGGCAAGTTCACGTTCACGAGGTCCAACGCCTACAGCGGCAACAACGGCCGCGCGGCGGTCTCGGCCGTGGTCGGCGGCAAGGACTACATCTACACCGCGGGGAACGCCGGCAACGGCTCCAACCCGCAGCCCGACGGCGTCATCCTCGGCGCCGGCGCACAGATCATGTCCCCGTCGAGCCTTCCCGAGTCGCAGCAGAAGCCCGGCCAGCCCACCCCCGTCGGCAGCTTCAACCTCGCGAAGCTCGGTGACGCCCAGGACAAGGTCGGCAAGGACGACAACTTCCGCGGCCTGACGCTGTTCAACAACGTTCTGTACTACACCAAGGGCAGCGGCGGCAACGGCGTCAACACGGTGTACTTCCTCGACACCACGGGCAAGGCCTGCCCGAACGGCGTGGGAGTGCCGTCGCCGGGCGCCAAGCTGCCGACCAGCGGCCTGGCGTACGACGAGTCCACGCTGCAGTCCGGCGGGCTGCCCAGCAACATGTGCGTCCTCAAGGGCTTCCCGACCGCCCTCGCCAAGGGCGCGACGGACAGCAGCGACTACCCGTTCGGCCTCTGGTTCGCGAACCCGGACACGCTGTACGTGGCCGACGAGGGCGCGGGCGACAACACCTACGCCAACGGCTCGTACACCGCGGCGGCCGCCTCCGCCACGGCGGGCCTGCAGAAGTGGGTCTTCGACAAGGCCTCCGGTGAGTGGAAGCTCGCCTACACCCTGCGCAGCGGGCTGAACCTGGGCACGCCCTACACCGTCAAGGGCTACCCTGCTGGCGACAACCCGGCGACCGGCCTGCCGTGGGCCCCGGCCACCGACGGCCTGCGCAACATCGACGGCAAGGTCAACGCCAACGGCACCGTCTCCATCTGGGCCGTCACCTCCACCGTCAGCGGCGGCGGCGACCAGGGCGCGGACCCGAACCAGCTGGTCAAGATCACCGACTCGCTGAACGCCACCTCGGCGCCGTCCGGCGAGAAGTTCTCCACGGTCGTCCCGGCGACCAGCGACCAGGTGGTCCGGGGCGTGTCCTTCACGCCCGGCACCACCCCGTCCAGGTAAGTCACTCGCGGTCGCAGCGGCGCGCGGCGAGACTCCGGTCCTCGCCCGCCCGCTGCGACGGCACCGGCATTCCTCCCTCGGGCTGCTGGGCGCTGGCCAGCGCCGCGACCTGCACCCTGGAGGAATAGCCGAGCTTGCCCAGGATGTGCTCCACGTGCGCGTCCACCGTCCGCTTGGAGACCACCAGCCGGGCGGCGATGTCCTTGTTGGTCAGCCCGTCGGCGACGAGCGTGGCGACCTCCCTCTCCCGGGCCGTGAGCAGTTCCCACGGCTCCTGCGCCGCCAGGTTCCCGGGCTCGGCTCCGGAGGCGGCCGCGGCCCGTGACGGCTGCGCCGGAACCGGGGCGCGCTCGGCCTCCCCCAGCGCGTACCGGACCGCGCCGTCCGCGCCCAGCGCGGCGCCGGCCTCGTGCTCGCGCGCGTATCCGCCGTCGCCGAGTTCCTCGCGCGCCAGGCGCTCGGCCCGGGACCGCTCGGCGTTCAGGACGTTCAGCCCGTACCGGGGCTCGTCGACCGTCCGGCGCCACATCTGGTCGGCGGCGCCCTGCAGCCGGGCGACCCGGACACAGTGCTCCTTCGCTCCGCCGCCGGAGCCCGTCCCGCTTCCCGGGGCGGGAGTCCCGGCCTCCGCCGCCTGGTCCGCGGCCAGCCAGGCGAAGCCCTCGAGCAGGTGGGCCAGGGACGTGAGGTCACCGAACCCGCTCTTGAGCCGGATGCTCTCGCGCTGACAGGAGACGAAACCGTCGGCGTCGCGTCCGAACCACAGCGCCAGGCCCTTAACCCAGAGCGCCGTTCCGCGCACCCAGGTCTCTCCCCCGGGGAGTCCCCGCAGCACCTCGTCGCAGGCGACGGCCGCCTGCTCGTAGTTCCCGCCCGTCACGGCCCGCAGGCCGCGCAGCACCTCGGCCGGCGGCCCCGCCGACGGCGGCAGTTCCGGCTGGCTGCCCAGCCCGGCGGCGATCTCCCGGGCCTGGGCCCGCAGGCGGGCCGATTCCGCGTTCCGGCCCTGCGCCGACGCGAACCAGCTGGCCAGCCAGAGCCCCGCGACCCGCTGGCGGCTGGGCTCCGGCGCCTGGTCCAGCAGGCGGTTCAGCCAGCGGGAGCCCTCGCTCAGGCGGCCGGTCGCCATCCAGAATCCCCAGCACGCGGTGGCGAAGTTCAGCCCTTCGGCCGCCCGGTCGTGGGAGACGCAGTAGTCCAGGGCGACCTGGATGTTGTCGTAGTCGCGGGTGAGCCGGTCGATCCACGGCCCCTGTTCCGGTCCCACGAAGGCCGGCTCGAATTCGCGGGCCAGCCCGAGGTAGTACTCCAGGTGCCGCCTGGAGTAGGCGCCGGCGTCTTCCAGGAGTTCCGCCCCGAACTCGCGGATCACCCCCAGCAGCCGGTAGCGCGCCCCGTCCGGGCCGTCCACGTCGTCGGCCCGCAGCACGATCGACTTGTCCACCAGGCCGATCAGCGTGTCGAGAATGTCCCCGGCGTCCAGCGGGCCTCCCGCGCACACGGTCTCGGCCGCTTCCAGCCCGAACTCTCCGGTGAAGGCCGACAGGCGGATCCACAGCAGCCGCTCGATGTCCGAGCACAGCTCATACGACCAGCCGATCGTCATCCGGAGCGTCTGGTGCCGCCGGGTGACGCGCCGGCTGCCGCCCGCCAGCAGCCGCAGCCGGTCTCCCAGCCGGGCCAGGAGCTCGTCCAGGCCCACGGCGCGCAGTCGCACCGCGGCCAGTTCGATGGCCAGCGGTATCCCGTCCAGCCCCCGGCACAGCCGGACGACGTCCGGCAGCACCTCGTCGGTGATCGTGAACCGGGGTACCGCGGCGGCCACCCGGTCGGCGAACAGCGCGACCGCGTCGCCGCCGTCGTCCGGGACCGTCAGCGGCGGGATCGGGTAGACCACCTCCCCCGGTATGTCCAGCGCCTGCCGGCTGGTGGCCAGCAGCCTCGGGCCGTCAGCCCCGCGCAGCAGGACGTCCACGAGCATGGCGCACGCGTCGATCAGGTGCTCGCAGGTGTCCAGGATGATCAGCATGCGCTTGCCGCGCAGGTGGTCCACGAGCGACGCCAGGGAAGGACCGGGCGCTTCTTCGGGCTGCCCTCGCTCGCGCTGCCCCGTATACCCCAGGGCGGCGGCGACGGCATCCGGAAGCAGGTCCGGATCCTTCACCCCGGACAGCTGGACCATGCAGACGCCGTCCGGGAAGGCCGCGCTCTGATCCCGGGCTACCCGGACCGCGATCCGTGACTTTCCCACTCCGCCGGGCCCGGTCAGCGTCACCAGACGACTGCGGCCCAGAGCTCCCCGTATCGAGGCAGCTTCCTCCGCCCGCCCGAAGAATCGTGTCGTCTCCGCGGGCAGTCTTCCCCCGTGCGTAATCAATTGTTCGACCCTTTCCCCCGTTCTCAGACAGTAACGCAACGGTTTCCCAGCGTCCGCATGTTCGCGGCGTCCCCTACGCCACGAGCGGAGTTCCCCAAGGTCACGGCCCCTGTTCCGCGACCGGCGATGATCACCGAGAAACTCGTTACATAACTGCCGTACCGATCCTAAACGTAAAGGCTGGGCTATGGAAACACTTCGGAACAGGTTGTCGAGCGTCAACGCGTCTCCGGGGCATCGATCAGCATCACAAAGACCCATCCCGGGGGGCGGGAACCTTAACGATCGAGCGGGAAACAGCTGGGCGGTTCGTGCGTTGTGAGGAATGACGGTGATCGCTCGAGGGGGGCGATGACCCGGGGGGGCTCATCAGTTGGGCCCGGCAGCGGCACGCGCATTGAGGGGTGCGCGTGCCGCCGCTGTGTACTGCTTGTACCGCCGATTTCCTGTGATGCAGCCCCACCGGATCAGTGCCCGCACGCGGGCAACCCCATCACTCCGCGCGAGTGAGCTCGTGCCGACGCCGTGACATTGGGTGGCACTACTTAGGAAATCGGATCACGCTGCAATGCCTTTCTCCCCGCAGTTCACGCTGGTGCGCCGCCGCACCCAGCCGACGGCCGTCTACATCGCCCGGCTCACCGCCACGTCGATGGCCGCGTACCTGCTTGCCTTCTCCATCCCTGAGGGCACGTCCCGGCCTGTACTCGCCCCGCTGACCGCGATGCTTGTACTGCAGGCCAGTCTCTACCAGACCATCCGCACCGGATTCCGCAAGGTGATCGCCGCCATCTCGGGGGTTCTCGCCGCGGTCGCGCTCTCAGATTTCGTGCCGTTCAACTGGTGGGTCCTGGGGTTGCTGATCGCCGGCACCCTGGTGATGGGTCATGTGCTCCGTCTCGGCCTTGAATCCCTCGACGTGCCAACCGGCGCCATCATCATTTTCTCTACCTCGGCGGGAATGCACGCCGCCGCGGCCGGGCGCATCATCGACACCCTGGCCGGCGTGGCCGCCGGGCTCGTCGGCGGACTCCTGTTCGCTCCCCTGAGGGTCCAGACCGCCCGGGAAGCGATCGGCGACCTCGGTGACCAGCTGGCCACCCTCCTGGAACGGATGACCTCCGATCTCGGCGAGGAACCCGACACCGATCAGGTCGGCCAGTGGCTGGAGTCGGCCCGCTCCCTGCAGAAGGACATCAGCCGGGTCGACGAGACGCTGCGGACGGCCGAGGAGAGCACCCGGCTCAACCCGCGCGTCTTCGGCCAGGACAGTCTTCCGCCCGGCACCGAACTGGTGCTGCGCGGCGGGCTGGAAACCCTGGAGTACGCGTCGCTGTCCCTGCGGTTCCTGGCCCGGTCCGTGACCGACGCCACCCGCGAGTCCGGGATCGCCAGTCCGATCAAGGACTCCGACACCCGGGCTCACCTGGCCGCGGTCCTGTCCATGCTCGCCGCCGCGGTCCGCACCTACGGCCGCCTCGTGCGGACGCTGCCCTACGGGAGCGACGCCCTGAAGTCCGCCCTGTCCGCCGAGCTGGAGGCCTCCCGCCAGCTCCAGGACCGGCTGGCCCTGCTGCTCGAGCCCCGCAACGCGCCGGAGGGTTCCTACTCCGAGTGGCCGGTGCGCGGCGAGATCCTGTGCCACGTGGACCGGCTGCGGGCCGGGCTCACCGTGGACATGACCACGCAGGTCAACCCGCGGCGCCCGCGGCCGAAGGTCCGCATGTCCCCGCGCGTCCGGCCGGCCGCCACGCCGGTGGAGGGCACGGTGCGTCCCGGCCGCCCGCCCCGCCCGAAAGGCCAGCGTCCCCGCGACAACCGCCGCGCGACCGTCCACGCCGAGCGCGAGATCGCCCGCAAAGATCACGATCACAAAGGGCACGACCGCAAAGAGAAAGAACTGAGCTCGGTCTCCTGATCGCTCAGCCCGCAGCGCGGACGTCCGCCCACAGCCCTCGGTAGGCGCGTGCGGCCGCGCTGCGCGGCGCGAACACGGTAACCGGAGCTCGTTCGGCCGACATCTTCTCGATGACGGACAGAGCCGGGATCGCGGTGGCAGCGGCGCTGATCCCCTCGGGAAAATCCTGGTTCGCGATTTCCCGGTGCAGCGTCTTGCGCCTGTCCACCATGGAGAAGAAGGCCACGACCGTCGGACGGCGGCCGTGGAAGCCGTCCACGAACTCCGCCAGCTGCTCCACCGTGCGAACCGACAGCGTCGTCGGGATCAGCGGGACCACGATCACGTCCGCCGCGTGCAGCACGTTCTCCGACACCAGGGAGATGCTCGGCGGGCAGTCCAGGAATACGGCGTCGTATTCGGCGGCCAGCGGGGCGAGCAGATCGCCCAGCTGGCCGCTTTTCTCGTTCTTCTCGCTCTTCTTGCTGAGCAGCAGGTCCATGTTCCGGTACGTGAAATCGGCCGGGATCAGGTCGAGATTGTCGAAATCCGTTCCCTTGATCGCGTCGTCCAGCGCCCGCTTGCCCCGGATGAGCGCCTTGCCGCCTCCCTTGATCCTCGGCTTCACCCGGAACATGAAGCTGGCCGCGCCCTGCGGGTCCAGGTCCCACAGCACGGTGCGCAGGCCGTCCTCGGCGGCCAGGCAGGCCAGGTTGACCGCCGCGGTCGTCTTCCCGACCCCGCCCTTGATGTTGTACGTCGCGTAGATCTTCACGCCGCGCCGTTCCCGTTCCCCATCCGGCTTCCGTTCCCGTTCCCG
>WRBL01000281.1 GCA_009784565.1 Streptosporangiales bacterium | reverse complement strand
GTCACCAGCGATCCGTTTCGTTTATTCGCTGTAAGGCCTAGCGCTGTCCGAGCGACCGGACGAACGGCACGACGACCGCGACCAGCGAGATAACCGCCGCGGCGAGGGCGACGTAGGCGCCGTAGGCGGGCGATACGGTCACGCCGGAAACCATCGCGACCGGCACGTAGAAGAACGGGATGATCACGAGGATCAGCTGGACGACGCTCAGGCCCAGCAGCACCGGCTCCTTGCTGACGGGCGAGGCCTGCGGGCCGACGGTGGCATGCACGATCAGGTAGGTGATCACGACGACCGACAGCAGAACCGCGAGCCACAGGAACTTGTGGTGGCCGACACCGCTGAGCGAGAAGCTGGCGCCCCCGGCGTGGACGGCGTACCACGGCAGGAACAGCGACACGAGCAGAAGCAGGCTCGCGATCCCGGCGGTGATGTCCGCGGCGGTCAGCCGCTTGACATTCATGTCCTCGAAATGGAAGGTGCTGGTCCCGTCCTCGGGCGCCATAGGGGCATTGCTCGGGGACTGCCTCATCTTCTGCACAACCTCCGGTTATTGGAAAAAATCACAGCGAACTGGCTGACTCTAGCAAACTACCCTAGGGCCGACCTTTGAGGCGGCGATTGCGACGGAGTCGGCGTAACTACGGCCGGGCTGAGGCCGGGCAGCGCCTGCTCGTCGGCCAGCGCGATGGCCAGTTCGCCCGCGGCGTCGGGATGCATCGGGGCGGGGTCGGAGGGCCCCTGCACGTAGGAGTCCGGGGTGCACAGCTCGTGCCCGGTGAACCGGGGAGCCGCGACGCCGAAGCCGAACGCGCCCGCCCCCTCGGACAGCACCGTGTTCAGCTCCCCCAGCCGGGAAAGAAGCACCTTCTCCTTGGCCGGCGTCATGCCGTACCGGGCCAGGCAGCCGATCGACGAGCCGAACGGCGAGTAGTACTGGTTCACTAGCACCGCGGGATGCTGCGGCAGGCGGGCCAGGTCGCTGAGCAGTTTCGTAGTAGCCGCGGGTGAAGCTGCCCAGCAACTGGGAGAAATAAGCGCTCGACACCTTGTCGTTGCACACCTTCGCCGCCGCGCACAGCCGCGTCATCACGCTCCACTGCAGGTCGTCCGCGCCCACGCTGACGATGACCACCTTCGCGTGCGTCGCCGCCGCGGCCTCCGGCAGCTGAGGCGGGGCGACCTCCCCGTCGTACAGAACCTGGGGGCCGAGCAGCCCGTTCTTGATGGTGGCGCCGCCGCAGGAATCGTTGATCACGTTCCAGTTGTTGGCGGCGGCCAGGTCACCGGCGAAGGCGTCCGCCGACCGGCCGCAGGCCTTGTCCAGCGGCGCCGGGTTCGCCACCCAGGGCAGGCCCCAGCCCGACGCGGTCGAGTCGCCGATCACCACGGCCTGCGCGCCCGGCTGCGGCCTCCCGGCCGGCGGCGGTGCCGACAGCGACGTCACCCCGGCCAGGTCGTCCAGGGTCCGGACGCCGCGCAGCGTTCGCGGTGTGCCCGCCGCGGTCAGCAGGATGCCTCCGACGTTGACGACGCAGACGACGGCCGCTCCGCCCGCGACGAGCTTCCAGACCGCGGGCCTGCGGCGGAGCGCGGCGATCGCGATCAGGGGGATCGCGGCGAAGCCCATGGCGATCAGCGTCTCCCACAGGAAATACCGTTCCCAGCCCGCCGCCAGCTGCTGGCTGAGGCTCAGCTTCACGTGGCGCGAGCCGTCGCTGCGCAGCATCTGGACGACTTTCGGGTCGATGCTGATGTGCCGCAGTTCGAGCCTGGGCCGGATGGGCCCGGTGAACCAGGGCCTGGTCGGTACCACCTGGCCGAACAGGTCGAGCTCTCCCGGCCCGCGGAGGCTGGCGTTGGGCAGCGTCGCACCGACCCGGGCGGTCTGGCCCGCGGCCGACACGTCCTGCAGCGGCGTGACCCGCAGCGCCAGCCAGATGGCACCCGCGGTGACCAGGATGAAGGTCAGTAGGTAAAAGGCGGCCGTCCGGCCGCGGCGCATGAAATCCACCATTGATTCCCGTACCCAGAATGGATCCGGAAACCTCTGAAATACCTAGGAAACACTGAATGAATGACGCGCCAGGTCTAGCATCCCGAGGATGGATACCTACCAGGTGGCGCGGACCCGGCCGGATCACCTAGGTGTGATACCCAGTCCAATTCAGCGGGCCGGCATTCTCTGCCTGCTCGGAGCGCTTTCCGCCTTCGCCCCGCTTTCGATGGACATGTACCTTCCCGCGACTCCGGTGATCGCGGCCAGCCTGCACGCGGGCCAGTCGCTGGTGCAGCTCACGATGTCGGGCTGCCTGGCCGGGCTGGCGTTCGGGCAGTTGCTGGCGGGGCCGCTCAGCGACGGCTGGGGGCGCAAGCGCCCGCTGCTGGCGGGACTGGCCCTGTTCACCGTGCTGTCGGCCGCGTGCGCGGTGGCGCCCAGCATCGGCGTGCTGATCGCGCTGCGGTTCCTGCAGGGCGCGGCGGGCGCCGCCGGCGTCGTCCTGAGCCTGGCCATGGCCCGTGACCTGTACGCGGGGCCGAAGCTGGCCAGCGCGCTGGGCACGCTCACCCTGGTCTTCGGCCTCGCCCCGGTACTCGCTCCGGTGCTGGGCGGGCAGATCCTGCGGTTTACCAGCTGGCGCGGAGTATTCGGGGTCCTGGCGGCGACCGGGATCGTGCTGGCTCTCGCGAGCGTGTTCCTGCCGGAGACGCTGCCCCGGAGCCGACGGTCGCCGGTCCGGCTCGGGCCGCTGCTGGCCGCCTCCCGGATGCTGTTCACCGACCGTCAGTACTGCGGGAACGCCCTGGCCGTCGGGTTCGGGAGCGGCGCGCTGATGACCTACGTCTCGTCGGTTCCGTTCATCATCGAGGACTCCTACCACAAGAGCCCGCAGGTGTTCAGCCTGCTGTTCACGATCAACGCCCTGGGGCTCACCGCCGCGGCGCAGATCGGCACCCGGCTGACCCCCCGGGTGGGTGCGGGCCGGATCACCCGGATGGCCCTGGCCCTGATGGTGACCAGCGGCGCGGCGCTCTGCGCGCTGGCCACCATCGGACGCCCGGCGCTGCCCTCGCTGCCGGTGCTGTTCCTGCCGCTGTTCGGGTTCGTGGCGGCGTTCGGCATGATGCGGCCGAACGCCCAGGCCCTGGCGCTGGAGCACCACAAGTCCGTCGCGGGCACCGCGTCGGCGTACATGGGGTCGCTGCAGTTCGCGATCGGCGCCGTGGTCGCTCCCCTGGCCGGCCTGAGCGGCCAGGGGACGGTCGTCATGACGGGAATCCTGATCGGCGCGCTGTGCGCACTGGCCGCGCTGGCCCAGACGCTGGTCGCGACGGAGGAACCCGTTAACCGTTCGGTATTAGTTGATTCCTTTGGGCATGACTCCGGCGCCGTGGTCGAGCTGGTGGTCCAGGTTGACCGCGGCGGTGATCAGCGCGAGGTGGCTGAAGGCCTGCGGGAAGTTGCCGAGCTGCTCGCCGGTGCTGCCGATCTCCTCGGAGAACAGGCCGAGCGGGTTGGCGTAGGTGTGCATCTTCTCGAACACCAGGCGCGCGTCGTCCAGCCGCCCCGAGCGGGCCAGCGCGTCCACGTACCAGAACGTGCACAGCGTAAACGTGCCCTCGTCGCCGGCCAGGCCGTCCGGTGACGCGCTCGGGTTGTAGCGGTAGACCAGGCTGTCGGAGACCAGCTCTTTGTCGATCGCCTTCAGGGTGGACTGCCACATCGGGTCGCGCGGGGCGATGAGCCCCTGCAGCGGCATCATCAGCAGGGACGAGTCGAGAACCTCACTGCCGTAGTGCTGGGTGAACGCGCCGACCTTGGGGTTCCAGCCCTTGCTGAAGATCTCGTTGTAGACGGCGTCCCGTTCCATGGTCCAGCGCATCACGTTGGCCGGGCGGGCCCGGTCCTGGGCGAGCCGGATGGCCCGGTCGAGCGCCACCCAGGTCTGGACCCGGCCGTAGGTGAAGTCCTGCCGCCCGCCGCGCGTCTCCCAGATGCCCTCGTCCGGCTGGTCCCAGTGCTCGCACAGCCAGTCGATGAAGGACGACATCGACATCCAGCTCTCGTGCGTGGCCTGCACGCCGTCGGCGTTGGCGAGATAGAGGGCGTCCATCGCCTCGCCGTAGATGTCCAGCTGAAGCTGGTCGGCGGCGCCGTTGCCGATCCGCACCGGGCGGGAGCCGCGCCAGCCCTCGAAGTGGTCGAGGCTCTCCTCCGTGAGGTCGCTGGAGCCGTCGACCCGGTACATGATCTTGAGGGGCCCGGACTTGTTCCCGGCCTGCTCGGCGGCGCGCTGGCGAAGCCAGTCGGCGAAGGAGGCGGCCTCCTCGGTGAACCCGAGGCCGAGCAGGGCGTAGATGGAGAACGAGCCGTCCCGGACCCAGGTGTAGCGGTAGTCCCAGTTCCGCTCGCCGCCGACCTGTTCCGGCAGCGCGGCGGTAGGCGCCGCGACCAGGCCGCCGGTCGGGGCGTACTGCATGAGCTTGAGGGTCATCGCCGACCGGGTGACCATCTCCCGCCACCGGCCGGTGTAGGTGGACTTGTGCAGCCAGCCGCGCCAGTAGTGCTGGGTCTCCTTGAGCAGCCGGGAGATGTCCTCGTTGTGCAGCCGGCGGGGCTGGGTGTTCCCCGACTCCAGGACCACGCCCCAGGTCTGGCCCGTGCGCAGGGTCCGGCTGGCGGTGATGCCGTCACCGTCCCGGGCGATCTTGATCTCGTCGTTGCGGGACGAGTGATGGCTGTTGGTGGCGACGTGGAGGGAAAGGCCCGGGTTGGTGCCGGTCTCCGGGATGAACTGGGCGCCGTCCTCGGTGACCCGCACCTCGTGCCCGGCCCGCGCGTAGTCGAAGCGGGGCTGCAGGTCCAGGTTGAACCGCATCGTGCCGCGGACCACCCGGACCTGGCGGACGAGCCGGTGCCGATCCGTAGCCCGGGTTCCCGCGATCGGCATGAAGTCGTAGACCTCGCCGACGCCGTCCGGGGTCAGGAACCGGGTGACGAGTACCGCGGTGTCGGGCAGGTAGAGCTGGCGGCTAACGTAATCGTCCCGGTCCGGAGCGATACGGAAAAATCCGCCTTTATCAGCATCGAGCAGGGAGGCGAACACGCTTGGCGAGTCAAATCGCGGGCAGCAGAACCAGTCCACCGTGCCGTCGGTCGAGACCAGGGCGGCCGTCTGAAGGTCGCCGATCAATCCGTGATCGCTGATGTTGGGGTAGCGCTCCATGGTCCCTTCCTAGCCCATCCGCTCGATGAGGTGCTCGCCGACCCGGATGGCGTTGGCCATGACGGTCAGCGCCGGGTTCACGGCGCCGATGCTCGGGAAGAAGCTGGCGTCGACGACGTACAGGTTGTCCAGTTCGTGGGCCTTGCAGTTGACGTCGAGCACCGAGTCCTTCGGATCGGTTCCGAAGCGGCATGTACCCGCCTGGTGGGCCACCCCCGCCACCGGGATGGCCATGTTCATGTAGAAGTTCTTGTCGAGCACGTGATGCCCGGCCATGCCCACGTGGTTCATGACCGTGCGCAGTTCCTTATACAGGCCGTCGGCCTCGACCTGGTTGGTGGCCGTGTAGTCGATGTGGACGCTTCCGCCGGCGTCGACGGTGATCCGGTTGTCCGGCTTCGGGATGTCCTCGGTGGTCAGCCAGAAATCCACCGCGTGCCGGGCCACCTCGGCCAGGGTGAAGTTCGGGGCCAGCGCGGTGAGCTTCGGCTCCTCGCCGCGCATGGCCGCCGCGTTCGACTTCCCGACCATCTGGATGTTGCCCAGCGGCCACTGCCGCCCGTCGCCCGCGAAGTAGAAGTCGTTCAGGCCCAGGGTCTTCTGGAAGACCGTGTCGTTCGGCTCCTTGTCGATCGCGACGACGGCGTTGCTGTTGTGGAACATGTAGTTGCGGCCGACCTGGTCCGAGCCGTTGGCCAGCCCGTTCGGGTGCTTGTCCGACGCCGAGCGCAGCAGGACGCGGGCGCTGTTGGCCGCGCCCGCGGCGAGGATGACGATGTCCCCGGAGTACTCCTCGGCCCGCCCGTCCCGCGACACGACCACGCCGGTGACGGTAGTACCGCCGTCGTCCGTGCGGAATGACTCGACTTCCGCGCCCGTCACCAGGGTGACGTTCTCCAGATCGAGCACCGGGCGGACGCCGATGACCTCGGCGTCGGACTTCGCGTGCACCAGGCACGGGAAGCCGTCGCAGGTGCTGCACCGGATGCAGGCGGACTTGGCCCGGTTCTCCTCGTCCAGCAGGATGCCGCACGGGGCGGAGAAGGGGTGGTAGCCGCCCTTGCCCAGGTCGTCGGCGATCTGCTGAATACGCGGCTCGTGCGAGACGGCGGGCCAGGGGTACTGCCGGGACCAGTGGCCCTCGGTCGGGTCCTCCCCGTGGGCGCCGTGTACCTGGTACAGCCACTCGGCCTTGGTGTACCAGGGCTCGAAGTCGTCATAGGTCAGCGGCCAGGCCGGGGACGGGCCGTCCGCGTGCTGGATCTCCCCGAAGTCCTGCGGCCGCAGCCGGTACAGCGCGGCGCCGTACATCTTCGTCGCCCCGCCGACGAAGTAGTGGACCTGGGGCTGGAACGGCTTGCCCTTGGCGTCGTACCAGGTGTCTTTGGAGACATACCGGCCGTCGATGAAGACCTTGGCCGGGTCCCAGTTCTCCTTCTCCCGCGGAAGGAAGTCACCGCGTTCCAGGAGCAGGATCCGCTTCCCCGCTTTGGCGAGCACATTCGCGATCGTGCCGCCCCCGGCGCCGGTGCCGACTATCACAACGTCATAGTGTTCGGTCACCGGTCGATACTTTCAGACCTTCCGCCGCTCATGCATCCCGAACTGGCAGGATGGTGGCCATGAGCGATCAAGTCGACGCACTAGTGATTTTCGGGGCGACCGGGGATCTCGCCAAGCTAGAGACGTTCCCGGCGCTCGTGGGCCTAGTCGAGCGAGGGGTTCTCGACGTGCCCGTCATCGGGGTAGCCAAGAGCGGGGGCTGGGGGGTTTCGGAGTTCCGCGAGTACGCGGCCGCGTCCCTGAAGCTGAACAAGATGGATCCGGACTCGGCCGCCGCGAAGAAACTGCTCGGGCTGCTGCGGTACGTGGACGGAGACCTCTCCGATAAGACGACATATCAGGAAATGTCGGAGGCCATCGGCGCCGACGCCAAGAAGGTTCTCTACTACCTGGAAGTGCCGCCGTTCCTGTTCGGGCGGATCGCGGAGGGCATCTCGTCGGTCGGCCGGGCCGAGGGGAACCGGGTCATGGTCGAGAAGCCGTTCGGCAATGACATGGCGTCCGCTCGCGAGCTGAACGAGACGGTGCACAAGTACTTCCCGGAGGACGCGGTCTACCGGGTGGACCACTGGCTCGGGCTGGACCCGTTGGAGTCCCTCATGTTCGCCCGGTTCGCGAACTCCATCATCGAGCCCCTGCTGAACCGGAACTACGTCCAGTCCATCCAGATCACCATGGCCGAGGCGTTCGACGTCGCCGACCGCGGCGGCTTCTACGACAAGACCGGGGCGATCAAGGACGTCATCCAGAACCACATGCTGCAGGTCCTGGCGACCGTTCTGGCGGACCCGCCGGACGGGGCGGGCCTGGACTCGTGGATCGGGTCGAAGGCGTCGCTGATCTCGGCCCTGCGGCCGCTCACGGCCTCCGACGTCGTGAAGGGGCAGTACGCGGGATACCGCGACGTTAAGGGCGTGGCCGACGGGTCGCAGACCGAGACCTACGCCGCCATCCGGACGTATGCCGACTCGTGGCGGTGGGACGGCGTGCCGATCCTGATCCGGGCCGGGAAGTGCCTGCCGGTCACGGCCACCGAGGTCTCGGTGAAGTTCCGCCGGCCCCCGCACGACGCGTTCAAGCTAGGAGACGCGGACGCGGCCAACGGTCTCCGTTTCCGGATCTACCCGGACGCGCGGGCGACGTTCACGCTGGTCGGCAAGAAACCGGGCGCGGGCTGGACTCCCGAGGTCCAGGACCTCACGTTCACCGAGCACCCGGGTGCCGAGATGCGGCCGTACGACCGCCTGATCGGCGCCGCCCTGAGTGGCGAGCGCTGGCTGTTCGCGCAGCAGGACACCGTGGAAGCGGCCTGGCGCGTGGTCGACCCGGCGCTCGGGAATGCCGGGGCCGGCATCCCGGTTGCCACTTACGATCGTGGAACCTGGGGCGCCGATTCCACATCGCTGCTCCCGCCCGGCGAGACGTGGTACGACCCGGTGGCGTAAGGATTCCGTAAGCCCGAATCGGGGTCGCATCCGGCAGATCGGGCTTATACCGTGGAGGGCGGGGGCTTACGGGGCCGCCCTCCACGGTGCTCGGCACTCAGAGCACTTTGATGAACTTCCAAACCCCTAGTAAACCCCCGGCACGATTTGGCGATCGCGGCTACCCTCGATTTCAGGTTGCGAATCGGTTCATAACGGGATCATTGCCCGC
>WRBL01000280.1 GCA_009784565.1 Streptosporangiales bacterium | reverse complement strand
GGCCGGTGCGGAGCAGCGAGGCGATGGAACCTGGCCCGGACACGAACTTGATGGCCATTTTGCCGACGGAATACAGGAGGGCGGCCCAGGCCTCGGGGGACAGCGGGAGCGGAGGACGTTCCTCTTCTTCGGGGGCGCCAGGGGCGCCGTGCTGCCGGGTCGGGGTCGCTCCGTGCTGGGCGAGGGCGTCGGCGACGAGGCAGATGAGCTCTTTGGCGACGTCCCAGTCCGGGGTCGCGGTGACGATCGGAGAGATCAGCGCTCCGCAGGCCGCCACTTCGGCGTCTTTGCCGGTGAGCCAGCCGGGCTCGGCGAGCTGCCCGGTGAGCCACGCCTCGGCGAGCGTTTCGGCGCCAGGGAGGCCGACGAGGTCGGCGAAGCTGATGCGGACTTCCGCGCGAGTGGTGCTGCCCGCCCGGTCGGGCAGGAGCCGGGAGCCGGGAGCCGAGCAGCCGGTCGGCGGCGTCCTTGAGCGCGTCGTGATCGCGTTGCAGTTTGGTCCGGGTGTCCTCGGCGCCGTTCTTTTTCCCGAGGGCGTCGAGGATGGCCTGGATCGCGGCGGTGGCCTCGGGGGTCAGGTTCGCGTGAAGGACGCCGGCGCCGCCGAGGGTGGCTTCCAGCCGCAGTGACCTGTCCTCGAACCCGCCTTCATCGCCGCCGGCTCCGGGGTCGTCGGGGCCGGGCCTGGGCGCGGCGCACTCCAGGATCCTCGCGATGACCTGCGCGGCGTCGTCCAGGTCTCCGCCTGCTTCGAGGACTTTCAGCACCATCTCGTCGGCGAAGTCGCGAAGGTCGTCCGGGACGGAGCGGGTCATGACGACGAGCTTGTCCGTCCAGGACTCGCTCAGCGTCCCGGCCAGCATGGCGGCGGCCAGGAGAGGTCGCTCCCGCAGCAGCCGGGACTGCTTTACCCGGCGCCTGGCGGCCGCGTGGGTCATGCCCGCCCGGTCTCGCAGCCACGAGGACGAATTCTGGTAGCCGTCGTCATCGTGGGCATTAGCCGTGTCGAACCGGGCGAGCAGCGAGGCCCGGACCGCCGCGAGCCGCGTGCCCGATGCCTCCAGGCTCAGCAGGATCTCGCCCAGAGGGGATTCGCCGAGGTCTCCGCCGACGGCGGCCGCGCCGAGGTAGTCCAGGCCGGAGGTGATCATCGCGAGCGCCTCCGCGCCGCTGCCCGGCCTATCGCCGTTACCGCACATCGCCCCGATCGCCTCCCCCGGCTGGTCCATCACTGCAAATATTACATCTATGAGTGATGTAGCGCAATATGTAGCATCAAGATCTTTTTCGAGTACATGGCGATAATAGGGCGTTTCTCGGCTGTCGTGGCCCACCGCGCTCCGCTGCGTGCCGTACCTACGCCGGAACGGGGCCCACCGCGACCGCTTCGATCTCGACGCGCTGATCCGGGTAGCCGAGGACCGTGACGCCCAGCAGGGTGCTGGGCGCGTCGTGGTCGCCGAACGCTGACCGGATCACGTCCCACGCCGTGACCAGGTCCGCTCGTGACGCCGAGGCCACGTAGATCGTGGTCTTGAGCACGGAGTCCAGCCCCGCGCCGGCCGCGTGCAGGGCCTCGGCCAGGTTCGCCGCCGCCTGCCGGGCCTGGCCGGCCACGTCGCCCGGGCAGGCGATCACCCCTTCCGAGGTGAGCGGGCATGCTCCCGCCGTGAACACCAGTGACCCGGCGGGAGACACGGAGGCGTAAGCGTATTCGGCCCCTCCCCACAGACCGTCGGCGCTTATCAGTCGTACCGTCACGGCTCGCCAGCTTGCCGCGGAACCGGCTGCGAGGCGAATGGTTATAACAGGGGCCGTCCCGTCGGCGACGGACTTGTCAGGCCGGCTCCTTGTGGAAGACGCCGTCCTTCATGATGGCGCTGATCTTGCCGCGGTCCTGCAGGACCGTGATGTCAGCGAGCGGGTCGCCGTCGACGAGGATGAGGTCGGCGAGGTAGCCGGGCGCCACCTTGCCGAGTTCGTCCGGCTGGCCCATGATCTCGCCGCCCTGCGCGGTCGCGGACAGGATGGCCTCCATCGGAGTGAAGCCAAGCAGGTCCACGAAATGCTGCAGGTCACGGGCGTAGGTCGAATGGGGGCACCAGGCGAATCCGTAGTCGCCGCCGGGAAGGACCCGGATGCCGCGGCTGTGCATCTCGCGCAGGCCCTCGATGGCGATGTCGAGTTCGCGCTTGTAGCCGGCGGCCTCGGCGTGCGACGGGGTGTAGCCCCACGGGCCGGCGTCGTTGAGCGTGGTGATCAGCCAGTTGATGCCGGGAGCGACGAACACCCGGTCCTTCGCGGCCTCGAGCAGGTCCATGCCCTCGGCGTCGGTGAAACTGGCGTGGTAGATGTTGTCGACTCCGGCCCGCACGCAGCGCTTGACCGACTCGGCGCTGCGCGCGTGGGCGGAGACGGTGCAGTGCCGCTCGTGTGCCTCGTGCACGGTGACCGCGATCTCCTCCTCGGACATCGACGCGTCCTCGGCGTGCAGGGTGCCGGTGATCTCCTCGCCGTCGGTGATGAGCTTGACGTTGTCCACGCCGAGCCCGATGACCTCCCGGACGACCTTGCGGAACTCGTCCGGGCCGTCGGCGACGTAGCTCGCGCCGGGCAGCAGCACGCAACTGGACACCGCGATCTCCATGCAGCAGGCGCGCAGCCGGGGCCCCGGGAACCGGCCGGCGTTGATGGCGTCACGGATCACCACGTCGAGCCGGGGCTTGGCCGACGACGCGCCCATGCACATCGTGTACCCGCAGTCCAGGTAGGTGCGGGCGGACTCGACGGCGAACAGGGTGTGGTCCTCGGGCGGGGTGGTGCTCAGGTAATCGAGGCCGGGCGCGTTGTTCCAGGAGAAGTGAGTGTGCGCGTCGCACAGGCCGGACATGAGCGTCCGGCCTCCGCCGTCGACCACCCGGGCCCCGGGCGGGTGCGGCGTGCCGCGGTCGCGGCGGACCTCGGTGATGCGGCCGTCCTCGACCAGGACGTCGGCGGGGTAGGGGTCGTCGCCGGTGCTGTCGAGCACCGACACGTGGGTGAACAGGGTGGGCTGCGGGGTGAGAGCCATCGCGTCCTCCTTTGGACGTGCGGATGGACCGGGTGTTACAGGCGGCGCTTACAAGAACGTGCGCAGCGCCTCGGTCACGGCGGCCGCGGCCTCGACCGCGTGCCAGTGGCCGATGTCGTCGATGAGCGTGAGGGCCGCGGAGCCGATCTCCGCGGCGAGCGACTCGCTCAGCCCGGGCGGGCTGGTCTTGTCGTCGCTGCCCGCGATGAGCAGGACGGGGACCTTGATGTCGGAGTAGCCGGGAGTGACGGCGTTCGCGAGGGCCTCGCAGCAGGCGGCGTAGCCGGCCGGGTCCTGCCGGAACAGCATCTCCCGGACGAAGGCCGCGACCGCGGGCTGCTCGCGCCGCGTGCGTTCGGAGGTGGCCGCCGCGACGATGCCGGGCGCGACCGCCTCCATGCCCCGGGCCCGGACGGTGGCCGCGCGCTGGCGGGTGGCCTCCTTGGCCTGGTCCGGCTGGGCGCGCAGCGCGCCGAGCAGGGCGAGCTTGCCGACCCGCGCGGGCCTCGTGGCGGCCAGGTGCGCGGCGACGAGCGTGCCCATGGAGTGCGCGACGACCGCCGCGCTGTCGATGCCGAAGGCGTCCAGGATCGCCTCGGCGTCGTCGGCCCAGGTCTCGATGGCGGTGGTCCCGGCGAGCGGGGAGCGGCCGGCGCCGGTGAGGTCGAACCGGACGATGGTGTGGTCCGCGGCCAGGGCGCGGGCCTGCGGCTCGTAGAAGTTCGTCGTGCCGCCCAGGCCGTGGATGAACAGCACGGCGGGGCCCTCGCCTTCGTGCTCGACGAACACGGGCTTGCCGTTGATCTCCTGCATCAGGCTCCCTCGGTGGTGCGGACGGGGTTCGTGAGCGTGCCGAGGCCCTCGATCTCGACGGTGACGACGTCGCCGTCGGTCAGGAAGCGGGGAGGGGTGAACCCGATCCCGACGCCTGCCGGGGTCCCGGTGGCGATGATGTCGCCGGGGCGCAGCGTGATTCCGGCGGACAGGGTTTCGATGAGTTCGGGGATGCCGAAGATCAGGTCCCGGGTGCTGGCCTTCTGTCGCAGCTCGCCGTTCACGTGGCAGGTGACGTCCAGGCTGGTCGCGTTGACCTCGTCAGCGGTGACCGCCCACGGCCCCATGGGGCAGAAGGTGTCCAGCGATTTCCCCAGGAACCACTGCTTGTGGTCCCGTTGCAGGTCACGGGCGGTGACGTCATTGATGATCGTGTAGCCCCAGACATGGTCCCAGGCCCGCCCGGCGGGGATTCCCCGCCCGCCCGGGCCGATGATGACCGCGAGCTCGGCCTCGTAGTCCAGGCTGCTGGTCAGCCGGGCGTGCGGGTCGATGGGTTCGCCGGGGCCGATGACGCTTCCCGGGGACTTGGTGAAGATGACCGGCCGGGAGGGGATCTCCGGGGCGCCGTCGGGCCCGCCGGAGGCGTCGAAGCCGCTGCGGGCGAATTCGGCGGAGTGGTCGCGGTAGTTCTTGCCGACGCACATGATGTTGCGCGCGGGCACGGGAACCGGCGCGAGCAGGGTGAGGTCCGTCAGCGGGACACCGCCCGGCGCCTTGCGGATTCCGCCGGCCAGCGTCGCGGCGACCGTGTCCCAGCGGGCGACGAGGTCCGCGACGGCGACCCCCGCGGGTTCCCCGAGCGCGGTCCCGGCGTCGGTGACGGTGCTGGTCCCGGAATCGAGAACCCCGGCGCGCGGGCCGGAATCACCGCGGTACGTGACGAGCTTCATTCACAACCAATCTGAACCAATAAGAGATGGATGTGGTAATGGTCGAACGCTTCATCACGCTAAATCGGCACTCGCTCAGGGTCAATGCCTCAGGTCGCGTATCATTGGTCATGATTGGTTGGGAGCTGGGAGGCGTGATGACGTCAGCGGAATCGGCCCTGGGAGGCGCGGCCGCCGTGCTCGCGGCCATCGAGCGCGAGGTCGCCGAACAGGATCTGGGCCCCGGCGCGCGCCTGCCTGCCGAGCGCGACCTCGCCACCGCGTCCGGGCAGAGCCGCGCCGCCGTCCGGCGGGCGCTCGGGATCCTGGAAGCGGACGGCCGGGTCGTCCGGCACGTCGGCCGCGGCACCTTCCTCGCGCCCGCGGCGCCAGAGGTCTCAACCGGCTCGGGGACGGCGGACAGCGCGGCGGCCACCAGCCCGGCCGAGATCATGGCGGTGCGGCTCCTGATCGAGCCGCGCATGATGCCGCTGGCCGTCGCCGCCGCGACCAGTGCCGACTTCGCGGAGATCGAACGGTGCCTGGCCAAGGGCGACGAGGCGGCCAGCTACGAGGACTTCGAGGTATGGGACGCCGCCCTGCACCGCGCGTTCGCCGCCGCGACTCACAACAGCCTGCTGGCCAGCGTGATGCGGATGGTCAACGAGGCCCGCGACCAGCCGCTGTGGGGCACGCTCAAGCGCCGCAGTTCCACCCCGGAGCGCCGCGACGCCTACCGGTGCGACCACCGGGACGTCGCGGAGGCCCTCGCGGAACGTCACGCCGAGGCCGCCGCCGAGGCCATGCGGCGGCACCTCCTGCGCGTCCGCGCCAACATCCTCGGCGACCACGCTTGACTCTCCCGTTAGGGGAGAGCTGAGCCTGCGTTATGTGACTACTTCAAACACCAGAATCGATTCCCCCGAACGGATCGTCGCTCCCGCCCCCGCCGCCTGGGCGCCGCTCGCCAGCCTGCCGGAGCGACGTCCAGCCGGGCGAGCCGTTTATCTCCGTCACCGCGGGGCTGCCGTCCGCCGGCTGCCCTGGCTCGCCGGAGAACCGGATCGGCGTGCCGATGTGGCGCCGGCCGTGATCGTCGGTCCAGGCCGTGCCGCGGTCGCGCAGATGCGGATCCTCACCTTGATCACTTCGGCCCCGTGGTCGGCCATGGCCAGGGTCAGCATCGGGCCCGGCAGGAACTGGGACAGGTCGATGACACGCACTCCGTCGAGCTTCATTCCTCGGTCTTACCGGTCCGGTGTCCCGGTGTTATCGTCGGCCCATGAGCCGGGTGCATGACATGGGCGGGCAGACCGGGTTCGGCCCGGTGCCGGTGAACGACGACGGGATGCCTGCGTTCGAGGCCGACTGGGAAGCCCGGGTGTACGCGCTCGCGGCGGTGCTGCGCCAGCGGGGGCTGTTCAACAGCGACGAACTCCGTGACGCGATCGAGCGGCTGCCGCCGGAGAGGTACCTGGAAGCGTCGTACTACGAACGGTGGCTCGGCGCCGTCGAGACGCTTGTCGAAGAGAAGGGCCTGGCGTGAGCGCGGGCTTCGAGGCCGGTGACCGGGTGCGCGCCCGGCCCGGCGACCCTGACCATCACACGCGGGTGCCCCGGTACGTGCGCGGGCACGCCGGGGAGATCGTGGCGTTGCTTGGCGAATGGCCGCTGCCGGACGCGTCCGCCGGCGGCGTCATCCGCCCGGAACCGTGCTACGCGGTCCGGTTCGGGGCCCGGGACCTGTTCGGCGCCGGAGATCATACGGTTACCGTGGACCTGTGGGAGTCGTATCTTGAGCGCGCATGACCATGACCACGGGCATGAGGACCTGCCGGTCGCGGCGCGGGTCCGGCGGCTGGAGGAACGGCTGATCGAAGCCGGGCAGGCCACCGACGCCGAACTCGACGCCTACCTGTCGACGCTGTATTCCACCGCGTCACCGGTCAACGGGGCGCGGATGGTCGCCCGGGCCTGGACCGACCCGGACTACCGTGACCTGCTGCTGGAGGACGGGAACGCGGCGGCCGCGGAACTGGGCTTCGGGCCGCTGTCCTACCGGCTCAACGTCGTGGAGAACACGCCCGGGACGCACAACGTCATCGTCTGCACCCTGTGCTCCTGCTATCCGGTGTCCCTGCTCGGTCCCTCGCCCGGCTGGTACAAGAGTTTCGCCTACCGGTCGCGGACGGTGCGGGAACCCGGCGCCGTGCTGGCGGAGTTCGGCGTCAGCCTCGACGACGACGTGACGATCTCCGTCTGGGACTCCACGTCGGAGGCCCGGTACATGGTGCTGCCCGCGCGCCCGGAGGGCGCGGACGGCCTGGACGCCGATGCCCTGGCCGCCCGGGTCAGCCTCCGGGGACTGATCGGCACCGCGCTGGCCTGAGCGCCTGCGCGCCGCCCGAGGCGCGGCGGGCCAGCCGGTTCAGAAGTCGTCCCAGTGGGGCGGCCGGTCCTCCAGAAGCCGGTCGTCGTTGCCGGAGGGGGCGTCGCCCCAGGCGGCGTCGGAGTCTTCCCAGCTCTGGCCGTCCGCGGCCGGTGGATCAGACGAGGGATCACGGGACATGCCCGCAGTTTACCGGCCCGTCAGCGAGAGTCGCCGGCTCCAGCCCGCGACCCGGCGACATTCCTCTGGAAAACCGGTGAATCTGGCTGTTTGGGTGCGAGCGAGGGTGCGGATCCCTGATCATGCGGGGGTGGATCTCAAACCGATGGCCAGGTCCACCGATGAGCGGTCCCGCACGGCTTGTGTCGCCCCAGGGAGTCTCGACCGGGCGGTGGCCGATGCGCGCAGAGGAGACGTGGCGGCGTTCCGGCTCCTGTACCAGGAGTTCCAGCCGCTGCTCCTGCGGTACCTGTGGTTTCTCGCCGGTGACCGGGCCGATAACGTCGCCGCTCAGGCGTGGCAGCAGGCCGGTGCCGGGCTGGGCGCGCGCCGGGGCAGGTACGGGCTGTTCCGGTTTGACTACACGGACTTCCGGGGCTGGCTGGCCAGCCTCGGCCGGGACATCGCGCGCGAGGACCCGGGCCCGGGCGGGCCGGGGTCTGGCCGCGCGCCCGCCACCGGGCAGGAGACGACCGACGCTGCGCTGGTGCTGATCGCGGAACTGCCGCCGCAGGAGGCCGAGGCGGTGCTGCTGCGGAGCGTGCTGGGCCTGGACGCCCGCCGTGCCGCCAGGGTCACGGGCCAGCGTCCCCGGGAGCTTCGCGCGGCCGCTCAGCGGGGCCTGAGCACCCTGGCGGGGCGACTGTGACGTTTTTCTCGCCGTCGGCGCTGTAAGAAGTGAGATGAGCGCACGTAATTCCCACGAGTTCACGCCGAAGAGCGCCGAGCGGCTGCTCGACGGCCAGGGCGGCCCGGCACCGCTGGCCCGCCTGCTAGACGCCGCTGCCGCGCCCGGTCGGCCGCACGAGTTCGGGGGCGAGGACACCGCCGTCGCCGCCTTCGAGATCCATTACGCCCGTAATCCCGCCGCGGCCAGGTCTTCCAAGGGCCGGCTGCCGATCGCGAGGATCGCGGTCCTGGCGGCCTGCCTGTGCGGAGGCGGGGGCGTGGCGCTCGCGGCCGCGACGGGGTCCTTCGGCGGGTCGCCCGCGCCGGCGCCGTCGGCGGCCCGCGTGAGCCCGGGCGCGTCGTCGGTGTTCTCGCCGCGCGCGCACGCCACCGGCGGTCCCGTG
>WRBL01000279.1 GCA_009784565.1 Streptosporangiales bacterium | reverse complement strand
GAGTCGTACTCCCACCCGGTCGGGCCCGTGTAGGGAAACTGCGACGGCTGCAGCAGGTTCTTCATCCGCAGGGCGGCCGGGTCGGTGCCCAGCCGCCGGGCCAGCAGGTCCACGAGCCGTTCCACCAGGTACACCGCCTCGGTGATGCGGAACGAGCACGAGTACGCCACGCCGCCCGGGGCCTTGTTCGTGTGGACGCCGGTGACCTCGCAGTACGCGGCCTCCAGGTCGTAGGAGCCGGTGAAGATGTGGAAGAACCCGGCCGGGTACTTCGACGGCTGCGCCACCGCGTTGTAGGCGCCGTGGTCGGCGAGGACCCGGGCCCGCAGGCCCAGGATCTTCCCTTCGGCGGTCGCGGCGATCTCGCCGTGCATGTGGTAGTCCCGGGCGAACGTCGTGGACATCAGGGACTCCGACCGGTCCTCGGCCCACTTCACCGGCCGTCCGGTCGTCATCGACCCGGCGATCGCGCAGACGTACCCCGGGTAGACGGGGACCTTGGCGCCGAAGCCGCCGCCCAGGTCGGGGGAGACCACGCGGAGCTTGTGCTCGGGGACGCCGGTCAGCCCGGCCAGCAGGGTCCGGTGGGCGTGCGGCGCCTGGCTGGTCGACCACAGGGTCAGCCGGCCGTCGACCGCGTCGTACTCGGCGATGGCGGCGCAGGTCTCCAGCGGCGACGGGTGCGAGCGCGGGTAGACCATGTCGCAGTCGACCACCACGTCGGCCTTCGCGAACGCGGCGTCCGCCGCCTCGCTGGAACCGGCGTTCCAGTCGAAGATCCGGTTGCCGTCCGGCCGGATCGCCGGAGTCCGGGGGTCCAGCGCGGTCCGCGCGTCGATCACCGGGTCCAGCGGCTCGTAGTCCACGATGACCAGTTCCAGGGCGTCGCGCGCCGCGTAGCGGTCGGTGGCCACCACGAACGCGACCTCCTGCCCCTGGAACAGCACCTCGTCGCGGGCCAGCACCGGCTGCGTGTCCCCGAACAGCGTCGGCATCTCCGCCAGGCCGGGGCCCAGTTCCGCCAGCTCAGCGGCGGTCAGCACCGCCACGACCCTGGGATGGGCCCGCGCCGCCTCGGCGTCCACGTGCCTGATCCGGGCCCGGGCCAGCGGGCTGCGCAGGATCGCGCCGTGCAGCATCCCGGGCCGGGTGATGTCGTCGACGTAGGTGCCCTGGCCCCGGATGAACCGGGCGTCTTCCTTGCGGGGCTGCGGACCGTAGCTCATGGGCAGTCACCGGAGATCCGTTCGGGATGATGCTTTGAGGACTGACTGAACGATGTTCTCGTACCCGGTGCAGCGGCAGACCTGGCCGGCGATCGCCTCGCGCACCTCGGCCTCGGACGGCTCGGGGTTGTTGTCGAGCAGCCAGCGGGCGGTCATCATCATGCCGGGCGTGCAGAATCCGCACTGCAGCCCGTGGCATTCCGCGAACGCCTCCTGCACCGGGTCCAGGCGACCGCCGACCGCGAGGCCCTCGACCGTCATGACCCGGCGGCCGCTGGCCATCACGGCCAGGACCGTGCAGGACTTGACCGGCGTCTCGTCCAGCCAGGCCACGCACGACCCGCAGTTGGACGTGTCGCAGCCCCAGTGCGACCCGGTCAGGCCGAGTTCGTCGCGCAGGAAGTGGATGAGCAGCATGCGGGGCTCGACGTCGCGCGTGTAGTCGGCGCCGTTGACGGTCACGGTGATCTTCATGCGGTCCGTCCCCGGGCCCGAGTCACGGCCGCCCGCAGCGCCCGCGCGGTGAGTTCGGCGGCGAGGTGCTTCTTGTAGTCGGCAGGCCCGCGCTGGTCGGCGGGCGGGTGGCAGTTCTCCGCCGCGATCTGCCCGGCCCGGGCGAGAACGTCCTCCGACATGTCCCGCCCGGCCAGGAACTCCTCGGCCTCGGCCGCCACGAAATGCGTGGCGCCGAGCGCGGCCAGCCCGATGCCGGCGTCCTCGATCTGGCCGCCGGCCATCCGGACCCACGCCCCGGCGGCGCCGACCGCCCAGTCGCCCGCGCGCCGCGACACCTTCACGTAGGCGCTTCCGGTGCCGGTGCCCCGGCCGCCGGAGTGGACGGGCAGCCGGATCTCGGTCAGCATCTCGGCCGGGCCGACCACCGTCTCGTACGGGCCCGTGTGGAACTCCCGGGCCGACACCTCCCGGGCCCCGCCCGAACCGGTGATGATCATGGACCCCTTGAGCGCGGCGAACGCGGCGGACAGGTCCTCGGACGGGTCGGCCTGGCACAGGGACCCGCCGATGGTGCCCCACTCGCGGACGACCGCGTCGGCGATCACGCGCTCGGCGTCGGAGAGGATCTGGAAATGCTCCCCGACGAGATCCGAGGCCAGCAGTCCCGCGTGCCGGGTCAGCGCGCCGATGCTCACCGACGAGCCGTCCGGGGACACCGTGATGTACTCCAGATCGGAGAGGCCGTTGATGTCGATGAGAACCTCAGGGTGGACGAGCCGGAGTTTCATCATCGGAATCAGGCTGTGCCCGCCCGCCAGGATCCGGGCGACCGGTCCGTATCGTTCCAGCAAGGTGAGCGTATCGGCGACGCTCGCTGCCTTCTCGTACTCAACCTGTGCGGGTACCTGCACCCGGCCTCCTCTAGCGCCGTGGAATTGCGTGGATTACCGTGTGCGCTGACGTTCCACTCTGGAGTGCGCGATGACGCTGACGCAACTGAACGCTTTCGTTCTGGTCGCGCGCCTGGGGTCGGTCCGGGCGGCCGCCAGCACGCTCGGGGTCAGCGAGTCCGCGGTCTCCCAGGCGCTCACCGCCCTCCGCCAGGACCTCGGGGACCAGCTCATCACCCGCGGGCAGGGCGGGATGACGCTGACCCCCGGAGGCTCCCGCCTGCTGGGCACCGCCTCGGCGATCGTGGTTCTCGGCGCGGAGGCGCACGCGGCGGTCCGGGACGCCCAGGGCGCGGCCGAACTGCTGCGCACCGTCGCGACGTCCGCCTTCGCCGAGTTCGTGGCCGGCCCGCTGATGGAGGCGTTCAGCCGCCGCTACGCCGGGACCGTGGAGGTCTCGACCGGGGTCGCGGCCAGCGACGAGCAGGCCGTCCTGATCTCCAACCGGCTGGCCGACGTGGCCATCGGCCCGGTCGTCACCGGGGACCAGCCCACGCCGGTCACCTCCGAGCCCGTCTTCAAGTACCGGCTGGGCGTCGTCGCGTCCCGGGACTTCCGCCCGCGCGGGCCGGCCCGGCGCTGGCGCTGGCTGGTGGACCCCTCGGCCACCGACCCGGGCAGCGACGTCGCGAACCTGCTGCGGCGCCTCGGCGTCCCCGAGTCCAGCGTCCGGGTGCTCCCCAGCCAGACCGCGGCCTGGGCGGCCGCGGCCGACGGGTCCGGCGTCGCGCCGGCGATCGAGCACCTGGTCTCCCACCAGCTCCGGCGGGGCGAGCTGGTCCCGGTGAACCTGCCCGGGCTGCCGGCCGAGGAAATCTGGTACGTGACCATGCTGGAACGGGACCGCCGGTCCACGGCCGCGGGCGCGCTGCGGCGGTTCCTGGGGACGCCCGAGGCCATGCAGCTCATGCGGTCCCCGGCGGCCGGCGTGCCGCCGTCGCGGTTCAAGCCGCCGGTCTACGTCACCATCTGGAGCTGACCGCTCCGCGTCAGCTGTCATCGCCTGTCACAGGCCCACCATCGCCGTCTGCCTAATTAAGCAACAGCTTATTTCGCTGTTGCGGGTCTGTTAAGCGGAGGGGAGCATCGGGTCACTTCCGTAAGACGCCCGTAAGAGTTTTGACTCCCCAGGGCTTCCCGAGGTTGACCGAGGAGCCCGTTCCGGACCTGGAGGCGACATGGCCGTCGAATCCGACGGACACAGCAGGGGCAATCCCCGCCTGTACGAGCTGATCGAGAACGCGCCCAAGACCAACCCCACCGGCAAGAGCCCCACGGTCTGGGCCTGGCCGCAGCTCACCGAGTACCTGAAGGTCGCCGGGCAGCCGGTGGCCGGGCCCTGGCCCCCGCACCAGGAACCGCGGCCCGATCCCGACTACGAGGCCGGCCCCGTCGCGGTCGCCGACCCGGCGGCCGAACCCGGGCCCCCCGCCCCCGGGGGAACCGCGTCCCAGACGACCGTCACCAGATCGGAGTGAGGCCCGCATGTTCCCACCCCGCTTCGCCTACCAGGCCCCCCGTTCCCTAGAGGAGGCCATCAGCCTGCTTGGCAGCAGCGGCGACTACGCCAAGGTCCTCGCGGGCGGGCAGAGCCTGGTGCCGATGATGAAGCTCCGGTTCGCCTCCCCGGACGTGATCATCGACATCAACAACCTGCCCGGCCTCGATTACCACCGGGCCGGCCCCGACGGGTCCTTCCACGTGGGGGCCCTCGCCCGCCACGCCGACCTGGAATGGTCGTCGCTGCTGGGCCAGACCCAGCCCACCATGGCCGCCGCCGCCCCGCTGATCGCCGACCCCCTGGTCCGCAACCGGGGCACCCTGGTCGGCTCGCTGTGCCACGCCGACCCCCAGGGCGACTGGGCCGCGGTCATGATCGCGCTCAAAGGCCAGGTAGTCGCCCAGGGCCCGGCCGGCCGGCGGACGATCGACATGAAGGACTTCGTCACCGGCCCGTTCGAGACCGCCCTGGCCCACGACGAGATCGCGGTCGAAGCCGTGGTCCCGCCCGCGCAGGGGGCCAGGAAGGGCGGCTACCTCAAGCTCGAGCGCCGGGTCGGGGACTTCGCTACCTGCGGCGCCGCGGTCGCCCTGGAAACCGGGCCGGCCGGAGACGTGATCAAGGCGGGCATCGCCCTGTGCGGAGTCGGCGGCGCCACGATCGACGCCGTCGACGCGGCCGACGCCCTGATCGGACAGCCCCTCGGCCCGGCGGTCATCGACACCGCGGCCAGTCTCGCGGCCGGAGCCGCGAACCCGGGCAGCGACCACCGCGGCAGCGCCGACTACAAGCGGCACATGGTCCACACGTTCGTCACCCGCCTCCTGACCAGCCCCAACGCGGCACTCGACGCCAGCATGAGAACAGCAGCATGAGAAGGGCGGCCTAGCACCATGACCGTCGTACGTGACGACCCCGGCGCGGCCGGGGAAGCGGCCGGGAACGTCCCGACCGCCACCATCCGGTTCACCATCAACGGCGCCCGCAAGATCGCCGAGATCGAGCCCCGGCTGCTCCTGGCCGACCTCATCCGCGGCGGCACCGGACTCACCGGCACCCACCGGGGCTGCGACACCACCAACTGCGGCGCCTGCACCGTCCTGGTCGACGGGGTGCCTGTCAAGTCCTGCACGATGCTGGCGGTCCAGGTCGACGGGCGTTCCGTGACCACGGTGGAGGGTCTCGCGGGCCCGAGCGAGCTTCACCCGCTGCAGGAAGGGTTCAAGGCCGAGCACGGCCTCCAGTGCGGCTTCTGCACCCCCGGCATGATGATGGCCGCCAAGGGACTGCTCGACCGCAACCCCGACCCCACCGAGGAAGAGGTGCGGTGGGCCCTGTCGGGGAACCTGTGCCGCTGCACCGGCTACCAGAACATCGTGAAGTCGGTCCTGTGGGCCGCGCGGAAGCTCCGCGAAGCGGACGGGAGCGACGGATCATGACAGAGACGCAACAGCGCCCGCGGGCCCTCGACGAGGTCAAGATCGGCGGCATGGGCGCCAGCCGCAAGCGGGTCGAGGACGACCGGTTCATCCGGGGCAAGGGCCGGTACGTCGACGACATCGTCCTGCCGGGCATGCTGCACATGGAGATCCTGCGCAGCCCCCTGCCCCACGCCCGCATCAACGGCATCGACACGTCCAGGGCGTGGCAGATCCCCGGCGTCCGCCTCGTCCTCACCGGCGAGATGCTCGCCACCCGGAACCTGGCCTGGATGCCGACCCTGTCGTATGACACCCAGGCCGTCCTGGCCACCGACAAGGTCCGGTTCCAGGGACAGGAGGTCGCCGCGGTCATCGCGGACGACCCCTACATCGCCAAGGACGCGTGCGACGCGATCGAGGTCGACTACGAGCCGCTGCCCCCGATCGTCAACCCGCGGCAGGCCGTCGAACCGGACGCGCCGGTCATCCGGGACGACAAGCAGGACAGCAACGTCATCTACGACTGGGAAGCCGGCGATCAGGCCGGCACCGACCAGGCCTTCGCCCAGGCCGACCTGGTATCGAAGATCGAGCTGCACTACCCGCGCAGCCACCCGTCGCCGATCGAGTGCTGCGGATCGGTCGCCGACTTCAACCGGGCCACCGGCAAGCTCACCGTCTACATGACCACGCAGGCCCCGCACATCATCCGGGCCGCCGTCGCCATGGTGGCCGAGCTTCCCGAGCAGAACATCCGGATCGTGTCCCCGGACATCGGCGGCGGCTTCGGCAACAAGGTGCCGATCTACCCCGGCTACGTCGTGTCGATCCTGGCCAGCATCCTGCTCGAGGTCCCGGTCAAGTGGATCGAGGACAAGACCGGCAACCTGATCTCCACCGGGTTCGCGCGGGACGTGTACCTGCGCGGCGAACTCGCCCTGAAACGAGACGGCACGATCCTCGGGATGCGGATGCACACCGACGCCGACCACGGCGCGTTTTTCGCCGACGCCCAGCCGAGCAAGTTCAAGATCGGCCTGATGCACTCCACGTTCGCCGCCTACGACGTGCCCTACGCGCACCTGACCGCGCGCGGCATGTATACCAACAAGGCACCGGGCGGCGTCGCCTACCGGTGCTCGTTCCGGGTGACGGAGGCGATGTTCTTCCAGGAGCGCATGATCCAGGCCGCGGCCGGCGACCTCGGCATGGACCAGGCCGAGTTCCGGCGGCGTAACTTCGTCAAAGACGACGACTTCCCGCACCGCACGCCGCTGGGCTTCCTGACCGACTCCGGCCAGTACGCCAAGTGCCTGGACGTCGGCCTGAAGGCCATCGACTACGACAACTTCCGCCGCGAGCAGGCCGAGGCCCGCAAGCGCGGAAGGCTTCTCGGCCTCGGCATCTCCACGATGACCGAGCCGCTCGGCGCCGGCAACAGCCGCGAGTACGACATCCTCGGGATCAAGATGTTCGACTCGGCCGAGCTTCGGGTGCACATGTCGGGCAAGGCCATTGTCCGCACCGGCGCCCGCACCCAGGGCCAGGGGCACGAGACGACCTGGGCCCAGATCGTGGCGCACGAACTCGGCATCCCGGCCGAGGACATCACGGTCGAGGAGGGGGACACCGACACCGCGCCGTTCGGCATGGGGACGTACGCGTCCCGGTCCACGCCGGTCGCGGGGGCCGCGGTGTCGATGGCGGCCCGCAAGGTGCGGGCCAAGGCCCGTCGCCTCGCCGCGCACCTGCTCGAGGTGTCGGAGGAGGACGTCGAGTGGGAGCTCGGACGGTTCTACGTCCGGAGCGCGCCGCACCAGGGCGTCACGATCCAGGAATGCTCGATGGCCGCCTACAGCAACATGCCCGACGGCATGGAGCCCGGCCTGGAGTCGGTCGCCTACTACGACCCGCCCAACCTGACCTGGCCCTTCGCCGTCTACATCGCCACCGTCGAGGTCGACCCCGACACCGGGGTGTGGGACGTGCTGAAGGTCGTCGCGGTCGACGACTGCGGCGTCCGCATCAACCCGATGATCGTCGAAGGACAGATCATGGGCGGCCTGACCGAGGCCTACGCCATGGCCAGCATGCAGTTCATCACCTACGACGCCGACGGCAACTGCGTCGGCTCGAACTACATGGACTACCTGCTGCCGACCGCCTGGGAGACGCCCGGGTTCGAGCTGCACAGCGAGGTCGTCACCCCGTGCCCGCACCACCCGCTGGGGGCCAAGGGCATCGGCGAGTGCGCGGCGGTCGGCGGCCCGGCCGCGTTCGTCAACGCGGTCATGGACGCCGTGGCCGGACCCGGCGCGCCCGGCGAGGGCGTCCGCAACATCGACATGCCGCTGCTCCCGGACCGGGTCTGGGAGGCCCTGCACCAGCGCCGGGACATCTCCGGGGCACCGCCAGTGAGGACCGACGCATGAAAGTACTGAACCAGGCGGCCATGCTGGCCGAGCAGGGCGAGCCGTTCGCCCTGGCCACCGTGGTCTGGCGCCGGGGCCCGTCCTCGGGCCAGCAGGGATCGCGCGCGATCATCACCGCCGACGGCGAACTGCACGGCTGGATCGGCGGCGCCTGCGCCGAGCCGACCGTTCTCCGGGAGGGCCGTCAGGCGATCGAGGACGGCAACTCCCGGCTGCTGCTGCTCGGCCCGCCCGGGCAGTTCGGGACCACGGTCGCGGAGGGGATGACCGTGGTCCCGATTTCCTGCCAGAGCGAAGGGGCGCTCGAGGTGTATATCGAGCCGGTACGGCCCGCGCCGTACCTGATGGTGGTGGGTTCCTCGCCGATGGCGCGGACCCTCAGCGAGCTCGCCGTGATCCTGGACTGGAACGTCGACCTGGTGAATGTACCGGATTTCACTCCTGCTCCCGGTGCGTTCATCGTCGTCGCCACCCAGGGCCACGGCGACGAGG
>WRBL01000278.1 GCA_009784565.1 Streptosporangiales bacterium | reverse complement strand
GTACTTCGCTGGCAGGTGGCCGGCGAACATGTCCGGCGGTTCGATGATGTGGTCATCCACGCTGATGAGGATCAGATCGTCGCGATCCACGGCAGCCTCCTCGCGGTCCAGGAGACCGGTAAGAGAATATGCTTCTTCAGTCGAGAGTATTGCATTTCCGGCCGGGATGGAATAGCCGTCACGGCGGCCGGCGGCCCTCAGCCCCCGCGCTCGGCGATCATCCGGCCCCGGTTGACCTTGGTCGCCTCGCTGCGCGGGATGGCGGTCACCATCTCGACCGTCTTCGGGACCTTGTAGGCGGCCAGCCGGGCCTTGGCGTAGTCCCTGATCTCCTCGGCCTCCGGCGGCGATCCCGGGTCGGCCGGCTCGATCACCGCGTGGACGCGGCGCCCCCACTCGGGGTCTTTCAGCCCGAGGACGACCACGTCCGCTACCCGCGGGTGATCGATCAAGGCGGACTCGACCTCGGCGGGGAAGACGTTCGCTCCGCCGGTGATGATCAGGTCCGAGCGCCGGTCGGCGAGGTACAGGTACCCGTCCGCGTCCAGGTGCCCCAGGTCGCCCATCGTGGCGAACCCGTCGGCGGTCCGCCGGGCCTGCGGCACGTCGCCCAGGTACGTCGATCCCCCGGTGCCGCCCGAGCGGAGGAAGACCTCGCCGATCTCCCCCGGCGGCAGCTCCCGTTCGCCGTCGTCCAGGATCCTGACCTCCGTCCCGGGCAGCGGCCTGCCGACGCTGCCCGGGTGCCGCATCCATTCCTCGCCGCTCAGCCCGGTCAGGCCGAACCCTTCGGTCGCCCCGTACGCCATCACGATCCGCCCGGCCCCGATGAGGCCGACCCACCGGTGCACCAGGGACGGCGGCATCGGGGCCGCGCCCTGCAGGATCCACTCCAGGCTGGACAGATCCCGCTGGTCGATGCCGGGCAGGCCCGCGATCCGCCGCAGCATCGTGGGCGTCGCCGTGAACGTGGTGATCCGGTGCTTCTCGATGACGTCGACCGCCCGGGGCGCGTCGAACTTCTCCAGCACTGTGAGGCGGTCCCCTCCGAGCATGCTCTGCAGCGTGGAGAACGCGTTCACGTGGTACATCGGCGCCAGCACGAGGATCTCCTGCGGACGACGCACCGGCATCCACAGCCTCGCGAACGGCTCCCCGGCGACCGGCAGCAGCCGCGCGGGCTGCCCGCTCAGGATGATCTTCGGGGTCCCGGTGGCGCCGCTGGAGCAGATTCCCTGCAGGTGCGGCGACACGACGTCCGGCAGGTCCGGCGCGGGCAGCCCCTCGGTCGCCTCGATCCAGTCCCGGTCTCCCGGGCCGAGGTAGACATGCGGCCCGAGGACCTCGCGCAGCCGGCTCAGTTCCCAGTCCGGCAGGTCCCACCGGACGGGGACCGGGACCGCGCCCAGTTTCCACGCCGCGAAGACGCTGATCACGAACTCGGGAGAGTTCCGGAGTCCCAGTCCTATCCGCTCCCCAGGCCGGACACCGCGGCCGGCGAGCGCTCCGGCCAGCTGGGCCGAGCGGCGGTCGAGCCATTCCCAGGTGATCTCCCGCTCCGCGCCGTCGAGGCCGGCATGCCGGTAGGCGACATCGTCGCCGCGGGTCGCCGCCATGGCCCTGATCCGGCCGGTTACCGGCTCCAGTTCCTCCGCCAGGCTCGTTTCCTTCTCCATGGCGCGCCGGCTAACGCCGCCTCGCCGTGACCGGCGCCGCGAGGCGCTCGGAGTCGCAGCGGGCCTGGAGCCGGGCCAGGGTCTCCTCCAGCCCCGGGCCGGTCCGCGATCCGGGGGTGAAGGCGGCCGGGAGGTGCCGCATTCCCTGGATGACGCCGATCGTCGGGTAATGCACCGCCTCTTCCGGGTCGCACTGGTAGTCGGGGATCCGGTCCAGGACCGCCAGCAGCATCCGCTTGAAGACCATGCGGGCCATGTTGGACCCGATGCAGCGGTGGATGCCGAGGCCGAAGCTGTGGTGCCGGTTGCCGGTCCGCTCCAGGTCGATCCGGTGCGGGTCGGGGAAGACCCTGGGGTCGCGGTTGGACATCGCCCACGACAGCCACAGCCGTTCCCCCTCCTGGAATTCCTGCCCGGCCAGCACGCAGTCCTGGCTGATCGTCCGGCCGTCTCCCGGCGCCGGGGTGAAGAACCGGAGGAACTCCTCGGTCGCGGAATCCAGCAGCGTGTCCCGCTCGGCGGACAGGCGGGCGCGCTGCGCCGGGTGTTCCCCGAGCCATTCCAGGGAGTGCGCGGTCAGCGCGGTCGTCGTGTCGAAGCCGCCGCCGATCAGCAGCCCCAGGACTCCGACCAGTTCCATGTCGTCCGGGCGCTCGCCGTTGATCTCGGCCCGGGCCAGCGCGTCGATCATGCCCGGACGCGGGCTTTCCCGGATCGCGGTCAGCTCGGCGAACATGTCCATGCCCATTTCCAGCGACGCCTGCTGGACCCGGGGGAAATCCGGGGAGTCCGGCGGCGTGTACACGGCCGCGTGCGCCGGCTCGCAGTACAGGCTCCACTTCGCGAGCGGCACCCCGAGCATCGCCAGGGTCAGCACGGCCGGCACCACGTTGGCCAGGTCATCCACGAAGTCGATCCGGCCCGTCTCGACGCGCTCGTCCAGGCAGGCGCGCACTACCTCGTCGGCGACCGGGATCCACCGCTGCACGGCGGCGGGCGACAGGTACGGGTTCAGCAGCTGCCGGTAATACCGCTGCTCCGGCGGGTCCATCTCCAGGAAGCCGCCGCGGGTCGGCCCCGTCTTCTCCGGCGTGGGAATGGTGATGCCCTTGTAGCCCTTGCGGACGCCCTCGATGTCGTGGTCGTTGGACAGGTTCTCGGCCGACCGGGCCAGTTCGAACACGGCGTCGTGCGAGGCCGCCACCCAGTGGCCGCCGTAGGTGTCGCTCCAGGCCACCGGGCACGAGCTCACCATCTCGTCGGTGATCTCGGTGAAGCGTTCCCGGTAGTCCGGGTCATGGCGGGCGAAGTGATAGGCGGCGCGCTTGCGGACGGCGTCGCGGCCGGGGCCGTCGCCGGTACCGGGCTCTGCGGTCATGCACGTCTCCTCAGCCGGTCTTGATGAGTGAGCGTTCTCTACTCACAAAACTAGCCTCGGACTATTTTTTGTCCAGAGTCTCGCCATCATTACTGTTCTGTCCGAAGAGAAACATAGACAGAGTCTAGGTTTCACTTCTAGTCTGGGAATCGACAGAGACCGATTCCGAGTAGCCCGGAGAGAACGTCATGGCCCGTCAGCTCAGCTTTCCGGTGTTCGACGCCGACAACCACATGTACGAGACGACCGACGCGTTCACCAAGTACCTGCCGCCGGAGTACGAGGGCCTGGTGAAGTACGTGCAGGTCAACGGCCGGACCAAGATCGCGCTGCGGAACGTGATCAGCGAGTACATCCCCAACCCGACGTTCAACAAGGTCGCCCCGCCCGGAGCGCAGGAACTCCAGTTCCGGCTGAAGAACCCGAACGCGAAGAAGCGCGAGCCGAAACCCGGCGACAAGGTCCTCACCGACCCGCCGAAGTACATCGAGTCCCCGCCCGCGTTCTTCAACCCGGCCGACCGCCTGCAGCTGATGAACGAGCTGGGCCTGGACCGCTCGATGATGTGGCCCACCCTCGCCAGCCTCCTGGAAGAGCGGCTCGCCGACGACGTGGCGGCGACCCACGCCGTCGTCCACGCCCTCAACGAGTGGATGTACGAGCACTGGACCTATAACTTCGAGAACCGGATCTTCCCCACCCCGGTCATCACCCTGCCCGTCGTGGACGAGGCGATCCGCGAGTTCGAGCGCGTGGTGGAGCGCGGCGCCCGCGCGGTCCTGATCCGCCCCGCCCCCGTCCCGTCCGCCGACGGGCACCGGCGGTCGTTCGCGCTGCCCGAGTTCGACCCCTTCTGGAAGGTCGTCGAGGAGTCCGGCGTCCTGGTCGGCATGCATTCCTCCGACGACGGCTTCCAGCGCTACCTCAACGACTGGGAAGGCCATACGAGCGAGTTCCTGCCGTTCAAGGCCGCCAACAGCGCCTTCCACCAGCTGGTGCATAACGAGTGGCGGTCGGTCAAGGACACGGTCCACTCGATCATCGGGCACGGCCTGGCCACCCGCTTCCCGCGGATCCGGTTCATGCCGGTGGAGAACGGCAGTGCCTGGGTGCGCCCCCTCCTGGATAACCTGAGGCAGGTGTACGCCGTCTCCCCCGAGTCGTTCGACGAGGATCCGCTCGTGACCATGAAGCGCTCCATCTTCATCCACCCGTTCCACGAGGAAGACGCTCTCGGCCTCGTGGACGCGGTCGGAGCCGACAGCGTGGTCTTCGGCTCGGACTACCCGCACCCGGAGGGCCTGTTCGACCCGGTCACCTGGGTCGATGAACTGGAAACCCTGCCCGAGGCCGACCAGGCCGCGATCATGGGCGGCAACCTGGCCAGGCTGATGGGCGTCGACCCGGCCGCCAAGGCGGTGGCCTGACCGGTGCCGCCCCGCTCGCGACTGGCCCAGGAACGGTCCCGCGGCACCCGGCGGTCCATCGTCCGGGCCGCCCTGGAACTGTGGGCCGAGCGGGGGTACGACACCGGCATCGATGACACGAAGGCCGAGGAGATCGCGGCGCGCGCCGGGGTCTCCAAGGCCACGTTCTACCTGCACTTCGCCCGCAAGGAGGACATCCTCCTGGAAACCGCCTGGGCCACCACCGAAGCCTTCTACGAGGACGCGCTGAAGGCCCTGGTGCAGGGCGGGTCGGTAGACGAGGTCGTCGACGAGGTGACGGTCCGGCTGTGCCGCCGCATGGACAAGGTTCCGCGTCCGGTCCTGCAGCGGATCCTGCGCGCCCAGCTCAACGCCGGGCGCCAGCTGCCGCGGGAAACGGCCGACGACCGTTACGGGTTCCAGCGGGGCTTCGCGCTCATCTTCCTCCAGGCCCAGCAGGACGGCGGCCTGTCCCAGGCCGTCACCGCGACGAGCCTGGGCGCCATGTTCGAGGCCATGCTGTACTCCTCGCTGCGCGAGTGGGCGTTCGACGATGACGCCAGCCTGCTGGCCATGCTTCGCCCGCGGTTCGCCGTCCTGCTCGCCGGGGCCCGCTCGGTGCGGGCCGCGGACCTCGGAGGTCCATGACGGCGGGGTCGCGCCGTCCCGGGGCGAGCGCGCGAATCTCACTCAGCAGGACTTCGGACAGGGCCAGCCCGGCGGCGGACGTTACCGTGCGCCAAAGCGCGGAAAGCCGACGAGCAGTGGGGTGTGAAGAGTGACGAGTTCCGGCGGTTCAGACCAGGACACGGGAGCGCGCGAGGGCCGCGCTTCCCGGAGCCCGCTGCCGGGCTGGGGGGTACCCGACTCGGTCAGCGGCGCGGTGATCGACTTCCTGGGCCAGACGTGGGCCCGGGGCACGCTGTCAGTCCGGGACCGGCAGCTCATTACGCTCGCGGTGCTCGTCGCCCTCGGGAGCCGCGAGCCCCTGCAGGTCCACGTCCGCAACGGGCTCAAGGGCGGGCTGACCCGGGACGACGTCTACGAGGCCATCCTGCACGCCGGGGCCTACGCCGGCTTCGCCCGGGCCACCGACGCCTACGAGGTCACCAAGGACGTCCTCGCGGTCAGGCCGCGGGGAACCGCTTCGCCAGCCACGTGATAACGCGTTCGGCGCCGTCGGCGATGGGCGCGTCCTTCGGCTCGGTCCGGGCCTGCGCGTAGTGGTCACCGTCCACGTAGGCCAGTTCCTTGTCGGTGGCGGCGGCGTTGTCGTACATGCCCCGGGCCTCGTGCGGAAGGATCCCGGGGTCGGCGGTGAGGCTGACCACGAGCACGGGCTGGCCGACGTTCTTGATGTTCTCTAGCGCCGCGGCCCGCGACGACAGGCCGGACCACGTCGACAGCCAGCCCTCCGGCGTCATGACGGAGGCGAACCCGCCCAGCATGTAGTTGCCGGTGTGCGGGTCCGGGTGCAGCAGGGAATCGACGACCCGCTCCGACGGGTCGATGGACAGGTCGGTGTAGGACGGGTTCGCCGCGACCCGCGCGATGGTCAGGTACTGCGACGTCGTCGCCATCCGGGTGATATACAGGCGTTCGGTCAGCGGGAGTTCCGCGAAGCCTGGCTCCTTCATCTTCGCGCGGTAGCGGCGCCTGCGGGCGATGATCTCACGGGCCTTGGCGTCCAGACGCTCGCAGCGCGCCCGCTGCGCCGCGCGGTAGCGCTCGAGGAACTCGGGCGAGTAACTGCTGGGCTCGGGCGGCTCGCGGTAGCCGTTGGCCGGGTTGTACATGTCCAGCGACGGGTCGCACGACAGCGGGTCGTTCTCGTCGATCACCGACGGGTCGAGGTTCTCCAGCGCGAAGACGCCCTCGCCGACGTGCGCGGAGAAGAGGATGAGCCCGTCCGCGGGAGGCAGGTCCAGGGCATTCAGGTCATAGGGGTCGCCCGCCGCCGTGTCGGTGAGCCGTCCCGGGGGCGCGGTGTTGGCCTGGGCCTGGTAGAACGTCGACAGGCTCCCGCCGCCGCTGTTGCCGAGCAGCACGACCTTCTCGAAACCCTGCTTGCGCAGGTAGGCGACCTGCGCCGCGATGTCCGCGATCAGGTGCTCGTGGACGCAGGCCGTGTCGTTGTTGTAGGTCCGGGTCATCGCGCCGAAGACCGCGAAGCCGGCCTCAAGCAGGAACGGCGTCAGGTAGTGCGACGGAAAGCCGGCCCGCGGGTGGTTGAAGACCACGACGGTCCGTTCGCCGCCGCGGCGGTACAGGATGCCCTGGGACGTTCCGTAGTCTTCGGCCAGGAGCCGGACCGGGGTCTGCCGCGTGTCCCCGGGCAGCGCGAACCGCGACGAGCCCCACAGGGTGACGGGCTCTACCCCGGACGGAGTCTCGTCCGGGGTGCGCGCGAAGCCGTGCGGGCCCTTCCGCAGGTTCTTGGGCTTGACTGCCAACGTCCGCACTCCTTACATCGTCGCCTGCTGTGGCGCGGCCAGTGTGGCACGCGGACGGAGAATTTCCCCGGATCACTCCCACAGGCCGGGACAGGGAGAAGAACGGCGGCAGCGAGCCGGGTTACGCTGCTGCCGCCCGATTCCCCCGGACGAGAAGGGCGACCAACGCCTATGGACTCGCCGCTCAGCCCGCCGCCAGCGACCGACCGCGGGCCGGTGCTCGACTTCGACCACTACTCCCCCGAATTCAACGCCGACCCGGCCGCGGCCTGGAAGGCCCTGAAGGACACCCCCTTCGCCTGGTCGGAGAGGAACGGCGGCTTCTGGGTCGTCTCGGACCACCAGGGAAACTACGACGTCCTGCGGGACCACGAGGCGTTCAGCAGCGCCCCGGCCGCCAGCGGCGCCACGACCCTGGTCATTCCGATCGGGGGCTTCGAGATGGGCAGCCCCGAGGACGAGCCGCACTGGCCCCAGGCCCTCGACCCGCCCTACCACGGCCAGGTCCGGTCCCTGCTGAACCGGCCGCTGGCCCCGAGGGCGGTCCGGCGGCTTCAGCCGCTCATCGAGTACTGGGCGACGACCTGCGTCAACAAGGTGATCGAAGCGGGAAGCTGTGACCTGCTCTACGACGTGACGGGGCCCGTGCCCGCCTACATCACGCTGGACTGGCTCGGGTTCCCGCACGACAAGATCATCGCCGCGGCCCAGTCCTTCCACGACCTGGTGGGCTACCCGCCCGGGTCGGAGGAGTTCAACCGGGCCCTGGAGAACGACATCATCCGCCAGACCCTGTGGGAGACGTGCGAGGCCCGGCGGTCCGAGCCGCGCGACGACCTGATCAGCTGGCTCATGACACAGGAACTCGACGGGGAGCCGCTGTCGGACCGGGTGATCGTCCGCCTGGGGTACATCATCGTGGCCGGCGGGGTCGACACCACGACGTCCCTGGCCGCCAGCGCCCTGGTCCACCTGAACCGGGACCGGGAACTACGCCAGCGCCTGATCGAGGACCCGGCCCTCATCGAGTCCGCGACCGAGGAGTTCCTGCGCGTCTACCCCCCGCTGGCCTCGATCGGCCGGGTCGCGACGAGGGACACCGAGTACCGGGGCCACGAGGTCCGCGAGGGGGACCGGGTGCTCGTCAGCTGGCAGGCCGCCAACACCGACGAGCGGGTCTTCGACTCCCCGGAGGAGTTCCGGGCCGACCGGTTCCCGAACCCGCACGTGTCCTTCGGCCTGGGCCCGCACCGGTGCGCCGGCTCCCACCTGGCCCGGCTGATGTTCGCCGAGACGCTGCGCCAGGTTCTGCGCCGCATGCCCGACTACGAGATCGACTCCGGCTCGATCGCCCCGTATCCCAGCCGGGGGATCTTCAACGGCTGGGCTTCCCTGCCGGCCCGGTTCACCCCGGGGACGCGCGAGCCGGCCGGTGAGGCGCCGCCGCGTGACGGGCGGCCGTCCGGGCGCCCTTCCTAATCGACGCGCCACTGGTTGGGCAGGGTGCCGCGGGGCTGGGGCCAGGACATCGGCTCCAGGGCGCGATCGCGCCCCTTGGGCAGCGCGGTCGTGCCGG
>WRBL01000277.1 GCA_009784565.1 Streptosporangiales bacterium | reverse complement strand
CGGGCTTCTTGCCCGCGGACTTGGCGGCGTTCGCGGCCGGCTGGGCGGCCTTGCCGACGGGAGTCTTCGTGCTCCCGGCCGACTGGCTTGCCGAGGGGAGAACACTGCCCTTCCCGGCACCGGCCTTGCCGGCACTGGACGAAGCCGAGGGGGACGCGGACGGTGACGCGGATGCCGACGGCGAGGAGGAGGAGTTCGTGCCGGCCGACGAGCACAGCAGCCCGAGGACGCAGGGCAGCCCGGCGAGCGCCATCATGCGGTAGCCGGGCCCGGAGCGGAAGCCGGGCCCGGAACCGTAGCCGTACCCCCCGGACGACCGGGGGTTCTCCCGCGGCGGGTCATCGTCCATCAGGGTCGGCAGGTCCACCCGGGTGTCGTCCGGGCCGCCGGGCCGGTCCGGACCCCGGTCCGGGTACCGGTCCGGGCGCCGCTGCGGCGATGAATCGACCGGGCTCCAGGCGAAGGCCAGGGCGCCTCCGAGGATGGCCATCAGCATGCCGATGAAGAACCCGCCGAGGTTGGACGCGGGGAAAGAGATGATTCCCAGGATGATCCCGGCGATGCCGTAAAACACCCGGTGCGTGGGGTTGGCCCACACCACGATCCCCGCCGCGATCAGCAGCGCGCCGATCAGGACGCCGAACACGCCGCCGATGCCGATGTAGATGACCAGCTTGACCTGGCCCTTGACCAGCACCCCGGACAGCGGGATGGCGAGCAGCTCAATGCCGGCCAGCAGCATCAGCAGGCCCCCCCAGAAGGGGCGGCTGTGCCGCCAGGCCCGGAAGGCTTCGCGTCTTCCGCGCCGGGCGGGCCGCGGCCCGGTGTGCCAAGAAGTCATGTCGGTCAGCAGCCTCCGCCGAATCCGAGCTTCAGTCCGGGCAGCGTGAACGTGCCCGCGGTGGTCAGCCAGGTGTCCTGGCGCAGATTGTCGATGGTGACGCTGTCCGCCTGCTGGCCGAAGCCGCCGGCCATACCGCTCTCCGAGCCGTCCTTGTTCAGGGTGGACGCGTCCTGCCCGACGGTGATGTTGTGGAACACCGCCTTGCTGCCGGTCTGCCCGCTCGCGTCGACAACCATGTTGCTGGCCTTGACCGGGTCGCCACCGCCGCCCGCGGTCAGGCGCATGGTGAGCGGGCCCATGTGGACGCTCTGGCACAGGTTCTTGAGGGTCGCGTTGGCGATGCCGCTGTCGATGGTCGGTTCCGTGACGTTCTTGCCGCCCTGGTCACTGTTGACCGAGCCGCCGAACTGCACGAAGCCCTGGCCCTGAAGCTGCTGGGCCGCGACCATGTACTCCTGCCCCGAGACGGAGATGCTGGAGGCGATGGCGCCCTTGGCCGTCATTCCGGCCAGTGCCCCCGCGAGTACCACCCCGGGCACGGCGACGATAGCGAACCGCCGCCACCTGGTCTTCCCGGCCAGCGGACGCTTGATCGTGTTGTTCTCGACCGACATGTCGCTCCCTCGGTTCCTCGACCCGCATGCCACTTGGTTAACGCAAGTTACTTTGAGGTAAACCGTACGTCAAGGCAGGAAACCTGATAATTAGTGTCGTAACCGGCAAAACTGGAACAAGTTACCACTAGTCCCAGAAGAACCGGCAGTAGGCAGAACGGATCGATAGACGTCACTATTCCCGTTGACCTGCAAAGACTCCCGAGGGTAACGACTCGAACCACGGGAGACCGGAGTAGAACAGGTTCTCCCCGGCGGAAACTTTCACGGATCCGCGCCGTACCCTGGGACGGTCATGACATCCACGGAAACCGAGCCGGAAACCGCCGAGTCCGGCCAGCCCCGGCGCCGCGGCCGCCGGGCCTGGCGCCTGGCCCGGCGGGCGGCGATCACGGTGGTCACGATGGCCGTCGCGCTCACGGCGGCCAGCTTCTGCTACAACCTGGCCACCGACGGCCCGGCGCCGAAGCCCTCCGGGCTCCGGTACGCGCGGGGCGGCGGCTTCGACACCCGGTACCGCGAGTGGGGAACATCCGGCACCCCGGTCGTCCTGGTGCCGGGAGCGTTCGAGACCGCGGACACGTTCTACTCCCTCGGCCCGGTACTGGCCGCGAAGCACCACCGGGTCTTCGCGATCGACCTGATCGGTACCGGATACAGCGCGCCAGCGCAGCCGTTCAGCACCGGCAACATGGCCCGGCAGGTCATCGCGTTCGAGCAAGCCGAGCACCTGACCGGCTCGGACGCCCCGGTCCTGCTCGGCCATTCGGCCGGCGCGGCGGTGGCGGGCCTGGTCGCCGCGGGCGGGACGCGGTACGCCCGGGGCGTCGTGTTCCTCGACGGAGACGCCACTCCCCTGGGCCGGGGCAGCGGCCGGGGCGGAGGTCCCGCGTCGCTGCTGGTCGACCCGTTCAAGACCTCCCTGCTGCGAATCGGGACCAGCCAGGGCTGGCTCGTCAAGTCGGTCTACAACTCGATGTGCGGGCCGACCTGCCCGAAGCTGAACGCCGCGGGCGTGGCCGCGTGGGCGGACCCGCTGAAGCAGCCCGGATTCTCCGAGTACCTCACGTACGAGGCATCCGGGCACGGCATCCCCGCCATGACCCCGCCGCAGTTCCGGGCCCTGCACGAGTCCCGCGTGCCGAAACTGGTGGTCTTCGGCATGCACGACCCGCAGATGTCCGCCTCCGACGCCCGGGCGACCGCCCGGCGGATCGGCGCCCCGGCTCCCGAGTTCGTCCCCGGACGGCACCTGACGATGATCGCCTCCCCGGCCCAGGTCACCGCCGACCTGGACCGGCTCGTCCCCTCGGGTGGACAATGATCACTGATAAATCAACGAAGGGAGACACACGCGGTGAGCGGTCGGATTCTGGTGCCGTGGAAGAGCGTCCGTGACGACCTCGGCGATCTCGGCGCCGGGCTAACGGTAGAGGTGTTCGGCGGCGACGAGCCCGGACCGGACGACCTCGGCGACGTGGTGTTCTTCACCGTCCCCTATGACCAGCCGCACGGGCTGGAGCCGGTGAAGCGACTGACCGGCGTGAAGGTCGTCCAGGCCCTGACCGCCGGCTACGACAACCTGCTCCCCCTGTTCGCCGACGACGTGACGCTGTGCAACGCCCGGGGCCTGCACGACGCGGGCACGGCCGAGCACGCGCTCGCCCTGATCCTGGCGGCGCAGCGGGAACTGCCCCGGTGGACGCGAGCGCAGGACCAGGGCCGGTGGGAGCACACGCACACGAGGTCGCTGGCCGACAGCCGCGTCATGATCGTCGGGTACGGCTCGATCGGGGCCGCGCTGGACCAGAGGCTGCGCGCCTGCGACGCCGAGACGATCCGGGTCGCCCGGAGCGCCCGTCCCGGTGAGCACGTCCACGCGGTCGCGGAACTGGACTCCCTGCTTCCCGAGACCGACATCGTCGTGCTCGTGACCCCGCTGACGGAGGACACCCGGGGCCTGCTCAACACAAGGAGGCTGGCCCTGCTGCCCGACGACGCACTGGTGGTGAACGTGGGCCGGGGCCCGGTCCTCGACACCGAGGCGATCGGCGCCGAGGCGGGCAAGGGCCGGCTGCGCGCCGCCCTGGACGTCACCGACCCGGAGCCGCTCCCGGAGGGCCACCCGCTCTGGACCTGCCCCGGAGTACTGGTCACCCCGCACGTGGCGGGCGGCGCGGCCGACTTCTACCCGAAGGCGGCGGCGTTCACCGCGGCGCAGGTCCGCGCCTTCGCCGCCGGGGAGCCCCTCCGCAACGTCGTCCGCTAACTCGGTCGTCCGCTCACTCGCCGGCGCTTCGAACACCCTCCGTCACTTTTTGACATTTTTGGCGGAATTATCGCCTAGACGACCCTCCATGATGGCATCCTCGTGTGCTGGGGATAGCCGCCTGAGTTTTACGGGGATGGCGGCTTATTCGATAACACGGGGGATTTATGCCAGCACATGCTGCTATTGGCGTGCGCGAAAAGCACGATGTTGACATGTTCGGGGGCGAGTACGCGGCGGGGCAGGTGGCCGGGCTCCGGCACCTGACGCAGATCTCTGGCGAGCAGATGTCGGGTGCCCTGCGGGCCAAGCAGCTCGCGGCCCAGGAGCAGTACCGGCTGCGGACCGTGCCGCACGCGCCATCGGTCCGCTACCGGCGCCACCGGATCGTTTACGCGGGGCTCATCACCGGCGTCGTCCTCGGCATTGTCATCGGATTGCATGTCGTGACGCTTCCGGGCGGCCGTGTCGGCGTCCAGATGGGCTGGTACGGCACCGCCGTCACGGTCGTGATCGGCTTCAAGCTGCTGCTGTCGCTGCTGTTCACGCCGGATGAGTCCGACACCGGGGAGGTCCGCGACGTCCTGGCCAACGCCAACGTGTCCGTGGTCATCACCCTCTTCAACGAGGACCCCACGGCGTTCAGCCAGTGCCTGGACTCGCTGCTGGCCCAGACGCGGCTGCCGAACGCGGTCACCGTGGTCGACGACTGCTCCCCCGACGTCCGGGGCAAGAAGATCGCCTACGACCGGGCCCGGGAGTTCCACGAGCGGGGCATCGACTTCGACGTCATCGAATTCACGAAGAACCTGGGCAAGCGCGACGGCCTGGCCGCCGGCTACCGGCGCACGCCGGACGCGTTCGTGTATATGTGCCTGGACTCCGACACGCTGCTGGAACGGACCGCGCTGGCCCGGCTCCTGCGCCCGTTCGCCAAGCCCGATGTCACCGCCGTGACCGGCTGCGTCCTGGCGGCCAACCGGACCAAGAACCTCCTCACCCGCCTGCTGGACCTGCGCTATGCCTACTCCTTCCTCGGAGAGCGGGCCGCCTACGCGCTGATCGGCAGCGTGCTGTGCGTGCCGGGCGCTGGCGGCATGTACCTGGGAACCGCGGTCCGCAAGCACCTGGACGCCTGGCTCCACCAGGAGTTCCTCGGCCGCCCCTGCACCTACGGCGACGACCGGCACATGACGTTCTGGTGCCTGAAGGAGGGCCGGGTGCTCCTCGCGCCCGACGCCCTGGCCTGGACCTACGTGCCCGAGCGCATGGGGCACTTCCTGCGCCAGCAGATCCGCTGGTCGAAGTCGTTCTTCCGCGAGTCGGTCTGGATGCTGGGCCGCATGGCCCCGAACCGGACCTGCTGGTGGATGACGCTCGTCGAGATGGTCACCTGGGCCGTGTTCACTGCGGCCCTGCTCTACTCGCTGGTGGTACACCCGGCGCTCACCGGCAGGTTCGCCCCGTGGGCCTACGTCGGCTCGGCGATCCTCCTGTCCTATGCCCGGTCCGGCCACTACACCGGGGCCGAGCATCCCGGGATGGGCTGGGGCGCCCGCATCGCGGGTCTCCTGCTGGCGCCGCTGTACGGGGTCATCCACATCACGCTGCTGCTGCCGCTGCGCCTGTACGCGCTGGCGACGCTGCGCGACGCCAGCTGGGGCACCCGGCAGTCGGTGGAGGTGGAAGCGTGAAGACTCAGCTAGCCGCCCTCGGCGCCACGCTGGCCGCCGGCGCCATCGCGATCGGCGCGACGGTTTCGCTGCACCACTCCGGCACCGCGCACGCCCCGGGAGCATCCGCCCGGATCGTCAAGGCCGCCCCGGTCGCGAGGCCTCTGCCGAAGGAGGTCACCGGCGTCGTCAGCAACAATCTCGCCGCCTTCGACGCTGCCTGCGGCTGCGAGCCGAACGTCGCGGTCCACTACGCCCGCTGGGACGACAACCCAGACGCGTCCCGGAAGCTGGCGATCTCCATGACGGACAGGGGAGCGGCGCCCCTGCTGGAGATCTCTCCCTTCAGCACGTCGCTGAAGGGCATCGCGGCGGGCAAGACCGACAAGTGGATCCGCGAGTACGCCACGATGATCCGCGACCTGAAGACTCCGGTCCTGATCTCCTTCGCCCCGGAGGCGAACGGAGGCTGGTACTCGTGGGGATCGGGTCACGTCCAGCCCGCGGACGAGGTCGCGGCGTGGCGGCACGTCGTGTCGGTGTTCCGCCAGGCCGGGGCCAGCAACGCCCGCTGGGTCTGGATCGTCAACCAGCTCTGGCCGGGCAGCGGCGACATCAGGGCACTGTGGCCCGGCGCGTCCTACGTCGACGAGGTCGGCATCGACGGCTACTTCAAGAAGGCGACCGACACGTTCGGCTCCGTCTTCACCCCGACCATCAAGGCCGTCCGGGCCCTGGCCCCCGGCAAGCCCGTCCTCATCACCGAGACCGGGGCCTCTCCGAAGACCAACAAATCACACGCGGTCAGCGCCCTCATCCAGGGCGTCCGGCAGTACGACCTGAAGGGTTTCGTCTGGTTCGACATCGACCAGAGCGCCACCCCGAGCAACAGCCACGCCGACTGGACGCTGGAGCACGCCCCGGCCGCCCTGGCCGGCTTCAAGGCCGATACCAACAGCCATCGCTGACCCCCGGACCCGGTCTTCAACTCGCGTTCACCGTTCGTTCGGGCGCGGCGGCGGGTCATTTTCGCTTCGAAGCGTAGACGTAGCTTCATGCGCAACTCTCGCCGCCGCCTGTACGCCACCGCCATAGCGGCCGCCGCCGTCCCAATGATCACGGCCGCGCCAGCCGCGGCGAACGCCGCCCGCCCGTCCACGGCGGCCGGACCGGACTGGATCAGGAACGTGCAGTGGACCTCCCAGCCGGTCGCGCCCGGCGTGACCGTCCGCCACGGCGTGCTGAGCGCCCAGACCGCGCCCCGCTGGACCGTCACGATCGACGGCACCACGACCAGTTCGATCACCGGGCAGCCCGCCGACACCGAGGTCGGGACCCGGGCCTGGGCGAACCAGACCGCCAGCCAGCTCAAGGCCGATGGCTACGCCCCGCAGCTCACCGACGTGAACTGGCCGGATTACTCCGACACTCCGCACGGGCTCGAGGGCGTGCGGGTCCGGACCGGGAACTTCTCCACCCAGGCCGAGGCCCAGTCGCTGGCCACCACGCTTCAGGGCAAGGGCTTCTCCACCGCGACCGCCGAGTGGACCGGCTACGACTCCGACACCTCCCCCGACGGCGAGCAGATCCACGAGGCGATCATCGACCCGCGCCGGGCCCGGGTCGAGATCACCCACCACGGGGACGTGGCCCAGCGCCAGACGACCTCCTCGGTCGCCAAGGCCCTGAACGCCCTGGTCGCGACGAACGCCGGGTTCTTCATCACCTCCGACAGCTTCGGCTTCCAGGGGGTCCCCGACGGCATCGCGGTCTACGACGGCCAGCTGGAGTCGATGAACAACGGCCCGCGGGCCGCGCTGGTCATCAGCAACGGGCGGCCGTCGATCGCGAACCTCCAGGCGTCGGTGACCGTCCGCGCGGGCCATGCGTCCTACGCGGTCAACGGCATCAACCGCATTCCCGGCATCGTCCAGGACTGCGGCCGCCCGGGCTCCACCCCGACCGATCAGCCGCGCCAGGACATCACCTGCCACGAGAGCTCGGAACTGGTCATGTTCACCGACAAGCTCGGCACCGCGACGCCGAGCGGCTCCGGCACCCAGGCGGTCATCGGCCCGGACGGCACGGTCCAGTCCGTGGGCGCCCAGTCCGGCGGCGACGTCCCCGCGGGCGGCCGGATCATCCAGGGCACGGGGGCCGCGGGAACGTGGCTAGCTCAGCATGTTTCGGCGGGTCAGCACCTTGATATTTCCGAACGGGTCTCCGATACAGCTGGCCGCGCCATCCCCCTGACCCCGGGACTGAGCATCGCCAGCGCGGCTCCTGTCCTCGTGAAGAACGGCCAGACCGCGATCGACGCCCGTACCGAAGGCGTGATCGACCCGGCCGACCTGTCGTTTAACTACGCCTGGGCCGAGATCCGCCAGCCCCGCACCATCGTCGGCATCGCCAAGAACGGCGACCTGATCCTGGTCACTGTCGACGGCCGTGAGCCCGGGACCAGCGAGGGTTCCACCCTCAGCGAGGAGGCGGACCTGATGAAGTCCCTGGGCGCGGTCACCGCCATGAACCTCGACGGCGGCGGCTCCACCGCCATGGCCGTCAACGGCTCCCTGGTCAACCAGACCTCCGACGCCACCGGCGAGCGCCCCGACGGCGACTTCGTCGCCGCCCTCCCCGCCAGCTGAAACACCGAAGGCCGGCCCCGCACCCGCGGGACCGGCCTTCTTCACGTGCGGCGTCCGCTAAGCGTAATAGCCTTCGATATCCCCGACGATCTGCACGGTCCCTCCCGAGTCGTTGTAGATATCGATATCCCCTGAGGGCTGCTGCGGACTGTCGTACAGCGGGATCACCACCTGGTCGGTGGCTTTCTGCCCGGACCCTGGTCACGGGGCCAAGGTCAACAGCCAAGAGCCAAGAGCACGAGGCCGCTACGCGGCTCATTCCCAGGGGAACACCGTCCCGGCTGACGCCGGGCCGGTGCCCGAGGGGCACAACCCCGAGCCCGCATCGCAGCAGACCCCGCCCGGCCCCGCCTCCCAGCCCAAGCCCACGACAAGCAGAAGGCTCCCCGTCAGGAGGCGGCCCGCCTTTTGGGCCGGTTGCCGGAAAATCGCGCTCTTCCTATTTTCCGGTGACTCCCCTCTTGACGGAACGAACCTCAAAAAACCT
>WRBL01000276.1 GCA_009784565.1 Streptosporangiales bacterium | reverse complement strand
ACGTCGACCTGGCGGACCGGCTTGACCTCGCCCCCGAACTGCGGATGGCGTGCTACTCCTTTCGCGAGGAGTTCGGCAACCCGCCAACCGTGGTCTGGCGTGTGCCCGGAACGGTGACGCTGCTGGCCGACGGGACCGGCGCCCGGATGACCGTCGCCACCCCGTGGGGCGCCATCGCCGTCGCCGTGCCCCGCAGCGACGGCGTCATCGAACTGGTCCAGATGGAACGGCCCGGGCAGCGGTCCGAAGTAAGAGCCGGCTCCGCCGACGACGTTCCGGCCTGGGTGGGCCACGGACTGACCGGAGCCCGCACGGGCGCGTCCATCCTGGTCAGCACGGAACTGCCCGCCGGCACCGGAGTCGGGGCCACCGCGGCGGTCGAGACCGCGGTCCGGCACTGCCTCGGCGACTGCGCCGCCGGGAAGACCGGCGTCACCGACGCCGCCCGCGCCTCCTCCGCCCTCGGCGTTCCCTCCGCCGCCCTCGGGAACTGGCGGCTGCCGCTCGACCTCGACTCGGCCGAACTCCGGCTCGTCGTCATCGACACCCGCATCCGGAGTTCGGCGGTGTCCGCCCAGCGCGAGTACTCGTCGCTGGACACCGCCACCGCGGCGATCGCCGTCGGGGACATGGAGACCTTCGGCGGCCTGCTGACCGCCGCGCACCGCGCCCGGCCCTGCAACCGGGCCCAGGAACTGGCGGTCGCGGCCGCCCTGCGGGCGGGCGCCATCGGCGCCCGGTCGATCACCGACGGCCCGGGACGGCCCGCTCTCGCGCTCGTCCCGGTGAACGCCCTGCCCGCCGTCCGGGCCGAGGTCGCCTCAACCTTCGCCCGCTACAGCCTCCGCGGCCCCCGCCTGCTCACCTTCACTCCCGCCGGCTGACCTCCGCTCTCCGGCCTCTGTCAGCGCCGACGGTGATGCTGGCGCGGGGGCTGGGGCGAGCGCCGCGCGCACGAGGGCGGCGCCCAGGATCACCGCGCCGGTTATTCCGGCCACTCCGAGCCGGTCACCCAGCAGCACGATCCCGAGGACAGCCGCCGTCAGCGGCTCCAGCAGGGTGAGGAGCGCCGCGGTCGAGGCCGACTCGGCGCGCAGGCCCCGGTAGTAGAGCGTGTAGGCGACGGCGGTCGGCCCGATCACCAGGCCGGCCAGGAGCCCGGCCGCTGCCAGCAGTTCCGGTACGGTCAGGCCGGATCGGAACGCGCCGCCCGGGGCCCCGGCCATCGCGGTCGCCGCGAACGGCACCAGGATGAGGCCGCCGAGCGTGAAGCCGTACCCGTTGACCGTCAGGTCTCGCAGCCCCGGCACCGGCGACGACCCGATGAGGGTGATCGCCGCGAACGCCGCGGCCGACGCCAGCGCCAGCCCGCACCCCGCGAGCGTGGCTGCCGCGCCGGCCCCGGAACCGGCCGCGCCCGGGCTTCCCGTGGTTCCGGCCCCTCCGGTCAGGACCGGTCCCCCGACGAGCAGGACGAGGCCGACCAGCGCCAGCCCCTGCGTGATGACGCCTTTGAGGCCGAGAGGCCGTCCGCCCCGGGCCCTCTCGACCGCCGTCACGATCACCGGCGCTGCGCCGATCGTGACCAGCGTGGCCAGGCTGACGGAGGTCAGGGAGATGGCTCCGAAGTAGCAGCCCTGGAAGACGGCGGACAGCAGTCCGTTAACGGCGATCCGCCTCCAGGCGCGACGGCCCCGCGGCCTGCGCGCCCGGATGAGGAGAAGAAAGGCCACCATGAGCCCGCCTCCGGCCAGGAGCCGGATGCAGGCGACGGAGAGCGGGGACAGCCCGGCGACCTGGCCGAGCAGCGAGCCCAGCAGCCCGCCGGTCCCCCACAGCACCCCGCACAGGGTCAGGCACAGCATGGAAAAACGCATTGATGATCGCTCCTGCGACTTTGACAACGTTGAGGAAGGTCGCGGAAGCGGGACGCACCGGCTGCCGGTAGCACGAAGAAGCGCGCCGACCCGGTCAGGGCCGCACGCGGCTGTTACGCCCCGCTCAGGAGCCCGGCGGCGGGGTAATCGGGAAAAGCCGGTGCATGTCCGCCATGCTAGGCCCCATGCCCCGCGAAGACGAACTGGCAGCTGGCCCGCCGCCGCGCGCTTCCCCGCACGGCGGCTGCGGCAAGGCCCGGTGCTCGTGTTGGGCCGATGGCGCCGGTCCGTGGCACAACCAGCGTCCGCCTTCTGATACTCTTTCCTTGTCGCGTTAAGGCGATGGAGGACCGTTGGCGCAGTCTGGAAGCGCACATCGTTGACATCGATGGGGTCAGTGGTTCAAATCCACTACGGTCCACAAAAGAAAGTCCCGAGGAAAATTCCTCGGGACTTTCGTATTTGATGACTACTAGATAGTCGTCACCGGCGGTTTGTTCAGGTAGATTCGGGCCAATTCCCCTAGCCCCTCAATATGGCCGAGCGTAATGTTGCAGCGCAGGCACAGCACCCCTCGGACACACTTACCGCACGATCTCTCCCTGCCCGGACAGCATGCATGGTCATGATCGATACAGATCCTCCGGCCGGGCCCGAACGGCTCATGACACATACCGCAGACGTTCCCCTGGCTCTTCACAAGAGAGTTGAACTGGGCTTCTGTCAGGTTGTACTTCCTGAGATGCCCAGAGCGGCCCCGGCGTCGCCGGAGAGCCTCCGACGAATCGGTGCGAACCCGCTCCCGACTACGCAGCCTGTGATTGTTCATTGCCTGGGCCGATGCACATTTCCCTCCGTGCCCGTATCCGCGCGCGCAAGCCACCCCTTTTCTCGGCATCCATTTACCACAAATCTCATCATTCATAATTCCCCCTAACTACGCCAAGACCGGGCATTCTCTCCACCCTGGCCGCCTTCCAGGCGGGTTAAGCAGGTAGGCCTCAGCCAGGTCCCACATGCGCTCCATGTGGCCCAGTGCGGTATTACAGCGCAGGCACAGCAGCCCCCGGACGCACCTGCCGCACGACCTGCCTTCATGCGGACAGCACTCATGGTCATGATCGACATAGATGTTCTGATTGCCTTGAAACAGCTCATGACACAGCGCGCAGGCGCCACCTTGGTTTGCTAGCCGGGCATAGAACTGCTCTTCGGTGAGCCCGAACTCGGCAAAGCGGTACGAACGCCTCCAGCGCAGAGCCGCCGCGGGATCGTACGTCCGTTTCCATCCCCGGCGATAGGCCCTGCGAACCTCCATCGACTCAGGGCTTGAGCAGGGGCCCCCGTGACCTCGGCCACGGGCACTGGCCACCTGCTTTCGGGGCATCCATTTACCGCAAAGATCATCGTTCATACATTCGAGTATCTCACGGTTCTACCCCATTAGCGTGTTCGACAGGCCGCTATAGATCGAGCAGGTTTTCGGCATTTCGGTGGCTGATCTTGGCGATCTCGTCGGGGCTGAGGGAGAGGCTGTTCAGGAAGTCGCGGCCCCGGGTGTTGGCGCTGTAGGGGTAGTCCACGGAGAACAGGATGCGGTCCACCGACACCGTGTGCAGGGCGGTGAGGAACGGCGGCTGGGTGAAGAAACCGCTCGTGGTGATGTGGAAGTTCCGGTGGAAGTACTCGTCCACGCCGAGCTTGAGGTGGCCCGCCGCCGAGGCCAGGCGCTCGGTGCTGCGCGCGAGCATGAACGGGATCATCTCGCCCATGTGCCCGATGATGATCTGCAGCGACGGCAGTTCGTCGAAGACCCCGGACATGATCAGCCGCAGGGAGTGCAGGCCCACTTCCTGGTGCCACCCCCACGCCGCCGTGGCCAGGGCGTTGTTCGCCTCGTCGCTGAGCCCGCTGTAATAGACGTCCCGCACCGGCTCCGGCGGCAGACCGGGATGGATGTAGACCGGCACCCCCAGTTCGGCCGACGCCCGCAGCACCGGCCGGAAGTCCGGATGGTCCAGGAACCGTCCCTCGGTCATCCCGTTGATCATCGCGCCCTTGAACCCGAAGTCCGTGACGGTCCTCCGCAGCTCGGCGGCCGCCGCGGCCGGGTCGTTCATGGGCAGCGTGGCGAACCCGGCGAACCGGTCCGGGTGCGCGCTGACGGCCCCGGCGAGCTGGTCGTTGGCCTTCCGCGCGAACCCCGCCCACTCTCGCGCCCAGGCGGCGTCCCCGTGGCCGATGACGTTGTGGCTGATCACCTGCACGTCGATCCCGGCCTCGTCCATCGCGGCCAGCCGCACGGACCCGAGATCTCCGAGCGCCTCGGCGAGCGGCGGGGGCAGCGTCCCTCCCATGCGAGGCGGGCGGGGCTCTCCGGCGGCGAGGAAGTGCTCTTCCAGGGCGATGGTGCGCATGCAGTCTCCTCCTGATCGTGGCGTGCCTACAGTCTCTCCCGAGAACCGCCGTCCACCATCAGCGCACCGGAGACCTGTCATCCGGATTTCGGGCCGCTAACTCGCCCGCCGGCGCGCTCCCGGCCGCGGAGGATCTCCTCGTACGCGGTCCTGACTTTCCCGGCCAGGGCCTGCGCCGCCGGCAGGTCGCGTCCTTCGGGCAGCAGGCCGATCAGGCCCCAGCCTCGGGTCCCCGCGGGAACCTGGTCGCCGCGCGCGGCGACCAGCGCGTGGAAGTGCCGGTAGTTCTCGCCGAACGACAGCAGGTAGACGGCGGGTGAGCCGGTGACCCGCTCGACGGCGCTGACCAGGTCGTGGGCGTGACGGCCGAAGGTCTCCGTCTCGGCTCCGTCGAGGCCGGTGAGCTTCTCCGCGTGGCGGCGCGTGCGCAGGAAGAACCAGCCGGGGACCTCGAAGCCGGGTGCCACTTCGGCCGCCCACAGGTCGTCGGCGAAGACGCGTGATTCCGGGTCGGACTCTTCCATGGAGCAGATGAGGCACTCCTGGTCGGGCACGGTCACTCCTGGATCGTCTCGGGTGGAACAGGGGGCCTCAGACAAGAGGGACCCTAGATGAGCTGGGTGATCTGGTCGTCGCGGCCGAGCAGGGCCTTGCCGTATACCTCGTAGTCGACGGCGGGCAGCGTGACGGCGTGCCGCGCGGCGACCGCCGAGTCCCGCCAGATCCGCTGAAGCGGGTTGCTCTCGGCGAAGCTGCTGGCGCCGTGGGCGGAGAGCAGGATGTCGATGGCCCGGGTGACGTTCTCCAGTACCCAGGCGGTGTCGGCGCGGACCCGCGCGCGGGCGAGAACGTCGGGGTACTCGCCGCTGGCGGCGGCGCGGTCGATGTCGTCGGCGGCACGGTAGGCGTGCAGGTGCGCGCTCTCGATGCGCATCGCGGCCTCGGCCAGCTGCAGCTGGAACGCGACCGAGTCCGACTGAACGGTGTAGGAGGTGTAGGAGATCGCCTTCTTGCCCGCCTTGGAGGTGACGATGTCCAGTGCCTTCCGGCCCAGGCCGAGCTGCGGGCCGGCCAGGACGAGGGCCAGCAGCGGCACGAAGGCCGAACGGTACAGGGTCTCCTCGGTCCTCTCCGTGGCGTAACGGCCCTCGATGGCCTCGGGGGAAGAGATGATCCGGTGCTGGGGGACGAACACGTCCTCGGCGATCAGGCAGTTGGACCCCGACGACCGCATGCCGGCGACGAACCAGGTCTCTTTCAGGCCGAGGTCGGTGCGCGGGATCAGCGCCAGCCCCTCGTCGACCCGCTGGCCCTCGCCGTCGACGAGGGGGATGCCGAGGACAGCCCAGTCCGCGTGCCAGGAGCCGGAGTTCCAGAACCATTTGCCGGTGACCCGGAAGCCGCCGTCGACCTTGATGCTCTCCGAGGTCGGGGCGAGCACGCCGGAGACCTTCGCGTCGGGGGTGTCCGCCCACACATCGTCCTGGGCCCGTTCGCTGAACAGCCCGGTGAGCCAGGCGCACACGTTGCACAGGGTGACGACCCAGGCGGTGCCGCCGTCGGCCTCGCCCACGGCCGAGGATACGTCGAGCATGGTGCGCATGGAGCTCTCGTAGCCGCCGTACCGCCGGGGCGTGGCCACTTTGAAGACGCCGGCCTTGGTCAGCGCGACGATGCTTTCCTCGACGACCCGGCGGTCCGTTTCTCCCTGAGCGGAGTTGGCGGCGAGCAGCGGCTGCAGTTCTTTGATGCGCGCCACCAGTTCCTCGCTGGTCGGCATCGCGGTGGCGGGGTTCTGCGCGGTTTCGGTCATGAGACGGGGATCCTTCCCGGGAGGTCGAGGGGGTTGGGGAGGCGGCTGGTCAGCCGCCCATCAGCACGCCGAGCGGGCTGGGAAGGCCGGACTTGAGCGCCCAGGCGCGGTCGGACAGTTCCTCGACTCCTGCGCCGGCGCGGCGGGCGGCGAGCAGTTCTTCCGGGTCGAAGGCGGGGCCTACCGAGTCGGCGGCGTACTCGGCTCCGTGCATGTACTCGGTGGCCTGGTCGGGCTCGGCGAACCGGTCGATCTGCAGCTCGACGAAGTTCCGGTCCGGATCCTGGTAGTACATGGAAGTGGTCACGCCGTGGGCGATGCAGACGGCGGGGGTGATCCCCTGGTCCCGCAGCATCGCGTACCGCTCAAGGAGCGCGTCGAGGGTGTCGAAGGTGTAGGCCGAGTGGTGCAGGGAGGCGGTGGTCGCCGTCTTCGTTCCGAACTCGACCGGTGGGTGCAGCAGGGCGACCCGGTGATGCTCGTCGTCGAAGGTCAGGAACGTCAGGGTGGTGTCCTCGTACACGACGTGGGCGTCCAGGACGGTGCAGTACCAGTCGCGCATCGCCTCGTGGTTGCTGGTCTGGAAGACGTTGTGGGCGAACTTGGGCGTGGACATCGCGATCTCCTCGGCTCGGATAGGGGCTCAGCCGGCCGTGAATGTGGTGGTCAGTTCACCGATGACCTCGGCGTGGGTGACCAGGCGGTCGCCTGGCCGGAGGACGACCTTGGGGTCACGGGCCCAGCCGATTCCGGCGGGCGTCCCGGTGAAGATCAGGTCGCCGGGCAGCAAGGCGACAATGGCGGACAGCGATTCGATCAGGCGGGGGACGGTGAAGATGAGGTCGCTGGTCCGCCCCTTCTGCATCTGCTGCCCGTTGAGGGTGCAGCCGATCTCGATGTTGTCGGGGTCGTCGAACTCGTCCGGGGTGACCAGGACCGGTCCGGTCGGAGAGAAGCCGGGAAAGGACTTGCCCAGCGAGAACTGCGGGGTCTGCCCCCGGAACTGCACGAGCCGTTCGGACAGGTCCTGGCCGATGGTCAGCCCGGCGACATGGTTCCAGGCTTCGTCCCGGGAGACGCGGTGGGCCCGCTTTCCCATGACGACTACCAGTTCGGCCTCGTAGTCGACTGCTTCCGATGGCAGGGTCACGACCGCCCCGGGCCCGGCGACCGATGACACGTACTTCGCGAACACGACCGGGTCGGACTCGGGGACGCTCAGGCCTGCCTCGGCGGCGTGCGCGCGGTAGTTCATGCCGATGCCGAACACCTGGCGGGGCGCGGGAACCGGCGCGTCCAGTTCGTCCGCCCGGCAGGGGGCGGCTTCCGCGGTTCTGAGCGTGTCCGGATTCGCGGCGTACCAGGCCCGGAACCGTTCCCACTGGTCGTAGACGGCCTGCGGGTCGGACGGGAACTCGCTCGCGGTGGCCACGTCGATGGCGCCGCGTTCAGTGATCAGCGCCAGGCGGCCCTGGATAACGGCGAGTCGCATGCGATTTCCCCTCGTGGGCTCCGTCGTCCTGTGGTGCCATACGGTAATCCTGATATGTGATAACAGTCAAGATCCTGATATCGTCTCGGCACACGGTCATCACGAGGGCGGGAGCGAAGATTGACGGTCACGCCGGCCAGTTCCAGATCGGTGCGGCGCATCGAAAGCCGTTCGGTATCGGAGCAGGTAACGAACGAGATCCGGCGTTCGATCCTGGCCGGCGACCTCGCGCCGGGGCAGAGCCTGTCCTTGCGACGGCTCGCGGAGCAGCTTGACGTCAGCTTTATCCCGGTCAGGGACGCGCTGCGCGTACTCGAGGCCGAGGGCCTCGTGATGAACCCGCCGGGCCGGAGCGCGAGCGTGGCTCCGCTGGACCTGGAGGAGTTTCACGCGATCTACCGCGTACGCCGGCTCCTCGAGCCGGATTTGGCCCGCCGGTCGGTGCCGCTGCTGGAGGATGCCGAGTTCGGACGGCTCTACCAGGCCGCGGCGGAGTTCGGCGGCACCGAGCGGAGCATGGACGACATCTACGATGACCACCGCGCCTTTCACCTGGCCTTGCTCGCCCCCGCCGCTTCGGCATGGGATATCCGCCTTCTGACCATGAACGACCGGGCGACCGAACGGTACGTCCGGATCGGTTTCGGGCTGCTCGATCCCAATCCGGCCGAGCACGACCGGCGGCGCGAGGCGCACCAGCTGCTGGTCGAGGAGTTTCGCAAGCGCGACCCCGAGATCGCCGCGCGCGCCCTCAATGAGCACCTGGCCCACAACGAGGATCTGGCCCACGACGCCCTGTCCGGGGCCGCACCCGGGTAACCCGTCGTCTGCGGGCTGGTGGCGGCGGTTATGTGGCGAGGTCGATCAGGTGGCGGGCGGTTCCGGACGGGTCGATGAGCTGGTGCAGGTGCTCGCCGGGCAGGTGAGCTACCCGCCAGCCCCGCTCGCGGGCCTCGT
>WRBL01000275.1 GCA_009784565.1 Streptosporangiales bacterium | reverse complement strand
GTCAATATTCCACTGGACGAGATAGATCATCCCCTCCTGGCTAAAGCTACCGAGCGATTCGCCGACAAGCGGTCCGCGCTGGAACGTATCTCAGCAGTCGATGACCAGGTGTTCTTCAAGATAAAGGTCCAACGCTGGCGCGGAGCGGCATGGCTCGAAGAAAGCGAGATGCCATGGCTGGTCGCGGCTGGGCGCCGTCAGGAGGGCTCCCCAGACGATTTCTACGCCAAGCTGACTACTCAAGGACGGTCGGCCCGACGTCGGCACAACGCCGAGAATCCGTCCTCCTGCGGCCATAAGACCTACACAGCCCACTTGCTTCCCCAGCAAGAAGACAGGGCCCGCTGGGTGGCCGAGGCGGTAACGCGCGCCGAACGTCAACTTCAGGTGACAGTCCATGCCCTGGTGCGCTTGTCTCTGCTCGATGGCCGCGAACACGCGGAGATGCTCGACGGTGCAGCCCTGGGAATCCAGGTTCTAGCCGATGAAGGACACGAAACCTACATCGCGATACGCATCATCGGCCCGGTGCCCCAAGACCTGGTGGCACCCGTTCTCAACCTTGTCCCGGGCTGCGATCCAGACGCGTGGATGCTTGACTACCGAATGCCGGAACGTTTCGCGGCCTCCGACGAGCAGGTCTGGTCGAACATCATGGATCCCGCCGTCGCGGCGAAGTTCCTCAGCCAGGAGGAATAGCTACAAGCCGAACAGGGCCGCCGCGTTGTCGTGGTAGACGGCGCGGAGCCACTCCGGCGGCAGGCCCGCGCGTTCCGGGGCTTCCAGGGCCTCGGCGTAGGAGTAGGGGATGTTGGGGAAGTCGGTGCCAAGAAGGATCCGGTCACCGAGCGCCTCCAGGCGCGGGAGTTCGGCCCGGGGGAACGGCCATTTCTCCTCGGTGAAATCCGCGAACGCCATCGTCGTGTCGAGCATGACCGCGGGGTACCGCTCCGCGAGGTCGAGGAACTCCGTGTACTCCGGCATGCCGAGGTGGGCGATGACCAGGCGCAGATCCGGATGCCGGGCCAGCAGCGTCCCGACCGGCCCGGGCCCGGTGAACCGGGTCGCGACCGGCCCGGAGCCGCAGTGCGTCACGACGGGGACCCCCGCCGAGGCCAGCGGCCCCCACACGTCATCGAGCAGCGGGTCGTTCGGGTCGAAGTCACCCACCTGAAGGTGGCACTTGAACACCCGCGCCCCCTGTCCCAAGGCGTGCTTCACGTCATCGGAGGCCGACGGCTCGGCGAAGAACGTGGCCGTGTGCAGGCAGTCCGGGGTCCGGGACGCGAAGTCCGCGGACCAGTCGTTCAGCGACCGCGCCATCCCGGGCTTGTGCGGGTACAGCATCGACGTGAACGCTCGGACGCCGAACCTCCGCAGCGCGGCGACGCGGGAGGCTTCCTCCATCCGGTACCGGATCGGCCACGCCCGGCCGATCAGCGGACCGGCGGAATCGAAGTATGACCACACGGCGGCCATGAGCCGTTCGGGCATGAAATGGGTGTGGGAGTCGATCAGGGAGGGCAGGCCGAGCCGCTCCCGGAACGCGGCGACCCGCCGCTCCTCGCCGTCCTCGGTCACGCTGACTCCAGGTAGATCTGCGCGCACAGCGAGCCCTTTCCGGCCGCCTCGGCGAGGATCCCGGGGTCGGTGGTGAATCGGGCCTCGGCGTACTGGGTCATCGTGGTATCCGGCTGCGGGACGGTCACCGTGCCGGACACCACGGTCGCCGAATAGTCGGTCAGGGTCAGCACGTAGGCGCCCCGGTCGGCGGTCTTCGTCCCGATCTTCGCGCCGACCTCAAGCGATACTCCGAGCTTGACCCGCCCGACGCGGGCCGCGGCGTCGGGCTCGGTCTCCCCCTCCTCCAGCGTCACGGCGGGCAGGCCCCAGACTCCGGCGAGTGGATCGGACGGGTCATCGGGACGCTTCACGGCCAGGAACGCGCCGGCATCGTCGCGGACGACGACGGCCACGGAGTGCTTGCGGGGAGCCATGCCCCTATCCTCCGATACGTCGTTCCGCGTCGGCCCACGTGGGTACGTGGATTCCCCAGTCCGGGACCGGGTTTTTCTGCGGGCCGAAGAAGTACTGGAACTCCACCGTGCCCCGGATGGCATCGTGAACCTCGGGATGGTCATCGACGAAATGGGTCAGGCCCAGGTCCAGGCAGTGGCCGCGCTTGTCCCGCCGGGCCCGGCAGAAGCGGACGCGCTCGCGCGGGATGCCGGTGCGGCCGTAGAAGTCGTGGGCGTCCAGCCAGCGCAGCGTCCGGTCCTGGACTCGCTGCCCGCACTTGGATACCAGCCAGACGCGGCCTTCGAACCGGGCGGTCAGCCGGCCGATGGCGGGCAGTGCCCCGTCCATTTCGGGGGTGGACAGCATGGTGTCCTCGTCGCCGGAGAAGAAGGCGGTGTCGCCGCCGGCCGGGTGCGAAGATCCGTCGATGATGACGCGGCCGATGTCGATTCCCAGGCGAGCCTCCCCGGTGCGTGAATGATTCATGGGTTCCAGCATGCTCTGCCAGGCTGGTCGATGAAAAGTCATTTACAGGCGTATGGTTCCGTTCATGAGGGTCGTTCCGGCTGGCAGCGCGGCCTGTCGCAGTGTCCGCGTGCGGTGGGCGATGGCGGGTGCCGCGGCGGGAGTCGTCGCGGCCGACCAGGTGAGCAAGTCGCTGATCCTCGCCTCGCGCGTGACCGCGGCCGGGACCGGGCCGGTGATGGTCCGGCTGCTGCGCAACACCGGCGCCAGCGGCGGCATCGAAGCGGGGCACCCGGTACTCGTCACGCTGGTAGGTCTGGTGATCTCGCTGGGCGCGGTCGTGCTCGCGATCCGGGTACGGAGCCGGGTCACGGCGCTGTGCCTGGCGGCGGTGTGCGGTGGCGCGATCGGAAACCTGTCGGACCGGGTCCTGCGCGCGCCCGGGTTCGGGCGGGGCGGAGTGATCGACTGGATTCATGTCGCCGGGGGCGGCGGGTCGTTCAACGTCGCCGACCTGGCGATCCAGTTCGGCGCGATCGCCGCGGTGGTCGCGATGTTCGCAGCCGAGAGGGAGCCCCGGATCCCGAAGGCGCAGAGACCGGCCGGGTATACATAGGAGATTCAGACGTCAGCGTCCTCGACGAGACAGGGCGATTAGGTTAGCCTCACCTAAGTTGATCGAACGTATCCTGGAGGCACCGTGCTGGCGACGCTGGTCATTTTCCTGCGCGAAGGCATCGAGGCGAGCATGATCGTCGCCATCCTGCTCGCCTACCTGAACCGGCTGGGCCTGCGCCGGCATTTCCGGGACGTGTTCGCCGGCGTGGCCGCGGCCCTGGTGCTCGCGACCGCGGGCGGCACGGCGGCCTACCTGACCATCCGCTCCTATGACGGGTCCCGGGTCCAGACGATCTTCGAGACCGTCACCTACGTCATCGCCGCGGCCGTCCTGACCTACATGACGTTCTGGATGCGGAACCACGCCCGGTCCCTGTCGGCCGAGCTGCGTTCCCGCGCCGAGGCGGCCCTGGACGGAAGGGCCCGCTGGGGCCTGGCCCTGCTCGCCTTCCAGGCCGTCGGACGCGAAGGCCTGGAAACCGTGGTGTTCACCCTCGCCATCATCTTCTCCACCACGATGGTCAGTGCCCTGTCCGGTGCGCTCATCGGGCTGGCGGGGTCTCTCGTGATCGCGTTCGTCATCTACAGGCTCGGGCACCGGCTGAACCTGTCCCGGTTCTTCACCGTCATCGGAGTGCTGCTCATGGTGTTCGCGGCCGGCCTGCTCGCCGACACTGTCGAGAATCTGCAGGAACTCGGCTGGCTGCCCGTCCTGTCCGCGCCGATGTGGCATACCGGCGCACTGCTGTCCGAAGACAGCGCGCTCGGGGACGTCCTGCACAGTTTCTTCGGCTACAGCGACGCACCCACCCCGCTGCAGGTGCTGGTGTACCTCGGCTACCTGGCCGCCGTAATCGCCGCCTACCTGGGACTTCGGGGCGCGCTCCGGGCCCGCCGGGACGACAGCCCGGAACCAGCGGCCGGGCTCTGAGTCACACCTTCGCCAGGAACGCTTCGAGACTTCCCCGCAGCCGCGACGCCTTCTCCTCCAGCGTCAGCGTCTCCGGCATGCCGCCGCCTTGCGGGGGCGACTTGATTCCCCTCAGGTACAGCGGGCAGTCTAGGTCGGCGCAGATCCGGATGCCGACGCTGTCCTCGCGGTTCTTCCGGCGTGCCGCTGTCATCAGGGTGACTCCCGTGCCCGGATGCGCGGTGAGGCAGAGCGAGCAGACGGTCGTCCGGCGCCCGACGCTCCTCCCGGCCGCCGTCGGCGGGACGCAGCGCAGGAAAAGGCCCGCCAGGGCGCCCTCGTACTCGGTCACCAGATACCCCCGGTCCGATCCCGACGGGTCGCGCCACCCCAGGAAGTCGAGGTCGTCCCAGGGCCGTTCGGCGAGATCGCGCGGGATCGTCATGCGTTTGGCCTCGCCTTTTGAGCAGTTGACCATGGCCGCGCGGATCTCCTCCGCGGTAACGGGCTTCATGGGGCGGGACGCTACAGTGTCCCGCCTGGGCCCGGCAAACCATTAACCGTCCGGCCGGAGCAGAATGAGGACCCATGTGCAGTACCGATGCCGCCGCTCCGGTTCCGGGTTTCGCCGGCACCACCACGCAGGCCGATCAGACGGCGAAGCTGGAGATCCCGCTCGAGCCGGTCGACAGCCTCACGGTTACCATGCTGATCGACAACATCGCCGACCTGACCGCGCCCGACACCGGTCCCGCCGCCCGGCCCGGGCTCGCAGACGGTACCCGGGTCGATGATGCCCTGTTCGCCGGCGGCTGGGCGACCGGCGGCCTGGTCGCCGAGCACGGCTTCTCGGCCCTGGTCACTGTCACCAAGAACGGCGCTGACCATCATCTCCTGTTCGACGCGGGCCTGACCCAGCACGCACTGTCCACCAACATGGGCATCCTCGGCGTCGACCCGGGCTCCGTCGAGACGATCGTGCTCAGCCACGGGCACTTCGACCACGTCTCCGGCCTGAGCGGCTTCGTCCGCTCCGTCGGCCGGGTCAACGTCCCCGTCGTCATCCACCCCGAATTCTGGACGCGGCGCCGCCTCGTCATCCCGGGCAAGGACCCGGTCGAACTGCCCACGGCCAGCAAACGGGCGCTGGAGGAGACCGGGTTCACGATCGTGGAGGACCGTCAGCCCAGCTTCCTCTTCGACAACAGCGTGCTGATCACCGGCGAGGTCGACCGGACGACCGGCTTCGAGAAGGGATTCCCTCCCCAGCAGGCCTGGCGCGACGGCGGCTGGGAACCAGACCCGCTCGTCCTCGACGACCAGGCGCTCATCGTGAACGTGCGCGGCAAGGGCCTGGTCGTCCTGACCGGCTGCGGCCACGCCGGGATCGTCAACATCACCCGCTACGCGCGGCGTCTCACCGGCGCCGAGAAGATCCACGCGGTCATGGGCGGCTTCCATCTCGGCGGCCCCATGTTCGAGCCGCTGATCCCCCAGGTCTGCGCCGAGCTGAAGAAGATCGCCCCCGACGTGATCGTCCCGGCCCACTGCACCGGCTGGAACGCCCAGCGCGCCCTCGCCGGCCAGTTCCCGGACGCCTTCATCCCCAACACCGTCGGCACCCGCTACCGGCTCTGACCATGAACGAAGATCACCGACTTAAGTGCTGTGATGGCGGCACTTAAGTCGGTCAGCCTGGCAGGCGCTACCAGTGGCCGTGATGCACGAGTTCGGCCAGGGGCTTGCGGTCTCCGGGCCGAGCGGGCGGGACCGGGTCCGTGTCCGGATCCGGGTAGCCGATCGCGATCGCGCCGATCGGGTCCCACTCCGGCGGGACCCCAAACCGGATCCGGAAGTCCTCGATCTCCGCTGGACCGCCGATGCCGAACAGCACCGCGCCCAGCCCCTCGTCCACGACGGCGAGCAGGGTCAGCAGCGCGGTGAAACCGGTGTCGATGTACCAGTACGGAATCGGATGCACGGACTCGTCCCGGGCGAGGCGCTTGTTTGGCCCGGCATACCGGTCCAGGTAGATGTTCTTGCAGGCCAGCGGAATGATGACCAGCGGCGCGCGTTTCAGCGCGTCAACCTGCTCCGCGCTGTCGTCCGCCGTCGTGTGGTCGGACGTCGAGAGGGCGTACGCGATGTCCCACAACGGCGCGGCCTCTTCGGCGCCTTCCAGCACGAGGAACCGGTACCCCTGGCAGAACCCCGCCGACGGCGCCCGGTTGGCGGCCTTCAGGAGCCGGTCGGCCGTCCCCGGCGGCAGCGGCCTGTCCTGGAAGCTGCGCACCATCTTGCGCCGTCTGATCACCTCTGAAAACTCCACCTCGCGACGCTACACCTGGCTCGTCAGCGTGCCGGAGGAGTGCGTCACCGAGCCGCCCACGAGCGTCAGCTCCGAACGGATCTGCGGCAGCTCCTCAGCCGGGACGCTGAAGTAGTCGCGGTCGAGGACCGCCAGGTCGGCCAGGTACCCCGGCGCGAGCAGCCCCCGGGTCGTCTCCTCGCGGGAGAACCACGCGTTCCCGTGGGTGTAGGCGCTCAACGCGGCCTCCCGCGAAAGCCGGTGCCGCGCCTCCCGGACCGAACCGCGGTCCAGGGACTCCCCGGTCACCATCCAGTGCAGGGACTGCCACGGGTTCCACCCCGACGCCCGGGTCGCGTCGGTGCCCGCGCCGAGCGGCACCCCGGCCGCGGTGAGGTCGCCGAGCGGCGGCACCTCATCCAGCGACCCCGCGCCCCACCGGGCCCGCGACGCCCCGGCCCGGAACGCCTGCCGGTCGTCGACGAGCGCGCCCGCGCCCAGCCGCTTCAGCCGTGCGATGTTCCCGGGACCGATCCGGTCGCAGTGCGCCAGCGCGAACCGGAGCCCGTTCAGCGGGATCACCTCGTTCACCGCTTCCCAGCAGTCCAGGATCCGGGTGATGGACCGCTCCAGCACGCCGTGCAGTTGCATCGGCAGGCCCGCCTCGGCCACCGCACGGGTGATCGCGGTCAGCCCGGCCGCGGCCTCGTCGGTGATCTCGAAGTCGGTCAGGCCCTCGAAGTCGTGGCATCCGAAATGCACGACCTCCCCGATCCCGACCGCCCGCAGCATCGACTCTTGCGGCACAGCGTCGCCGGGGTCGGTGAACCCGTCCCGCAGCCACGCCGCGATGTCTTCTGCCTCGCTGCCCGGCTTCAGCGCCGAGTAGTACAGCCGCAGCCGGCATTTCAGCTCGCCCCTGCGGTGCAGTTCCCGCAGCGCGTCGTAGGAGCGGACGGTCATCCCGAGCCCGCCCGGGTCATGCACGCCGGTGAGCCCGGCCGCCGCGAAGTCGGCGTACATCGCGGCGGTGCCGCGTACCTGCTGGTCCAGCGACGGGTCCTTCATAGCGGCCAGGAAACTGTTGTAGTTCGGCGTCCCGTACACGCGGCCCTGCTCGTCGGGCGACAGGGACGGCACCAGCGCGTAGGCGGCCCGGTTGGCGACCGCGAACTCGTACATGGCCTGCAGGAACACCGGGTTCTCTGGCGCGATCTCGTCGAGGAGGTCCGCCGTCGGCGCCCAGCCGCCCAGCGCGGACGGGTGCCAGCCCCCGATCGCGGCGATCCAGTCGCCGGGCTCGGCCGCCTCGACGGCCGCCTTCAGCGCCGCCAGGAACTGGCCCGGCGACGCGCAGCCCGACAGGTCGATTCCCCGCGCCCAGTCCGCGCCGCCCCGCACCACGTGGTTGTGCCCGTCGATCAGCCCCGGCACGACGGTTCTCCCGCCCAGATCAACTTCGGCAACCCCCGGATAAGCGTAACGGATCTCCGCCGTCTCCCCCGCCCCGGCGATCTTCCCGTCCCGGACGGCGAGCGCGCTCACCGTGCGCCCCTGCCCCGTCCAGATCCGCCCGTTGACCAGAAGCAGCGTGTCGTCATTCTCCACGCCCCAACCTTCTCAACTGCGCGCGCATCCCGCTATGCTCACATCCGGACAATTCTTGACAGGCGGCACCGATGACCATCGCGAGCTACGACCCTGGCAGAGGCCAGCGCCGCTTGTCATGGATCCTCATCTCCTGCTTCTCGTTCCTGTTCGGCCTCTTGGGCGTCCTGTCGGTTGCCGAGATGCCAGGGATGCAGGGATTCCCAATCCTCGCGATATGTGTGGGCCTTCTGGCTCTAGTCCTGCATCAGTATCTGACGAGGACGCTCTACTGCATTGAACTCACGGACGCCGATGTGCGCTGGCGAAACCTGATTCACCGTGACGCCCGGCCGCTGAGTCAGGTGAGGTCCATTCGCTACTCAAGGATGCAGGTAAGCCGTGGAGTACCTCAGCAGACGGTCACCGTAAAGTTCGCGGGCCGGAGACCGCTGCGTTTCGTCGCGCAGGAACCTGGCATGGCGCAGTTCGCCGCCGCCGTTCACGCCAGCGCCCCGCACGTCAGTATCGAGCCGCCCGCGTAATGGCGGGTCAGTACTTGTTGGCGATGAAGAGGTCCTGGGCGGGGAACTTGGTGAGGATCTCGGTGCCGTAGTCGGTGACGACGACTTCTTCCTCGATGCGGGCGGCGGAGATGCCGTCGGCGGC
>WRBL01000274.1 GCA_009784565.1 Streptosporangiales bacterium | reverse complement strand
GTCCTGAACCCGGGGATCACCCACACCGCGGTCGACGGCGCCATCTTCAAGGCCGAGGCTGAGGAGCGCGACGTCCTCGCCGTCCCCGCCGTGTACCTGGACGGCGAGGAGTTCGGCACCGGGCGCATGACCCTCGAGCAGATCCTCGCCCAGATCGACACCTCTTCCACCGAACGGCTCTCCGCTTCCCTCACCGCCAAGGACCCGTTCGAGGTCCTGGTGGTAGGCGCGGGACCGGCCGGCGTCTCGGCCGCTATCTACGCGGCCCGGAAGGGAATCCGGACCGGCCTGGCCGGCGAGCGCCTCGGCGGACAGGTCCTGGACACGATGGCGATCGAGAACCTCATCTCGGTCCCCTACACCGAGGGCCCGAAGCTGGCCGCGGAGCTCCGGCGGCACGCCAGCGAGTACGAGATCGACATGATGACCGGGCACAAGGCCTCCCGCCTCATCCCCGCCGAGACGCAGGGCGGCTGCCACCAGGTCGAGCTGGAGGGCGGCGCGGTCCTGCCCGCCCGCACGGTCATCCTGGCCACCGGGGCGCGCTGGCGCCAGCTGGGCGTGCCGGGCGAGTCCGAGCACCGCAACCACGGCGTCACCTACTGCCCGCACTGCGACGGCCCGCTGTTCAAGGGCAAGCGGGTCGCGGTCGTCGGCGGCGGCAACTCCGGCGTCGAGGCGGCGATCGACCTGGCGGGCCTGGCCTCCCGCGTCACCCTGCTGGAGTTCGACGACACGCTCCGCGCCGACGAGGTGCTCCAGCGCAAGCTGCGCAGCCTCCGCAACGCCGAGATCGTCACCAGCGCCCAGACCACCGAGGTCACCGGCGACGGCAAGAAGGTCACCGGCCTGGCCTACACCGACCGGGTCTCGGGCGAGCCGCGCGCGCTGGAGCTGGAGGGCGTGTTCGTGCAGATCGGGCTGCTCCCCAGCACCGAGTGGCTCGCCGGATCCGTCGATCTCACCGGGCGCGGGGAGATCGTGACCGACGAGCGGGGCGCGACGTCCGTCCCGGGCGTGTTCGGCGCGGGCGACTGCACGGTATCGGCCTACAAGCAGATCGTCACCGCCATGGGCGACGGCTCCACCGCGGCCCTGTCCGCGTTCGACCACCTGATCCGCACGACCGTCTCCGAGGAGGAGACCGTCGCCTGATGCCTTAAGGTCGAGACATGGATATCGGGTTCGGGGCGCCGGTGGCGGGCGCGTGGGCAACGCCGCGGAACATCACCGATTTCTCCCGGCGGGCGCAGCGGCTCGGGTACCGGTCGCTGTGGACGTTCCAGCGGCTGCTCGTGCCGACCGGATCGGACATGGGCGCCGTGTACCACAGCGTGCTGGACCCGCTGGTGTCCCTCGGGTACATCGCGGCGGCGACCAGCGACATCCGGCTCGGCGTGGCCATCGTCAACCACCCGTTCGCCTCGCCGCTGCTGATGGCCAAGCAGGCCGCCACGGTCGACGTGCTGTCCGGCGGACGGCTCGACCTGGGCCTGGGCATCGGCTGGCTGGAAGAGGAGTTCACCGGCTCCGGCGCGACCATGAAGGGACGCGGGCCGAAGACCGAGGAGTACGTCCGGGCGCTGCGCGTCCTGTGGTCCGGGTCCGGCGCCCGGTTCACAGGCGATCACTACGAGATCCCGGCGGGCCGCAGCGAGCCGCTGCCGGTGCAGAAGCCGGGGCCGCCGGTCATCCTGGGCGGCATGTCCCGGGTCGCGATGGAGCGGGCCGGGCGGGTCGCGGACGGCTGGGTGACGGCGTCGGCCGCCAACCTGTCGAAGGTCGCCGAGTACGCGAAGATCGTCCAGGAGTCGGCCGCCGCGGCCGGGCGCACGCCGGTGCGGATCATCATCCGGGGCGTGGTGCGGGCCGGCCGGGAAGAGAAGACGTCCTCGGGCAAGCGGAAGCTGCTGTCGGGGAGTTACGCGCAGATCGCCGAGGACGTGGCCTGGCTGGAAAGCTGCGGGGTCACCGAGGTGTTCTACGACATGAACTGGGACCCCGTCGTCGGGGACCCGGCCAGTTCGCCGGAGAGCGCCTCGGCGCGGGCGAGCGAGGTCATGGAGGCACTAGCGCCAGGGAGGCAGCAGCGTGACTGACAGCGGCGTGGTCCGGATCGGGATCCTCGGGGCGGCCCGGATCGCCGGGAAGGCGCTGATCAACCCGGCCCGCGAGGTCCCGTCGGCGACCGTGACGGCGGTCGCCACTCGCGACGCGGCCCGGGCCGAGGCGTTCGCCCTGGAGCACGGGATCCCGGCCTCATACGGGTCGTACGAGAAGCTGCTGGACGATCCGGGTGTGGACGCGGTCTACATCCCGCTGCCGAACGCGCTGCACGGGGCGTGGACGCTGCGCGCGCTGGAAGCCGGCAAGCACGTGCTGTGCGAGAAGCCGTTCGCGGCCAACGCCGACGAGGCCAGGCGGGTCGCCGAGGCCTCGGCCTCCTCCGGGCTGGTCGTGATGGAGGCCATGCACTACCGGTACCACCCGCTGGTGGCGAAGATGACGTCGCTCGTCTCCGGCGGCGCGATCGGGACGCCGCGGCACGTGCAGGCCTGGACGTGCTGGCCGATCACGTCCTCGGCCGACATCCGCTACCTGCCGGACATGGCTCCGGGGGCGCTGATGGACGGCGGCTGCTACGCCATCGACTGCCTGCGGCTGCTCGGGGTCACCGACCCGGAGGTCACCGGGGCGCTGGCCGACCCCGTTCCCGGCACCGGCGTGGACCGGGCCCTCGCCGCCCGGCTGACGTCCCCGGCGGGCCTCACCGGATGGTTCGAGTCCGCGTTCACCGGGGCCGGGGAGTTCCGCGCGGACGTCCACGTGGCCGGGGACGAAGGGCACCTGTGGCTGCGCAACTTCATCAACGCGCAGGAGGGAACGCTGTCGGTCCACCCGGACGGGCCGTCCTGGGCCGGCGCGGACGAGAGCCCGGAGACGACGTTCTCCTGGCAGCTGCGCGCCTTCACCGCCGCCGTGCGCGACGGAGAGCCGTTCGCCACGACCGCGGACAGCGCCGCCGTCACCATGCGGGTGATCGACGACGCCTACCGCGCCGCGGGCATCCCGGCCCGGGAGCCGTATTCCAGTTAGTGAGCGTCCTGCTCCGGGTCGCGGGAGCCCTGGAGGATCACGCGGGCCACGGATTTCGGGTCGTCGGTCATCGGGACGTGGCCGCAGCCGCGCAGCAGGATGAACTTGGCCCGGGGCAGCTGCCTCTTGGCCACGCGGGCCTGGCTGAGGGGCAGCAGGCGGTCCTGCTCGCCCCACGCGATGGTGACCGGGACGTCCGCGGGGATGTCGCCCGCTTCCATGAAGTAGATCGGCGCGGCCAGGACTTGGTTCACCGCGCCCCGCGCCCGGAAGAAGCCCTCGACGTCCCCGATCGCCTGCTCGCCGGTGAGCCGGGACGGGTGGGCGATAATCGAGCCCTGCAGGACGGCCCGGCCGATAACGCTCTCCGCGAGCCGGGGCAGGAAGGGCTTGAGCGACGAGCCCGAGGCCATCACCTGGAACATCGTCTTGGTGTAGTGGTACTGCCACGGCGCCGCCCAGAAACCGGCCGGTGACAGCCCCGTCACCGAACGGGCGTGGCCTCGCGCCGCCGCGCCGAGGGCCAGTGCGCCGCCGAGCGAGTTGCCCGCCACGTGCGGCCGGTCGATCCCCAGCTCGCTGAGCAGGTCGACCAGCTGGGAGCCGATGGCCTCCACCGGGTCCGTCCCGGCCGCGACCTTCAGGTCCGGCGACTCCCCGTGCCCGGGCAGGTCAACCCGGATGACCCGGCGGTGCGGGATAAGCAACGGAAGCACCGCGTCCCATCCCTGCCGCCGGTGCCCGAGACCGTGCAGCAGCACCAGGTCCGGTCCGTCTCCCTGAACGTCGTATGCCAGGCCCACCAGGGTCCTCCCGCATCATAGTTACTGACGAGTAACGGTAGCGTAGCGCCGGGAAGACGCGGGCGCTACCCGGCCCCGGGTTCTTCCCGATCCCCGCAAAGAGCGCTTAACTAGATTCTGTGACAACTCCCGGTCCAGCCCCCTACGGCTGGCAACCCGCCCCGGCCCAAGCGCTCACACCGCCGCCTTCGGTCAAACGGGCCGTGCAGGCCATCGGCGCCGGAGCCGTGCTCGCCGTCGTGCAGGGCATCGTCTCCGGCCTCGGCTCCCAGAGCGTGTTCACCTTCCAGGGCACGAACACGGCCGGCGCCCACGGCGCCTTCGTCGGCGGCTCGGTCATCGGCGGCATCGTCATGGCCCTGCTCTGGCTGTGGATGGCCTGGAAGAACCGGGCCGGCCGCCCCTGGGCCCGCGTCCTGTCCACCGTGTTCTTCGGGATCATGTGCCTGGACGCGGTCCTCAACGCCATCGGACTGGTGGCGGCGGCCGCGCGAGGCGACGGCCTGATCATCGTGTCCGGCGTCATCGCGCTCATCGAATGGGCGGTCGGGCTGGCCGCCATCATCCTCCTCTACCGGCCTGAGTCCGGCCAGTTCTACGCGGCCGCCTCGGGACGCGGCTACCCGCCGGCTCCTCCCGGCTACGGATACGGTTACGGGCAGCCGGGGTACGGGCAGGCCGGCTACGGGCAGCCGCCGGGGTTCCCTCCGCCGGGCGGAGAACAGCCCCCGGCCCCGTACGGGCAGGATCCCGCCGGCCCTCCCGCCTGACAATCGATTACTCTCGCGGTATGGAGAAGGTGAACCGTAGCGAGGCGGAGTGGCGCGAGGCCCTCACGCCTGAGGAGTACCGGGTGCTCCGGCAGGCCGGAACCGAGGCGCCGTTCACGGGCGAGTACACGGATACCAAGACCACCGGCGTCTACCGGTGCCGGGCGTGCGGGGCGGAACTGTTCCGCTCCGACACCAAGTTCGAGTCGCACTGCGGCTGGCCGTCGTTCTACCAGCCCACCGCCGACGACGCGGTGACGCTGATCACCGACCGCACGCTGGGCATGGTCCGCACCGAGGCCCGGTGCGCCGCCTGCGACAGCCATCTCGGGCACGTCTTCACCGGCGAGGGCTACCCCACGCCCACCGACCAGCGCTGGTGCATCAACTCGGTCTCGCTCACCCTGGAGCCGGCCGAGTAGCTAGTCGGCGGTCCAGCGGCGGTTGCGCTTGGTCGCCGACCGGCGGCGCTTGTTCTCCAGGCGGCGCTCGCGGGCGCCCCGGCTCGGCTTGGTCGCGACCCGGGGCGGCCTGGGCGGGGCGAGGGCCTCGCGCAGGATCGCGGCGAGCCGCTCCCGGGCCTCCTCGCGATTCATCAGCTGGCTGCGCTCCCCGGACGACGCCACGGTCAGGACGCCGCCGCTCAGCCGGCTGGCCAGGCGCTCGGCGGCACGGAGCCGGGCCGTCTCGGTCAGCGACGGCGAACGGGCCACGTCGAACGACAGCTCCACCCGGCTGTCGGTGGTGTTGACTCCCTGCCCGCCCGGCCCCGAGGAACGCGAGAACCGCTCGCTCAGCTCACCGGCGGGGATGAGGAGCCAGCTGTTCACGCGCAGATCTCCGGGCACCCTTCCAGGATGCCCGGTCCGTCAAGCGTTTTATCCCGTTCGGGCGGTCCTAGGCCAGGTCGGCGACGAGCTGGGCGGCGGGCTTGCGGCGGCCGGTGAAGAACGGAATCTCCACCCGGGTGTGGCGGCGGGCCTCGGCGCCGCGCAGTTCGCGCATCAGGTCGACGATGCGGTGCAGCTCGTCGGCCTCGAACGCGAGCATCCACTCGAAGTCGTTCAGCGAGAAGCAGGCGACCGTGTTGGCGCGGACGTCCGGGTACTCGCGAGCCATCATGCCGTGCTCGGCCAGCATCTTGCGGCGCTCGCCGTCGTCGAGGAGATACCACTCATACGAACGGACGAACGGGTACACGCTGACGTAGTTCTTCGGCTCTTCCCCGGCCAGGAACGCCGGAATGTGGCTCTTGTTGAACTCCGCCGGGCGGTGCAGCGCCATCGCGCTGAACACCGGCTCGCTGGCCCGTCCCAGGCGGGTCCGGCGGAACCTTGCGTAGGTCTCCTGCAGCTCGTCCGAGGTCGGCGCGACCCACCAGATCATGTAGTCGGCGTCGGCCCGCATGCCCTGCAGGTCGTAGCAGCCGCGGGTGACGACGCCCTTGCCCGCCGCCTGGTCGCAGAACTCCGCCAGCTCCGCGCCCGCCGCGTCCCGGTCCAGCCCGGCATCCGACAGCTTGAAAACCGACCACATGGTGTAGCGGATCAGGTCGTTCAGTTCCCGGGCCTTGAGCCGCTTCTCATCCTCAGACATACCTTCAATTTATCCCCCGCCGCGAGCGGAGGTGGCCGAGGACCTGGGCGGCGGCGGTCTTGGCGGTGGCGACGCAGGCGGGGATTCCGACGCCGTCGTAGGCGGCGCCGGCCACGGCCAGTCCGGGCTGGGCGGCGACCGCCTCGCGGATCGCGGCGACCCGGCCGAGGTGGCCGACATTGTACTGCGGCAGCGCGCCGCCCCAGCGGGTGACCCGGGACTCGACCGGGTCCGCGGCGAGGCCGGTGGCCTCGCCCAGTTCTCTCGCGGCCAGGGCGGCCAGGTCCTCGTCGTCGCGCTGCAGGACGGCGACGTCGCCGGACCGGCCGACGGAGCAGCGGACGATATGCACTCCGCCGTCTCCCTGCTCCGCCAGGTGCGGCCATTTCACCGTGGAGAAGGTGGCCGCCTTGACGGCCTTGCCGTCCACGGCCGGGACCAGGTAGCCGCTGCGCGCGCGGTGCTGCCCGGGGAAGTCCCCGGCGCGGAAGGCGAGCGTGATGATCGCCATGCTCGAGTAGGGGATGGCCGCCAGGGCGGCGGAGGCGGCCTGATCCGTTCCGGCCAGAAGACGGGATGCCGGGGCGGCCGGCACCGCGAGGACTACCGCATCGGCCTCGACGTATTCGGGTTTTGCCGCCGAGCCCACGGTCAGCCGCCAGCCGCCGGAGGTCCGGGCGAGGTCGCGGACCATCGCGCCGGTGCGGATCTCGGCGCCGGAGGCCTTGGCGACGGCCTCGGGAAGGGAGCCGACGCCGGTGGTGAGGCTGACGAACACCGGCGGCTTCTTGCTGTTATCTTCCGGGGCCGGCGGGGGCGGCAGCAGGGCGGTCACGGCGTCGGTCAGCGCGTCATGCCGGGTCGCCGCGGCGGCCAGGGGGGCGAGGGTGGCCCGGAAGGACAGGTCCTCCGACCGGCCCGCGTAGACGCCGCCGAGCAGCGGGTCGACCAGGCGGTCGACGATCTCGGTGCCGAGACGGGAGCCGATGTACTCGGTGACCGAGACGTCCCCGTCGCCGGCCTTCCCGGCCGTCTCGGCTCGCGCCCGCTCGACGCCCTCGGCGGAGACGACGCCGGTGGCGGCCAGCTCGGCCATGTCCGCGGGCACTCCCATGAACTGGCGCTTCGGGAGCGGACGCAGCGCGCCGCGGGTGTAGATAGCGCTGGAGGTGACGCCGGCCGGGACGAGGTTCTCCCCGAGGCCCGCCGCCGTGATCAGGTCGATGCCCTCGGGCCGGCGGGCCAGCATCGCCTCCGCCCCGGCGTCCATCGGCACTCCGGCGACCTCGCTGGCCCGCAGCTTCCCTCCGATCCGGGGGGCCCCCTCGAGGACCGTGACGGTCACGGGCTCGTCGGAGAGGAAGAAGGCCGCGGCCAGGCCGGCGATGCCGCCGCCGATGACCGCCACGTGCGGGAGGGTTCCTTGCGCCATGGGCCAAGACTAGCTAGCCGAGAAGCGGAAGAACCTCCAGGAGGCCGCTCACGCCGGGGAAGCGCGGGTCGGGCGCGGCGCCGCCGGGGCGGGTGACCTGGATGGCCCGGACGCCCGCCGCCTCGGCGCCGGCGCAGTAGGAGGGCTGGTCATCGATCATGACCGCCTCGCCCGCCGGGACGCCCAGCGCGTCCAGGGCGCGGTGGTAGATCTCCGGGGCGGGCTTCGGCGTCCCGACCTCGCAGGACAGGATCGACTCGTCGGCCAGGTCGATCAGGCCCATCCGCTCCAGCATCGGGCGGGTGTCGGCGCCGCAGTTGCTGACCAGCGCGATCTTCGTGTTCCGGGCCCGCAGCGCGCGCAGGAACTCCACGGCCTCGGGGTAGGGGGCGCAGCCCGACCGCGTCCATTCCGCGTCCGCCCGGGCGAGGGTCCGGGTCAGTTCCGGGCTGGCCTCGATCCCGCATTCGGACAGCAGGCGCGTCATCGCCGCGTCGATCGTGAGCCGCCCCGCGTCGAAGTCGGGCGTCAGGGCGACCTGCGCGGCCTGCCACGCGGCGAGGTCGGCGCCGGCCAGCTCGGACAGCTTCCGGGAGTGGCTGCCGAAGTCGTAGGAGACCAGGGTCTCGTAGACGTCGACCAGGCAGGCGGTGACCGCGGTCATGCCCGGGACCCGGCGGCGGGGCCTGGGTCCGGGTCTCGGTCCGGGTCGCGGTCCGGGTCTCGGTCCGGGTCACGGAGGAAGGCCCGGAGGCGGGCCAGGTCCTCGTCGCCGAAGCCGTTGCCGGACAGCCACTTCGGCAGGCCGCCGTAGCGGGCGTCCATCTGCTCCAGGAACGCCTTCATGGTCTCCGGGCGCGGCACGTGGGCTCCCACCGGCTTGC
>WRBL01000273.1 GCA_009784565.1 Streptosporangiales bacterium | reverse complement strand
TGACGTCTCTAGCCATGGCAGCGGGACGTCAGTGGATCCCCGCGGCGGCAATGACGGCCCTGCGGATCCTGCCGCAGGCCGGGTGGCCGTCCCGGGCCGGCGGGCTGCCGGCGGACGCCGGGCGCTAAGAGGTCCCGGGCCCGGGAGCGTTCTTCCGGTGCTGTCCCGTGCCGGTGCCGGCCGCTACGCCCAGCAGCGGCCGCTCCGCGGCCACCGGGGGATGATCCCCCGCGCCCCCAGGCCGACGGTCTTGGTCCGCTGTGGTGCGGGGCCATGCTCGGGCCGGGGTCCGCTGTCGCGGTCAGGTGACCGTGATCGGGCTGGACGGCACACCCCGGAGACCGGGCTGACCCGCACGGCCGGAACGGCCAGGGGGGCGGACGGCAGACGTCCAGAGTCACATAATGAGTCGATCCAGCGCACTGGGAGTGCAGTAAGCCCGCTCATTAGTTGGATCTTGGGATGGGTGAGGCCGCTGAGAGCAGCGAGACGTGTGAGCTGCCCTGAACGGCGAACGGCCTGGAGCCACGAACGGCCTGGAGTCCGGGCCGGAACCGAGCCGCCGCGGGACGGGCTCGCTGACGTGGAGCAGGGTGCCGTGAGCTTGGCAGACCCTTGCCTCAGCGGCTACGCCGCCGCGGCGCCGGTCATGATGGCGACGGCCTGCTCCATGGTGTGGGTGGCCGGGCTGACGACCGCGGCGCGGCGGCCCAGGCGCTGGATATGGACCCGGTCGGCCAGGTCGAAAACGCTGGGCATGTCGTGGCTGATCAGGACGATGGGCATCCCGTCGTCCCGCAGCCGTTTCATCAGGTCGGTGACCTGCCGGGACTCCCGGACCCCGAGGGCGGCCATCGGCTCGTCGAGGATCACGACCTTGCTGCCGAACGCCGCCGCGCGGGCGACCGCGACGGCCTGCCGCTGGCCTCCGGACAGGGTCTCGACGGCCTGGGTGATGTCCTGCAGCGTCTCGATGCCGAGCCGGGAGACCTGCTCGCGGGCCCGGCGCCGCATGGCGCCGGTGTCCAGCATCCGCAGCGCCGAGCCCAGCGGCCCCCTCCGCCGGATCTCCCGGCCCAGGAACAGGTTGGACGCGATGTCCAGGGCCGGGGACACGGCCAGGTTCTGGTAGACCGTCTCGATCCCGGCCCGCTTAGCCTGCTGCACGTCGCGGAACGCGGCCGGCTTTCCGTCGAAGGTGATGGTGCCCGCGTCCGGGGCCTCGGCGCCGGACAGGCACCGGATCAGGGTCGACTTGCCGGCCCCGTTGTCGCCGACGACGGCGAGGATCTCCCCGGCCCGCAGTTCGAAGTCGGTGCCGCGCAGGGCGTCGACCCGGCCGTAGGACTTGACCAGGCCGGCCGCTTCCAGAACCGGTTCGCTCATCGTCGTACCCTCCGGATCCACTGGTCGACGCTGACCGCGGCGATGACGAGCAGGCCCTCGGCCAGCTGCTGGTATAGCTCGTCCACCCCGGCGAGGGCGATCCCGGTCTGGAACACCTGGACGATCAGCGCGCCGAACAGGGTTCCCAGCACGACGCCGCGGCCGCCGAACAGGCTGACGCCGCCGATCACGACGGCGGTGATGCTGTCCAGGTTGAGGGTGGACGAGATGTCGGTGCTGGCGTCCCCGGTCCGTCCGATCTGCACCCAGGCCGCGACGGCGTAGATCAGCCCGGCGACCAGGTACACGCTGACCAGGACGCGGGGCGAGCGGAGGCCGGCCAGCCGGGCCGCCTCCCGGTCATCGCCCACCGCGTACACGTGCCTGCCCCAGGCGGTCTGCCCGAGCAGGTAGCCGACGGCCAGGTAGAGGCCCAGCATGATGAGCACGCCGACGGTGAAGTTGAATTCGCCGAGGTGCATGAGGCTGCCGGTCCACAGCAGGGGGCTGCCGGCCGGGGGCGTGAGCGTCTGCCCGTTGCCGTACTTCAGTCCGGCGGCGGTGAACACGCCGAGCGTGCCCAGGGTGGAGATGAACGGCGGGACGCGGAACCGGGTGACCAGGATCCCGTTGATGCCGCCGGCCAGGGTTCCGACCACCAGCCCGATGATCAGCGCGGGTATGACCGGGAGGCCGCTGTTGATCGCCAGCCCGGCCATCACCATCTGCGCGAAGATCATGATCGCGCCGACCGACAGGTCGATGCCCGCGGTCAGGATGATGAGGGTCTGCCCGAGGGCCAGCAGGCCGATCACCGCCACCTGCTGCAGCATGATCGACAGGTTGGCCAGCGCGAACATCCGCGAGTTGATGAGGTCGAAGATGACGGCCGCGACCACCAGCACGATCAGCGGGCCCAGCGACGGGCGCGCGTGCAGCGCCGTCTGGAACGGGTTGGCGCGGCGCGCCGCGACCGCCGGGTCGTCCGGCGGCGGCGCGGCGGCCTCGGAGGCGGTGGACGGCTCGGTCAAGGCTTCTGGCCCCAGCAGGCCTTGGACGCGGCCTGGGTGGTGATGCTGGGCACGCCGGGCTGCGGCGAGTCGGTGTAGAGCTTGGTGCCGGTGTTGAAGAAGTCCTGGCCCGGCTGGTTCTTCGGCTTGGTTCCGGTCTTGGCGTACTTGGCGATGGCGTCGACGCCGTCGACGGCCATCTTGTCCGGGAACTGCCCGGCGGTCGCGCTGATCTCCCCGCTGGTCACGAACGGCAGGGCAGCGCAGCCGCCGTCGACGGTCACGATGGTGACGCCCTTCTTGCCGGCGGCTTTCAGCGCCTGCGCGGCGCCCTCGGCGGAGGGCTCGTTAATCGCGTACACCACGTTGATGTTGGAGTCCTTGGACAGGCAGGTCTCCATGTCGGACTGGCCGCCGGTCTGCGACCCCTTGGTGGCGAGCTGGCAGGCGATCTTGTAGCTGCCGCCCTTGCCGCCGGTGTAGTGGCCGCTCTTGGGTTCCTGCCCGTTCAGGTTCGGGTTGCCGACGCCGATGCCCATGCCCTTGAGGAATCCGTGGTCCCGGTCGACGTCGACGGTGATGACCTGGTCGGACAGGTCGTCCAGCATGGCGATGTCCGCGCTCTTCCCGCCGAGCTTGGCGGCCAGCCACTTGCCGTCCGACAGGCCGGCCTGCGTGTTGTCGGTGGCGTAGGTGACGTCGGCGGTGCTGGGCGGAATGGGCGGCGTGTCGAGCACCACCACGACCAGTCCCTGCTGCCGGGCCTGGTTGAGGGCCGCGTTAATCGCTCCCCCGTTGGGCGTGACGATGATGCCCTTGTCCCCGGCGGAGATCGCGTTGTCGATCTGGTTGATCTGCGAGGTCGTGTCGTCGTCGGAGTTGCCCGCGGTCACGTGAAGGGTGACGCCGAGCTTGGCCGCCTCCGTCTTGGCGGCCTTCTCCATGGAGATCCAGTAGGGGTTCGTGAACTCCTTCATGATCAACGCGACCTGGGTCTTGCCGTGGGACGTGCCGGATGAGCCTCCGCTGGCTCCCGTTCCGGGCGCGGCCCCGCACGCCGCCAGGGCGACGGCCGCGGCGATACCGCCCGCGGCCAGTCCCAGCCTGCTTTTCCTGAATGCCAGGCGGATTCCGTTCACGGGCGGGCCTCCTCGTCATACTGTTACGAAAAACGTAAAACGAGGAAATAGGTTGATCAAGGGGTAATGCGCGGGTTTGTGTGCCGTGGTGATCTCAGCGGGACAGCCGGGCCTGGAGGTCCGCGCGGGCGGCGGCCAGCCGGCCGAGCGCCGCCGCCGCGCCTTCGAGGAACCGGTCCACGGACTCCTGGTCGTAGCCGGGCCGCAGCCTGGTCGTGCTGAACCTCTTGTTCCGGATGTCCTCCGGCGTCACCGACGGCGACCATGTGAGCGCGGCCGCCGCGGCGGAGACGTCCCGGCCGCCCCGGGCGGCGTCCGCCCGGGCGGACTCCAGGGCGCTGATGTCCTTGGCCAGCCCGGCCGCCTCGGCCTCGATCCGGTCCAGAAGCTCGTCCACTTCCCGTTCGTCGTAACCGGGCCCCATCCTCGTCGTCCGGAACTGGACGTTGCGCACCCGCGCGGCCAGGTCCTCGCCGGGCATCCCGAACGAGCCTGCCTCCCGGGCGGGAGCGGCCGTCACCGCGGGCGTCACGAGGTCCGGCGCGGGCCCGAGGATCTTCCGGGCCGCGGCGGCGACGCTGGCGGCGCCGTCGTCGAAGTTCGCGGCGAAGACGTCGGCCGCCGGGACCGCGTCCAGGGTGCGGCCGTTCCCGAAGGACCAGGACGGCACCTCGCACTGGTCGAACCGGACCGGGACGGGCTCCCCGGTGACGTGGCTGAACTGCTCGTACTGGTAGGGCCGGTCCCGGAAAAGACCGTCCGCGGAGAAACAGGCGAGGAAGACCGCGGCCCTGGCGGGTTCCTCCCGCTCCACGCGGATTCCGGCGGATTCGAGGATCCGCTCCAGCCGCCCGGCCCGCTCGCCGTCGACCCGGGCATACGACAGGAAAGCTGACTTCTCCGTCACCATCGCATCGTAAGGCAGAATCGGCGCGGAGGCGCCGGGGCGGACGGAGCCCGGTCAGCCGAGGCGGATGCCGGCCAGCTGGGTGGACTGGGCGACGAGGCGGTCCTTGCTGTCCCAGACGTAGCAGTCCTCGTCGACCAGCTGGCCGCTGATCAGCTGGGCGCGGTGGACGACGCGGAGGGGCCCGGGGGCGGGAACGGCGCGCACGTAGGCGGTGAGCTCCAGGGTCGGCACCCAGCCGGTGGTCGCGATGTCCAGCGTGGCGGGCGGGAACGAGTCGACCGCGTACAGCAGGGCCGGCAGGGTGAACGGCTCGTCCCCGGGCAGGGAGAGCCAGCCGCGGAGCTCGCCGCGGCCGGACGGCTTGCGGTCGGTGTAGCCGGCGGTCTCGGGGTCGAGGCGGATGTCGACCTGGCTCATGATGGCGGGCCGGTACTTGTCCGGGACCGCGTTGACCAGGGGCACGCACTCGTCGATCGGCGGGACGGAAACCCGGGGCAGGCCGTCGGCCCAGTAGGGGCTCTCCTCTTCGGGCAGGCGGCCGAGGGTGAACAGCGCCTCCACGCAGGTCTTCTCTCCCGCGGACAGCCGGCCGCGCACCTGGCTGACGGTGCGGCCGGAGCGCATGACTTCCGCGGTGACGGTGACGGGCCCCGGGTCGGGCGAGCGCAGATAGTGCGCGCTGGCCGCCAGGATGTGGGGGTGGTCGCTGGCCCGCGTGGCGGCGTCGCCGATCATGGCGAGCAGGTACCCGCCGTTCGGCTTGCCGCCGATGGACCACTCGGGGGCGGCTTCCGCGCCGAATACGCCGGGCTCCCGCTCGGAGAGCGCTGATACGTCAGAGAACTTGCGTCGCACCGGCTGATCTTACGCGACCGTAGACTGGCCGGATGAGCGAGGGCGGGCGCCAGGCGGGCGCGCAGACGCTGGCGCGCGGGCTGCGGGCGCTGCTGCTCGTGGTCGAGGCCGGCGAGCCGATGACCGCGGCCCAGGTCGCGGAGGCGCTGGGCACGCACCGCACGATCGCCTACCGGCTGCTGCAGACGCTCACCGAGTTCCGGATGCTGCACCAGGGCGCCGACGGCCGTTACAGCGCGGGCGCCGGGCTGGCGTCGCTGAACGCCGGGTACCAGGCTCACCTGCGCGAGACCGCGCTGCCGGTGATGCGGGACGCCGCCGACGACCTGACGGCGACGGTCGCGCTGATCGCGGCGGAGGGCGCCGAGGCCGTCTCGGTCGCGATCGCGACGCCCGTGAGCGCGACGTACCATCTCGCGTTCCGGCAGGGCAGCCGGCACCCGATCGACCGGGGGTCGGCCGGGTACGCGCTGCTGTCCCTGGACCCTCCGTCGGCCGACGAGCCGGAGGCGGTGACCATCGCGCGCGAGCGCGGGTACGCCAGTAGCAAGGACGAGGTCGAGGCGGGCGCCTACGGTATCGCCGTTCCGCTGCGGGTTCCGGGGATGACCGTGCGGGCATGCCTGAACTTGATCACCTTCCGCGAGGAAGCGGCGACCGCGGCGGTCGACCGGATGATGCTGGCCGCCGGCCGGCTGTCGGACAAGCTGGCGTTACGCGGCTCTGCTCCGCCCTCTTGACAAGAGGGTCCTGCGCCGCCAAAGTGTTCGCATAACGGATCAGGATGTGCAAATAACGCACGCGAGTACGATTGACGCCGAGGTGAGCGATGGCGCCTGCCAATCCAGTCCCGGACGCCGTGGACGTGGTCATCGTCGGGGCCGGGCCGGTCGGGCTGACCACGGCCAACCTGCTCGGCCAGTACGGCGTGTCCGTCCTGGTCGCCGAGGCCCGGGACGACCTGATCGACTACCCGCGCGGCGTCGGCATGGACGACGAGACCCTGCGGACGTTCCAGACGATCGGCCTGGCCGACAGCATCCTCCCGCACGTCGTCACCAACCAGCTGCTGCGGATCGTCAGCGCGTCGGGCCGGGTCCTGGCCGAGCTGGCCCCGCCGCAGGCCGAGTTCGGGTGGCCGCGGCGCAACGGGTTCATCCAGCCGCTCGTCGACCGCGAGCTCCGCCAGGGGCTGGCCGGCCGCGACACCGTGGACCTGAGGTTCTCCACCGAGGTCACCGAGTGGGAGGAGAAGGACGGCCATCTGCTGGTGTCGGCCCGTACCGGCGACGGGACGGCGCACCAGATCCGGGCCCAGTACCTGGTGGGCGCGGACGGCGGGCGCAGCGCCACCCGGCACGCGATGGACGTCTCCTTCGACGGGCAGTCCCACTCCACGCGCTGGCTGGTCGCCGACCTGAACAACGACCCGCTCGGCCACCCCAACTCCTACCTGGGCGCCGACCCGCGGCGCCCGTACGTGTCGATCGCGCTGCCGCACGGCATCCGCCGGTTCGAGTTCATGCTGTTCCCCGGCGAAAGCGACGACGAGGCCGAGAAGCCGGACTTCGTGCGGAAGCTGATGTCCACGCTCGTGCCCGGCGCCGAGTCGGTCGACATGATCCGGGCCCGGGTCTACACCCACCACTCCCGGATCGCGTCGGCGTTCCGCCGGGGCCGGGTGCTGATCGCCGGCGACGCCGCCCACCTGATGCCGGTCTGGCAGGGGCAGGGGTTCAACAGCGGCGTCCGCGACGCCTCCAACCTGGCCTGGAAGCTGGCGCTGGTCGTGCGGGGCGCCGCCTCGCCGGACCTGCTGGACACCTACGACGCCGAGCGACGCGATCACGCCCTCGCCATGATCAACCTGTCCACCCTGTTCGGCCGGTTCATCTCGCCGACCAGCAAGACGGTGGCCCGGCTCCGGGACGGGGCCGCGATCGCCCTGGGGGCGGTGCCGTCGCTAAAGGCGTACGTGGCCGGGATGAAGTTCAAGCCGATGCCGAAGTACACCTCCGGCGCGATCGTCCCGGGAGCCGCCCCGGACTCGCCGGTCGGCAAGCTGTTCATCCAGCCGGCGGTCGCCACCCGGGATTCCGGCGGCGTCCTGCTGGACGAGGTGACCGGGGACTGGTTCACCCTGGCGGCGTGGAACAACAACCCGGCGGCCCTGCTCGACGACGACGCGCGGGCCCGGCTGTCCGCGCTCGGGGTGAAGCTGGCCGAGTTCCGGCCGCTGTCGCAGCTGCACTGGGACGGGCACGACCATCCCGATGTCACCGTGATCGGCGACAGCACCGGCGCGCTGAAGAAGTTCTTCGACGCCCACCCCGAGTCCGTGCTGCTGCTGCGCCCGGACCGGGTCGTGGCGGCCGCCTGCCCCGCCTACCGGACCTCGGCCATGGTGCGCGCCGCGTGCCGGGCCCTGCACGCGGCCGACGTCCCCGCCGCGCCCGCTGCCACCGCGCCCGTTCCCGCCCCCGGCCCCACCGAGGAGATCCCCGCATGAGCCTCGCCGTCACCGCCCTGTCCCACAGCCCCCTGCTCGGCTTCGCCGACCCGTCGCCGGAACTCGCGGCGGACCTGGAGAAGGAGTTCGACGTCGCCCGGGCGTTCATCCGGGATTACGACCCCGAGGTGGTCGTCATCTTCGGCCCGGACCACTACAACGGCTTCTTCTACGACCTGATGCCGGCCTACGCCATCGGCACCGGGACCGTGCGGGGCGTCGGCGACTACAACACGTCCACGAAACCGTTCACCGTGCCGACGGACATCGCCGAGGGCTGCGCGAAGGCGGTCCTGGCCGCGGGCGTCGACATCGCGGTGTCGAAGCGGATGAGCGTGGACCACGGGATCGTGCAGCCGCTGCAGGTCCTGTTCGGCGACGTGGACGCCCTCCCGGTGGTGCCGGTCTTCGTCAACTCGGTGGCGCAGCCGCTGGCGCCGCTGTCCCGGGTCCGGGCGCTGGGCGCCGCGGCCGGGAAGTACCTGGCCTCCCTCGACCGGCGGGTCCTGCTCGTCGGCTCGGGCGGCCTGTCGCACGACCCGCCGGTGCCGTCGTGGGATACCGCCGCCCCCGGCGCCCGGGAGCCGCTGATCAACGGCCGCAACCCGACGCCGGAGTACCGCGCCGCCCGCCAGCAGCGGGTGATCGACGGCGCCAAGGCGTTCGCGGCCGGGACGGCGACCATCCGGGACCTGAACCCCGAATGGGACACCGCGTTCCTGGACATCCTCGAATCCGGCGACCTGTCGCCGGTGGACTCCTGGTCCACCGAGGACGTC
>WRBL01000272.1 GCA_009784565.1 Streptosporangiales bacterium | reverse complement strand
CGTCATTGACGACAGCGGAGACAGACGAAGCCTTGCCCGTCTTCACGAGTTGCTCCGCGTAGGCGACGAGATCCGGGTCGATCGTGACGGTGATGCGGGACTTCCGGTCGCTCATACCCGGATCATACTGCGTACCGGCCCGCTGTTGCTGGAGTGTGGTGGCGGCCATGGGATCTCTTCTCCTATGCAAGGCATGATTCTTGTCGCTTAAAGTCGTCTACAGTCGATTATAATATCCCGGCGGACTGCGTTGAACGGGTTCTCGTTTTCTTCCGGCTTTAGTTCACGCTGGCGACTGCGGAGGCCCTGGAATGTCAGTGGTCGTCGCTATGTTCGCTCATGTCCTTGAAAACGAGGGACTTACGAGGTCCCTGATGCACAGGAGATGAGCTGTTGCCTGACTGGGAGAGAGCCAGCCTGGCGCGGGTGGTCCCGCCCGCGAGGCCGCGGAAACTGGCCAAGGTGCCGTTCGTCGAACTCGCCGACGGGCGACTGCAGGGCGTGGTGTCCAGCGGGTCGGACATCGAACGGGTGTACGTGTCCTCGGTAGCGTCGGGAACGTTCGAGTTCTCCTGCGGCACGAACAACAACCGGCCGTGCGGCGGGGCGCGCGGCTCGTTCTGCAACCACGTCCGGGCCCTGATCACCGAGGCGGTGGTGCAGTACGGGCCCGGGCGGGTGGCCCGGTACCTGAAGGCCGATGACCCGGGAGACGAGGACGCGGCGGCCACGCTGATCGCGGGCATGACCGCCGCGAGACCCCCGCAGGGGGACCGGGGCTCGGCCGGAACCGTGTTCAGCCGGTTCCTGCGCCACCTGGCCTACACCGAGTTCGCCCCGGCGACCGCGCCGCTGCCAGAGTTGCAGTGGTTCCCGACGGCCCGGGCGGAGGCCTGATGCGCGCCGACCTGCTGACCGACGCCGTCGCCGGGCTGGAGGCGGCCCTTGAGGCGGTTGATGCCTTCGACCAGGTCCTCGCCGCGGGACTCCTGCGCCCGGGACCGGCGCAGGCCGCGGGCCTGACCGCGCTGGCGGGTGCCGTCACCGGGACGCCGCTGGCCTCCCGGACCGCCGAAGCGGCGGAGAAGGCGGCCGGGGGAGCGGCGGCCGAAGACGATTTCCTCGCCCTGGCGGCGGGCCGGACCGCCCTGCTGGGGTCCGTGCATGACGCGCTGATGTCCCGGATCGGGGAGGCCACCGGCCGGGAGAGCGTCACGGAGGAGGCGCCGGGCTCCGCAGGGGCGAGCCCGGCCAACCTCCTCAACGCCGCCCGGTCCTGGCTGTGCGACGTGGCCCGCGCCGGCTGGCAGGGCCTCGACCGCGAGACCGTCGCCGGGGCGGCGCCGGTCGTCTCCGCCCTGCTGCCCGACACCGGCCTGCGCCGCCTGGCCGTTCTCCTCGACGGCTTCGCCGCCGAACTCGCCGCGTCGGCCGGTCCCGGCGCGCCCGCCGGCCGGTTCCCGCTGCGCCGCTGGGCCGACCTGTGGGCCCGGGGTCTCATCCTGACGGTGCCCGGGGCGATCAGTCCGCCCCGGACCAGCGGCGTGACCGGCCGCCTGCTGCCTCTCGGGGTCGACCTGACCGAGCACGCCACCGCCGTCCAGGCCCAGGTGCATGCGATTCTCGAACCGGCCGTCGGCGGTCCGCCGCGCCTCGTGCGGGCCGCGGCCAGCGCCCCGAAGCCCGACACCGTCATCGGCGCCGGGCTATGGCAGCTGCTCCGGCCGCACCTGTCGCTCCTGGCAGCTGTCAGCGAGGGCCGGTCGATGGACCTCGAGGACATGCCGGTCACGGCCGAGGGCGACCTCATCTGGGACGACGCCCGCGCCACCCCGGGCGAGCCCGCCGACCCCCTCGCGACCGCCCGGGTCACGCTGCCGACGGCGGCTGACCCGCGGACCGCTCCGCTGGACCGGCATCCGGCCCGCATCGCCGTGCCGGTCTTCCTCGAGGCGTACACGGTCGCCGAGGACGGCACGTGTACCGTCACGGGCTGCACGCTTCCCGTCGACGCCGGCCGGGCACCCGCCGCCGGGCCGCTGACCGCCGCGGCGGTGAAGGCGTCCACCGCCTGCGTCGGCCTGCTGCGCTGGGACGACGGCACGTTCCGCCTCCAGCCCCTGGCCGTCGAGACGACGGTGAAAAAGAGGAAGGCCGTCGTCGGCGCCGGCGACTGGGGCGGCGGCACCGCCGACAAGGCCGGGCTCAGGGCGGAGAAGGCCGCCGCCGACGCCCGGACCGTCCTGAGCGAACGCGCGGGAAGGCTGCTGAGGAAGCGATGACCCAGACCGCTGACGACAACCGCCGCCAGGTCCTGTACTGGCGTCTCCTCGCCCGCCTGTTCGACCCCGACGAGCAGCCGGCCCTGGAGTCGGCCAGCCTGGCCGTCGTCGAGGACATCGGCCTCCCGCCGGCCCTCCTGGACCCGAGGGCCTCCGTCGACTCGATCGTCCAGCGCCACCCCGGCCTGGCCGCCGAGTTCGACGGTCTGATGAGCTTCGGTGACGGCGGAACTGATAACAGCAACAAGCGGGGGGATGAGGTCCGCCGGGCCGCCCTCATCTCCAAGCTTCTCCTCAACGTCTACGCCACCGGGTCGGGTGCCGTCACCGCGGCTCAGCTGTCTGGCTGGCAGGCGGACGCGGGCTGGCTGAAACGCGCGCTCCGCGGCGACCCCGACCTGGCCGGCCTCGAAGCCGACCTGGTCAACCGGATGCTCCTGCGCGAAGTCCTGGCCGACCCGGCGCTGGCGGCCAAGCTGACCCCGAGCATGTCGCTGATCGAGCAACTGCTCCGGGACAAGGACAACCTGGACGGCGTCGCCCTGGCCAACGCCAAGTCCCTCATCCGCCGCTGCGTCACCGAAGTCGCCCAGGTCCTGCGCACCGAGGTCGAGAAGGCCTCCGCCGGCACCATCGACCGCAGCGTCCCGCCCAAGCGGGTATTCCGCAACCTCGACCTCGACCGCACCATCTGGAAGAACCTCACCAACTGGGACCCCGGCGAGCAGAAGCTGTACGTCGACCGGCTCTACTACCGGCAGACCGCCCGGAAGACGACACCCCGGCGGCTGATCGTCGTCGTGGATCAGTCCGGCTCCATGGTCCCGTCCATGGTGAACTGCGCCATCCTGGCGTCCATCTTCTCCGGGCTGCCCCGGACCGACGTCCACCTCATCGCCTATGACACCCGGGCCCTGGACCTTACGCCCTGGGTCCGCGACCCGCTGGAGACCCTGCTCCGCACCCGGCTCGGCGGCGGCAACGACTGGCGGTCCGCCATGGCCCATGTCCAGCCGCTCATCGCCGAGCCCCGCAGCACGGTCGTCGTCTGGATCTCCGACTTCTACGAGATCCTCGTCGAGCAGCTCTTCGAATCGGCGGCCACCATCCACCGCTCCGGCGCGAAGTTCATCCCGGTCGGGTCGGTGAGCAGCTCCGGGAACGGCAGCGTCAACCCCTGGTTCAAGGACAAGTTCAAGGATCTCGGGACGCCCGTAATCTCCGGCCACATCCGCAAGCTCATCACCGAGCTGAAGTCCTTCCTCGCCTAAACCCCAGAAAGGCCACGCCTCATGTCTGACCTGCTCCGCGCTCCCGCCGAGATCAAGTACGCCGAGGAACTGGACTGGCTGGAGTCTGTCGACGACAACCCGAAGCCGTTCTCCTGGCGCCTGTCCCCGAAGATGATCCGCGCGTTCATCCTCGGCTCCGAGCCCGGCGACAACTTCGAGCGTGACATCGCCCAGAAGTGGTTCGGCGACCGCAGCTTCGTCGAACGCTCCATCGTCACGCTGGCCTCCGACCGCGGCCTGCTGCTGATCGGCGATCCCGGCACCGGCAAGAGCTGGCTGGCCGAACTGCTGTCCGCCGCGATCAGCCGGAACTCCACTCTGGTCGTGCAGGGCACCGCCGGCACCACCGAGGACCACATCAAGTATTCGTGGAACGTGTCCATGGTCATCGCCAAGGGCCAGTCCCGCGAGTCGATGATCCCGTCGCCGATCATGACCGCGATGGAGACCGGCGCCATCGGCCGGTTCGAGGAACTGACCCGTTCCACCAGCGACGTGCAGGACGCCCTCATCTCGATCCTGTCCGAGAAGTACATCTCGGTTCCCGAACTCGACAGCGGCGCCGACAACATCGTGTTCGCCAAGCCCGGGTTCTCGGTCATCGCCACCGCCAACAGCCGCGACAAGGGAGTCAACGACCTGTCCTCCGCCCTCAAACGGCGCTTCAACTTCGTCCGAATCCCGGTCGTCACCAACAAGAAGAGCGAGGCGGAGATCGTCCGGTTCCGGACCGAGGAACTGCTGCGCCGCCACCAGATCGAACTCGACGTCCCGCCCACGCTGCTGGACGTCCTGCTGCGCAGCTTCGCCGACCTGCGCGAGTCGGCCGCCGCGGCGGGCAGCGACGACGAGAAGCTGGAATCGGCGCTGTCCACCGCCGAGCAGATCGGCGTCCTCGAGGACGCCATCCTGCACGGCAACTTCTTCGGCGACCGGGCCCTGACCGCTCGCACCCTGGGGTCCTCGCTTATCGGCTCCCTCACCCGCCGCGAACCCGAGGACCTGGCCATCCTCAGCAAGTACCTGCACGGCGTCGTCGAGCCCCGCGGCCAGGAGGAAGGCGGCGACTGGCCGGAGTTCCTCGAGGGCGGCCGTACCACGATCGCGAGGATGTCCTGAGATGAGCCGCCAGCATGATCCGTTCGGGGCATTGCGGGGTGAGCTCACCGCGGCGGCCGAGGCGTTCGCCGGGCAGGAGACCCTGGCCGGGATCCTGCGCGGACTGGTCGACGACATCGACCGCGCCGTCACCGAACCCCTGGAGATCTTCCCGGTCTGCCACCACTCGCCCGCGTCGGCGACCGCGATGGCCCGCCGCCTGCGGGACAAACAGCCGGCGGTCATCTACCTGGAACTGTGCGAGGACCTCGCCCCGCTCCTGGCCGAGCTGCGCCAGTGCCGCCTGCCGGTCGCGGTCCAGGCGTTCGCCTCCGGCATCGACGGCTTCCCGAAAGAATGGGCGCCGCTGTCGGTGGTCGCACCGGTCACCGAGGCGTCGGCCGAGTACCAGGCCATCGCCTACGCCCTGGACACCCCCGGCGTCGACCTGGTCCTGGTCGACCGGTCGTGCGATCACGCGTTCCAGTGGGACGCCCGGACGACCACGGAAGCCGGCACCGGCGACGACGGGCTCCACGGCGACGCGGTCGGCGTCGAGATCGGGGACCTGCGCCCCCGCTTCGCGGAACTGGAGGAGCACCTGCTCCGCAACGGCAAGGTCCGGCACTGGTCCGAGTGGTGGCACCAGTACGTCGAGGTGCCCCTGGGCGACGCCGATCACGACACGTACCGGCAGGTCATGGTCATGATCGGCAGCCTGTTCCGCCGCCTCGCCCCCGGCGACCCGCGCCGCGTCACCGTCGACGAGGACCGCGAACGCTACATGTGGACCCGGATGCGCGAGCACCTCGCCGCGACCGGGACCGACCCCGCCGACGGCCTGTACGTGTGCGGCGCCTTCCACGCCGCCAGCCGGGTCCCCGAGTTCGGCGTCGACGGCAGCGACACGTTCAAGATCAGTCCGCGCACCGCCACGACCTGGCAATACGGCCTGATCCCGTCCAGCCACACCGCGATCGAGGCCCAGTTCTGCCTCGAACCCGGCTCCGTGTCCATCGCCGCCGCGACCTGGTCCGGCAACCTCAGGCGCACCGGCGTGAAGCCCTTCCGGCTGAGCGGCCAGGCGGGACCATCCAAGAACCCGCCGAAACCGAACGGATCGTCGCTCCCGGTTCCGCTGTCACCGTGTACCCCCGCCCCGGACCGGCTCAGCGGGTTTCTCCGCCGCCCGCCGGTCCTGGACACCCTGGACGAGGCCGAACTGCTGGGCTGGTCGGTCGAGATCGTCCGCGCCGCCCGGCGCAACGGCTACCTCGCCTCCACCGCCGACGCCATCGCCGTGTTCGAGACGTCCATCCTGCTGGCGGGGATGCGGGACCGGGCCAAGCCCACCCCGTACGACTTCGGCGACGCGGCCGTCACCTGCATCGAGAAGGACGCCGTCCCCGGCCGCCGCGACGTCCGCCGCCTGGTCGAGATCATGATGGGCGGGGACCGGATCGGGAAGGTCGGGTACGACGCGCTGCCGCCCCTGGCCCGCGACGTCCACGACCGTCTCGCGCCGCTGGACCTGAAACTTCAGCGGCGCGGCGTCCAGCGGTGCCTGCTCGACGTCGCCTCCTCGCCGGAGCTCGGGCCGTGCTCAGACCTGCTGTGGAAGCTGAAGTACCTGCTGCCCCAGGGCGCGGCGCGGCCGATCATGGGCTCGAAAGCGCTCGGCGACCCGCCGCCGATCCAGGAATCCTGGGACCTGGCCCTCGGGACCCACCAGCGGTCCCTCATCGAACTCGGCTACGAGGGCGTGTCGGTGGAACAGGTCCTCGAGCAGCGGCTGCGCCGCCTGTCGTGGGACCCGTCCGCCACCACGGCCGCCGTCCTCGGCGCCGTCGAGGACGCGCACCTGTACCTGGGCAGCCGGCGCCTGGCCGGTGAACTCGGCGCCCGCGCCCTCGATGTGCTGTCCCGGGAGCGGGACGTCGGCGGGGCCCCGGACGTGCTCCGCCGGGCCCGGCGGCTGCTCACCTACTACCGGACGAGCGAGCCGGCGCTGCCCGCGTGGATCGAGTCGTTCGTGAAGGCCGGATACGCCCACTACTGCACCCTGCTGCCGGTCGCGTTCGCGGACGAGGACGCCGGCGTCCGTGAGGTCGCGGCCATGCTGGGGTTCCTGTTCTCGATGGAGAACCTCGCGCTGTCCCTGGGGTGTGCCCGGACTCAGCTCGAACTCGCGGTCGCCCAGTCGCACCCGGAGGAGCCGGCGAAGATCGCGCTGCTGTGGGCGGCCCGCACCCAGCTCGGCGTCCTGTCCCGCGCGGACCTGCGGGAGCGCTGCGACTCGGTTCTCGGCAATCCGCTGTCGGTGGCGACCTACCCGAAGTACCTGAGCGGGCTGCTGCACGCCCTGGAACCGGTCCCGTCGCTGACGGACTTCGTCGTGGAGGCGGTGTCGAACGCGTTCGCCCGCCTGCCCGACCCGGTCCTGCTCCCGTGGCTGCCGACCCTGATCTCCACCCTGCGTTCGGGCGGCGCGGAACTGGCTCCCCTCCTGATCAAGGAGGCCGGCCGGGTTTTCCCGGCCCGCCTCGCAGCCCTCGACGAATGGGTTCCGCCGTGGGACGCGTCGGCCCCGGGCCCGTCAGTGGCACCGGCGGTCCCGGCGCGGTCCGGGGGAGTGCCGCTGCTCGCCGCCCATCCGGAGACCTGCGACGCCCTGGAGGCGCTGCTGGCCTAGATCCGGTGGGGGCGAAGGACCATGAGGCCGTCTTCCGGGGCGGCGACCATGGCGAAGGCGAAGCGGTCGAGTTCGGTGCACAGGGCCGCGTCGTCGGGATGGACCCGCCCGGAGCCGTCGCGGGCCGCCTCGGCCAGGCGGGCCGCGGCCCCCGCCGTGCCGGCCCGGTCGAGGAACGGGCCGGCGTCGCATCCGGGGTTCTCCAGGACGCCGGCGATGTACTGGGCGCAGGCCAGGTCCTCGTCGGCGGTCCCGTTCTCCCCGGTCACGACGTAGGTGACGTCCCCGGCCGCGCGCTCGGCCAGGAGGCGGGCGGTCGCTCCGGCCACCGCGAAGCTGGAGCACAGGACCAGGCCCGCGTCCTTGACCGCCACGGCGCCGACCGTCCCGTTCGTGGTCTTCTGCACGACGGTCCGCCCCGTGAGGTCGGCGTCCCGCATCAGGGCGGGGGAGTTGACCGTGTCGAACCCGGGCGCGGGCGCGCCGTCCTTCAGCGTGATCCAGTCCGGATGCGCGGCCTTCAGCTGCAGGGCGTCCTCCAGTTCCCTGACGAGGATGATCTTCTCCGCGCCCCGGTCGAAGGCCCAGGCCGTCGTGGTGAACGCCCGCATCACGTCGATGACGACGGCGGTCTTCGGGGTCCCGGCCAGCCCGGCGATGCTGAGGTAACGACTGTTCATCCGGGACATGATCTCGCATGATCCAGGCATGAAGGTCACCGGGTTCGAACGCTTCTCCTCGCCTGTCAGCTCCAGGGGATCGCTATGCGGTGCGCGGTAGCAGGTCCGGCACCGAATAGGCGGATGCCTGCGAGCCGGTCAGCGGACGTACCCGCGGGCGCGGGCCGCGGGCTGGCCGCGCCAGAGGACGCCGGAGCGGTCGGCCAGGCAGGACTCGAAGCCGTCGTAGACGGCGGCGGCGCCGCTGAAGTTGGAGTCCGCGGTGTAGTCGTTGGTGACCACGACGCACGGCATGCCCGCGCCGCGCGCGGCCTTCAGCCCGTTCGCGGAGTCCTCGACGGCCACCGCCCGGTCCGGCGCCACGTTCAGCCGGTGCAGGGCCTCCTTGTACACGGCCGGATCGGGCTTCAGTTCCGGTACCTCCGAGCCGGTCAGCATGACGGAGAACATGCGGGGGCCGAACAGCCGGTCCAGCAGCGGCTCCGCCCATTCCCGGCTGCCCGTGGTCGCGACCGCGAGGGTCACGCCCGCCGACCGCAGCCGGTCCAGCAGTTCCCGCACT
>WRBL01000271.1 GCA_009784565.1 Streptosporangiales bacterium | reverse complement strand
TGGGTGCGGAAGATCTCGGCACCGGCCAGTTCCGCCAGGTCCGGGGTTGCGTCCGTGCAGTTGTCGCAGACGACCATGACCCGGTCGGGCGGGATGGACTGTGTCATAAGCCCGGCCAGGGTGGCCGGGAGCGCTTCTTCTTCGTTGTGCGCGGGGATAAGCGCCACAACGGTCCGGCGCAGGCTCGCGGCCCACTCCGGGATAGGCGATATCTGGCCCCCGGGCTGCCTGATAGCAGCCGGAGGCCCTTCTCTGTGCATGCGGAATTAACTCCCCGTAAGAGCCATGAGAGGCAAACGCCGCGACCAAGCCCCCTTGGTCTATCACCGGCGTTGCGGGAAGATAATCGCATAAGCGACACAGAGATTTCTACACTGAAATATGCCTGCGCATACCTAGATACCTAGTGAAATCCGATAATCACTGGCGGTAGAAGCGGGAAGGGAGTTCAACGAGAATCGTCCATTCACCATGCGGAACGCGTGCGGGCTTACCGGCAGTTGTGGGTGGCGATCCCGTCCGCGAAGTACGTGTGGTGTGATTCCACGTCGATCGAGTAGACCGGCCCCTTGTAGTCCTCGCGGGTGATCCGCGCCGGCACCCAGTTGGCGGCCGTGTAGTACCCGGCCCTCCTGCCAGCATCCGCCAGGACGCGCTCGGGCAGGACCGTCATCCCGTCCCACAGGTTGGCGGCGTTGATGAAGTTCATCGACCGCAGCCGGACGGGGTTCTCCTGGGGGTTGTGCTTGTCCGCCCACAGCGGCAGGTCGATGTCCCGTCCGTGCGTGCGCAGGGCTTCCGCCGCGCGGTCCCGGTTGTTCTTGAGTTCGGTCCAGGACAGGCCCTCGGCGGGGACGGCCACGGGCAGGGAGTACCGCGCCTGGGCCTGGCGGACGGCCTGGATGGCCTCGGTCTCGCTGCCGTGGAGGCTGAGCGCCCAGACCGCGTCGGCTCGTTCCCGGTGGTAGCGGGCCATGAACCCGATCTGGGGACGGCTGCCGGCTCCGGTGACGCCCTTGGCCTTGCCGATCCGGTAATGCCCGTTCTTCCGGACCATGTAGACGACGTGCCGGTCGTTCAGGCTGTCGCCGACGCGCACCGCGCACCAGTGGTTCGGCGTGTACCGGCTGCTGAGCCCCGACCCGGTGGTGGCCCGGATCAGTTCCCCGGAGAATTCCCGGCGGCACACCTCGCTGACGAAGCAGCCGCCGTTGGCCTTCCAGGAGCCCCGGGGGTGCAGGGCGACGACCCGGTCGCCGACTCCGATGTCCTCGATCGGCGCCTGCTCGTGAATATAGGCACCGCCGGGGGCGCCCGCGCGGCCGGACACGCGCGTGACCATGGTTCCCGGAGGCTGGCAGTACTCACCCGGCTGGAAAGAGCCCGGCATGACGGCAGCCCGGAACCATTTTTTGCGCATGCGTAAATTAACCCCCGTTAAGACCCCGTGGTAAGCGAACACGCTGGTCAGGCCGCTCAAGGACCAGGAAGCAACGTGCCAGGAATAGAGATTACATAGCTTTCGCAGCAACTTCCATAGCGTAACTATGCCTACGTATACGCAAATACTTAACGAGAGTTAACCATCACGGAAAGCAATGAAAACGCAAATGCGCGCCGTAACTGCAAATGCGGTTCACGCAATTGTCTGGAGTAATCAGTCGCGGGTGCGTTCCCACGCGCGGACCTGGTCCGCGAAACGGCGGGCCGCGGCCCGCAGCTCAAGCTCGGGGTCCGTGCCGGCCGCGCGGGCCTTGGCCACCAGGTCCATCAGTTCGGTGCCCACGCCGTCACCGTCGGAGTCAGCCCCTCCGAACCCGGCCTTCGACGCGCGCTTCACCAGTTGCGTGGCCAGCGACAGCGCCGGCTGCCCGAAGGGGATCCCGTCCAGCACCGAGGCGGGCCCAGACCCCTTGGCCGAGGCCTTCTCTGCCTTCTCGGCCTTCTTGATCTCTTCCCAGTTCCGGTTCACGTCGTCGGCGCCCGATACCGAAACGGACCCGAAGACGTGCGGGTGCCGCCGCTTGAGCTTCGCGACGAGTTCGTCGGCGACGTCGTCGGCCGTGAACCCGGTACCGGAACGCTCGGACGCCACCCTTGCGTGGAAGAGCACCTGCAGCAGCACGTCGCCGAGTTCCTCGCGCATTCCGGCGAAGTCGCCGGTCTCGATCGCGTCCGCCGCCTCGTAGGCCTCTTCCAGCAGGTACTTCAGCAGCGACTCGTGGGTCTGCTTGGAGTCCCACGGGCATTTGACGCGCAGCGTGTCCATGACCGACACCGCGTCGATGAGGTGCGCGCCGGGAAGGTCCTCGGACCCGGCGACCACGCGCCAGCCGGTGAAGGACTCGGCCGGGGAGTCCGGCGGCGCCAGCCACACGGCCCGTTTGCCGTCGGCCACCATCGCGGCGGCCTCGTCCAGCGTTCCCGGCGAGACCTCGATTCCGGCCGGGGCGAGCGCGGGTGCCTGCGGATGACCGGCGGAGTCGGCGAAGACCCCGGACGCCTCGCGGAGCGCGGCCCAGGCCTCCCAGGACAGCAGCCCCGGCGCGACCCGGGAACTGGTCAGGATGACGGTCAGCATGTCAGCCCGACCCGGGCACCGCGCCCTGGGCGGCCCCGCCAGCCCCGCCGGCCCCTCCGGCTCCGCCTGCCGCCGCCCCGGCGGCGCCCGCGGCGGACGAGGACGAGTTGACCGGCTTGGACAGCAGGTCCGGCGTGGCCACCACGCCCTGCTGGGGACTGAACTTCCCGTACTGCGGGTTCACCTTGATGTTCAGCTGCTTGATGGCCCGGGTCTCCAGCTGGCCGACCTCGTTCTGCACCTTGGCGCTCTCGGCCTGCGTGGTGGCGGGCTTGCCGCCGGCGACCTTCGCCTCCACCGCGGACAACTGGACCCGGAACCGGGCGTACTGCGGCAGCGTCTTGTCCGTGAGCGCGCTGTCCACCAGGAGAATCCCCGCGGACGTTCCCTGCTTCTTCGCTTGCTGCGCGGCTGACGCCCTGAGCTGCTTGACGGCCTGATCCACCTGGGCCGAAGACACCGTGACGCCGACGTTCTTCGCGACCCGGTTCCAGACGGCGAACTCCAGCAGGAGGTTCAGCACCGACTTCGGCGCCGTGGCCGACGAGACCTGCAGTTGCTGTCCCGGGTACTTGGCGATCTGGCTCTGCAGGCTGGTGACGTAACCGGACAGGGTCGACTGGCTGATCCGCTGGTTGCCGACTATCGCCGCCGCTCCCATCTGGACCGGTGAGCAGGCGGACAGCATTACGCCAGCGCCGAGCATCGCGATCCCACCGAAAACACCGGCGCGGAGCTTCCTGACAGCCACGGGCAGTCCCTTTCGCCAAGGCAGCAGTATTTACGACTCGGAGAGTACCGAACGGACGACCTCTGCGCACCACTCGAGCAATTCGGCGTCGCGCAGTGGCTGTCCTCCGAAGCCCCCGCTGGAGGCCCCGGATTTCGGTACCGGTATGAGCATCGTACGCACCGCGGTTTTCAGCAGGGTCTTGGGGTATAGCCGCTGAACTCGCATCGAACGGGATTCCGGGAGCTCTACCGGGGCAAAGCGCACGAAATTTCCCTGCAAAGTAATGTCCGTCAATCCGGCCTTTCGCGCGGCGAACCGCAGCCGGGCCACGTCGAGCAGGTTCACCACCGGGACGGGCAGGGCCCCGTACCGGTCGATGAGCTCGTCGCGGACGGACAGGACGTCGTCCTCGGAGTCGATGGCCGCGATCGAGGTGTAGGCCTCCAGCCGCAGCCGCTCGCCCGGTACGTAGTCGTGCGGGATGTGCGCGTTGACCGGCAGTTCGACCCGGACCTCGGCCCGCTCGGCGGGGGCGTCTTCCTTCAGCTCCCGGACCGCTTCGCCGATCATCCGGATATACAGGTCGAACCCGACCCCGGCGATGTGCCCGGACTGCTCGCCGCCCAGCAGGTTGCCCGCGCCCCGGATCTCGAGGTCCTTCATGGCCACGTACATGCCGGCGCCGATCTCGGTGTGCTGGGCGACGGTGGCCAGCCGCTCGTGCGCGGTCTCGGTCAGGGCCTTCTCCGGCGGGTACAGGAAGTAGGCGTAGGCCCGTTCCCGCCCGCGGCCGACCCGGCCGCGGAGCTGGTGGAGCTGGGACAGGCCCATCGCGTCGGCCCGGTCCACGATCAGCGTGTTCGCGTTGGGCACGTCGAGCCCGGACTCCACGATCGTGGTCGCGAGCAGGATGTCGGTCTCGCGCTCCCAGAAGCTCACCATGATTCTTTCGAGCTCGTGCTCGTTCATCTGCCCGTGGGCGACTGCGATCCGGGCCTCGGGCACGATCTCGGCCAGCGACGCGGCGACCTTCTTGATCGACTGGACCCGGTTGTGGACGAAGAAGACCTGGCCGTCGCGGAGCAGTTCGCGCCGGATCGCCGCGGCGATCTGCTTGTCGTCGTACTTGCCGACGAACGTGAGCACCGGGTGCCGTTCCTCGGGCGGGGTCAGGATGGTGGACATCTCCCGGATCCCGGCGACGCCCATTTCCAGGGTCCGGGGGATCGGGGTCGCGGACATCGCGAGCACGTCGACCTCGGTGCGCATGCGCTTGAGGTATTCCTTGTGCTCGACGCCGAACCGCTGCTCCTCGTCGACGATGACCAGGCCCAGTTGCTTGAACCGGACCTCCGGCGACAGCAAGCGGTGCGTGCCGATCACGATGTCCACGGTCCCCTCGGAAAGCCCCCGCAGTACCTCGGTGACTTCGGCGTCGGTCTGGAACCGGGAGATCGCCTTCACCGACACCGGGAACGGCGCGTACCGCTCGGAGAACGTGTTGAAATGCTGCTGGGCCAGGAGCGTGGTGGGCACGAGGACGGCGACCTGCTTGCCGTCCTGGACCGCCTTGAACGCGGCCCGCACCGCGATCTCGGTCTTGCCGTAGCCGACGTCGCCGCAGATCAGCCGGTCCATCGGGACGGATTTCTCCATGTCCCGCTTGACCTCGTCGATGGCCGAGAGCTGGTCCGGGGTCTCGATGTAGGGGAAGGCGTCCTCAAGCTCGCGCTGCCACGGGGTGTCGGGGCCGAACGGGTGCCCGGGCGACGCCATCCGCGCCGAGTACAGGCGGATCAGCTCGGCGGCGATCTCCCGGACGGCCTTGCGGGCGCGGCCCTTGGTCTTGGCCCAGTCGGCGCCGCCGAGGCGGTGCAGGGCGGGCGCCTCGCCGCCGGAGTAGCGGGTGACCTCGTCCAGCTGGTCGGTCGGCACGTACAGCCGGTCCGCCGGGTGCCCGCGCTTGGCCGGCGCGTACTCCAGCACCAGGTACTCGCGGGTCGAGCCGCCGGTGGTGCGGCTGGTCATCTCGACGAACCGGCCGACGCCGTGCTGCTCGTGGACCACGTAGTCGCCCGCCTGCAGCTGCAGCGGGTCGACCCCGCCGCGTCGCCGGGCCGAGGGCATGCGGCGGTCGTCCTTCACCCCGGGGCGGGACGTGCCGCGGGCGGCCAGGTCGGCCTCGGTGAGCAGGGCCAGCTTCAGCGAGGGCCAGGTGAAGCCCTGGGTGATCTCGCCGGTGGTCACGTACGGGACGCCGGGCTCGGGCGCGGAGGTGACTTCTTCCAGGCGCGCCCCGAAGTCCTCGCCGCGCAGCACCTCGGCCAGGCGCTGGGCCGGGCCGTGGCCCTCGGTCACGAGGACGACCCGCCAGGAGTCGCGGAGCCAGCCCCGGACGTCGGCGAGCATGCGGGAGGTTTCCCCGCGGTAGGCCTCGGCGGGCTGGGCGTCGATCTGGCCGAACGATTCTTCGCTGCCGTCCCCGCCGAAGGGCGCGACACTCCACCAGGGAATGCCCAGTTCGCGGGAGGCGCTGGTGACCTCCTCGATGGGCTTGAACGCGGCTCCGCCGAGGTCGACGGGGGCCTCGCCGCCGGAGGCGGCGCTGGCCCAGGAGGCCTCGAGGAACTCCTGGCTGGTGGTGACGAGCTCTTCGGCCCGGGTCCGGATCCGCTCCGGGTCGCAGGCCAGCACGGTCGCCCCGACCGGCAGGTAGTCGACGAGCAGTTCCATGCGGTCGGCCAGCACGGAGGAGAAGGCTTCCATGCCGTCGGCCGCGATCCCGTCGCTGAGCTTCCCGAGGATCTCCGACATGCCCGGGTGCTGGTCGGACAGTTCCTTGGCCCGGGCCCGGACCGACGGGGTGAGCAGGAGTTCGCGGCACGGCGGGGCCCACAGGCCGCCCGCCGCCTTGCCGGTGCTGCGCTGGTCGGCGACCTTGAAGGTGCGGATCTCCTCGACGGTGTCGCCGAAGAACTCCAGCCGGACCGGGTGCTCCTCGGTCGGCGGGAACACGTCGAGCAGCCCGCCCCGGACCGCCAGTTCCCCGCGCTTGGTGACGATCTCGGCCCGCGCGTAGCCGACGTCGACCAGCCTTGCGATGACATCGTCGGTGTCGGCGTCGTCGCCCTCGCGGAGGCGGACGGGCTCCAGGTCTCCGAGGCCGCCCACGATCGGCTGCAGCACGGACCGGATGGGGGCGACGACCGCCTTGAGGGGCGCCCCTTCCGGGTGGGCGAGCCTGCGCAGGACGGCGATGCGCTGCCCGACGGTGTCCGAGCGCGGGGACAGCCGCTCGTGGGGCAGGGTCTCCCATCCCGGGAAGGTGGCGACAGTGCCGGGGGGCAGGAACGACCGCAGCGCGGCGGTGAGGTCGTCGGCCTCCCGGGCGGTGGCCGTGACGGCCAGGACGAACCGGTCCGCGGCGATGGAGCTGGCGATGACGGGCCGGAGCGCCGGCGGCGCGACGAGATCACGGGCTTCGGGCCGCTCTCGGTCCGCCAGATCGGCGATACGGGGATCTTCGACTACAACAGAAAGTAGTCCGGAAAGACTCATGATGGCTTCAGTCTATGGGGCGGCCCCGGAACCGGTGTCCCGGGAGCGGCACCAGGGGCTCAATGCAATTCGTAATCACTCAGTTACACTGGGATTATGAGCGACCCAGCGCGCCCTTACGTGCCGCGGCAGCCGTCCGCGCCCGGGCCGGACAGCACCCGTGACTGGAATGCCACGGACGAGCTTGGCTTCTTCAACATTCCGCCGGAGCCGGAGCACTCAAACCCGTTCTTCTCCGGCCCTCTCGCCGACTACGTCACCCAGCGCGGCGCCGTCCCGCGCGCCGAGGACGCGGTCTCCGTCCTGCAGGCCGGCTGCCTGGCTCCGCTGCGGGAACTGGGCATCGGGAACCTCACCGGCCGGGGATTCCGCGTCACGGTGAGCGTCGTCGACGAGGACACGCCGCTGACCCGGCACGTCCTGGAGTCCACCGGCGAGACCTATGACCAGGTGATCACGGGGGACCTGCGCACGGTCGGGGTTCCCCAGCGGTCCTTCGACGTCGTGTACTGCGCCGGACTGCTCGAGCGCGTGCGCCACGTCGAACTGGTCCTGGACCACCTCCAGGGCGCCCTCAGGCCGGGCGGGCTGATGATGATCCGCATGGGCGACCGCCGGGCGGCGTCGGCGCTGCTGGACCGGAGGCTGCCGGACCTGGCCCGCCGGCGGGTGTGGCGGGCGCTGCACCCGGGCCTGCCCGGCCCCTTCCCCGCCGTCTACGAGAAACCCGTGTCAGAACAGGGAATTCACTCATATGCCCTCATGAGAGGGCTTGTCGTCGCGCAACACACCGCAGAACCGACACTGCAGGCGAATCCGGCGCCGCTATCATCAACGGTGCGGACCGCATGCACCGTCATTTCCCGCCTCTCAAGGGGTCGCTACGGGGACGACCACGACGAGTTGCTGTACGTGATCCGCAAACCGCAGGACCGCTTCGCCCGGGTTGTGTAGCCATGGAACCGGGCAAGCCCAAACGGAGATGACGGAGGCACACGTGACGGCTGAACAGCTGCCCGCGGAGCTGGCGGAATGGCCGGCCCTGACCCCCAGCGAGGAACAGCTAGGGGAACTCGAGCTGCTGTTGTCCGGTGCTTTCGCACCGCTTGACGGCTACCTCAGCTCGGCTGACCTGTCCGCCGTCACCGCCCGGCGCCAGCTGGCCGACGGCGCGCCGTGGCCGGTCCCGCTGACCCTCACGGTCCCCGCCACAGCGCTTCCGGAAAGCACGGGTGTGGCGGAAGACGCGGCGAAGCTCGTCCTGCAGGACCCGGAGGGATCTCCCCTGGGCCTGCTGACCGTTTCCGAGCGGACCCCCACCGACTCCTCCGGCACGAGGGTCCGCCTCGCCGGGAAGGTCACCAAGCTGCGGGACCCGGAGTACGGGTCGTTCCGGTCACTGCGCAAGACCCCGGCCGAGGTGCGCGCGGCGTTCAACGGCAACCCGGTGGTGGCCATCGTCACCAGCCGCCCGCTGACCCGCCGGCACATCGGCCAGCTCAAGCACCTGGCCAGCCAGATCCGCTGCACCGGCCCCAACGGCCCGGAGCCGGTCCGCATGCTCCTGCTGCCCCGCGTGGCCGGGCCGGCCGCCGTGGTGCGCAGGCCGGAGGCGCTGGTCCGCTCGGTGATCGCGGCGGCCAGTTCCCTGCCCGACTCCACGGTCGTCGTGCCGGTGCCGCTGCCCCCGCTGGCCAATCCGGCCGACGACATCGCCGCGCAGGTCATCGTCGCCGCCGCCTACGGGGCCAGTCACGTC
>WRBL01000270.1 GCA_009784565.1 Streptosporangiales bacterium | reverse complement strand
GGGGCCGGGGCACCCGGGCTCACCGCCGGCGCGTCGGACGGCGGTCCGAGCGTCAGCGACGACAGGAGGGTGTCCACGTTGCTCTCGTCGAGGTTGGAGGGCACCGACGCGTAGAACACCGCCGGGGCGGCCCCGTCCTGCGGGTCGGTGACCACGACCGCGGCCGCCTCGCTGGACCAGGTCATCCCGGGTTCCGGGCTGGTGTAGGTCTCCGTGAACCTGATCTCCCAGCCCGGATGGCCGCTGACCGAGACGGGCTGGCTGGCGCCCGGCTGAAAGCTGTGCGGCAGCGCCGTGTAGTAGGCGGCGTTGAACGCGTTGGCCAGGGCGTTGGTGACGTTGGCCAGGTCCGCGGTGGTCTGGTAGCCGTACTGGGCCGGAAGCTGGCCCGAGCAGGCCTCGCCGTACCAGGTGACCGGGGGGCTTCCCGGCGGGCTGACCTGCCCGGCCGTCGTGGATTCCCCGGCCGACCAGGTGAACACCTGGGGAGTGCTGTTGACGCTGGCCGGGCAGGTGCCGGACCAGGGGACGGGAAGCTGCCCGTAGGACAGGCCGGAGGCGCTGTCGGCGAGCAGGGCCAGCGACGGCGAAGGGCTGGCCGAGGGCGAGGCCGGGGCGGAAGACGCGGAAGCCGGGGCGGAGGAGTCTACGGGCGACGCGACGGGGGCGGGACCGGCGGAGGAGGACCGCATCCCGACGACGACGGACACGATGATCACGGCCGCGGCCACGACTCCGGCCGCCAGCCCGGCGGTGACGATGGTCCGGTGGTGCCGGGGATCGGACAGGAAGCCCCGTGGCGCCCGGTACCCCCCGCCGGGAACGCTGCCCCAGGCCGACCCGTCGCCCCAGGCGGCGGGGTCGACGCTCAGCACCGCGGTGTGATTGCCGTCCTGACCCGCCGGGACCGCGGGCTGGGGCTCGGTCCGGGGGCCGGTCGGCGGTTCCAGGACGGTCAGCGCCATGCCCGGCTCGGCCCGGGTGAGCGGCGCGTAGTGCCCGGGCTGCGGGGCCCCGGAGTGCGCGGTCCCCGTCTCGGCGTGCGTGTGGTCGGTCCACGCGGCCCCGTCCCACCAGCGCAGAAGCGCCGGTGCTCCGTAGGGGTCGGGATACCAACCCGAGGGCGGCATGTCCATGCGGACAGGGTAAACGGTGCAGGTCTGGCCTAATGGGCAAACCGGGCATGTTATGGGGTTGTTGGATACGTGCCGTCAGCGTCCGTGATCACGGGGGCAGATCCGGTGAAACGGTCGAGTTCGCCGCCTTCGATGACCCGGGCCGGGAACGGATCGCCGGCGCATGCCCGCCGCAGGCCGGCCGCGGGCAGCGGCCGGGAGGAAGCGGCGATCACGAAATTGCCCAGCCGCCTTCCCCGCATCACCGCGGGCTCGGCGATCACGCAGATTTCTTTATAGACGGAACGGATCGTGGCTACTGCCGCCCGTATGTACTTCTGCGGAGCTCCGTCCGCGACGTTCGCGGCGTAGATCCCGCCCGGCGCCAGCGCGCGGGCCGCCGCCTCGGCGCATCCGGCGGTGGTGAGGTGGAACGGGGTCTCCGCCCCGGCGAACACGTCGCTGATGATGAGGTCGTAGCTTTCCGGACGGACCGATTCCAGCGTCTCGCGGGCGTCCGCGGCCCGGACCCGGATGCCGCTGTGCTTCCCCCCGGGGAGCGGGAGACGCTCCCGGACCATCGCGGTGAGCTGGTCATCGATCTCGGCCACGAGCTGCCGCGATCCCGGCCGGGTGGAAGCGACGTAGCGGGGGAGGGTCAGAGCCCCGCCGCCGAGGTGCAGCGCCCGCAGAGGCTCCCCTTCGGGGAAGGCCAGGTCGATGACGTGACCGATGCGCCGCACGTACTCGAACTCAAGGTAACCGGGGTCGGCGAGGTCGACCTGGCTCTGCGGGACGCCGTCGATGAACAGCAGCCAGCTGCCGTCCCGGGACAGGTCGGGCAGCAGCTCCGCCTGCCCCCCTCTGACCTCCTGATGCACCGCGTAGCGTTCGGCACCGCGCCGCCGCACCAGGTTGTCAGGCATAGCTCCACGGTACCGTCACGCCGAACGGATCCCGGACGCCCGGTATTAACGGCCCGCGCGGCTCCGGTACGGCCGGGCCCGCGTCGAAGATTCGCATCCAGGCCGGGATACGGGACTCCTTGGAGCGGGCCTCGACCGTGTCGTACGCGGCCGGGCTGGCCCATCCGTCGGCCTCGGAGATGACGTTGTCGTAGATGAACGTCGAGACGAGCAGGCCGAGGCTGGCGCTGGTGTCCGCCATGGCCTCCCGGAGGACCGGGGCGTCGAGCATCCGGGAACCCCGGATCAGGACGTCGCCGGTCAGCCCGACTGAGTCGTGCATGACGGGCCCCACGTCGGCGGCGACGCGCAGCCGGATTTTCTCCGGCCGGTCATGGACGAGGTTATGCTTCCTCAATTCTTCGGGAAGCCGCCGGTGCAGGCATTCCATGGCCGTGATGGTGGTGATATCGGGCGGCATGACAATAAGAAAGCCGTCGCCCTGATCTTTTGGCAGGCATTTCTGCCACCGGGCCGCCCCGAATGTCGCCCGCATCATGAGCAGGTTCGCGGCCCGGATCGCCTGACGGTTGCGCTGCCGGCGGTCAAGGGCGCCGAAACCGATCATGTCGGTGTAGATGATCGTGCAGTTCTCGCCGGCGAGGGAAAGCTGAGGGGTGTTCCCCCGGTACGGTCTCTCGGTCAGTCGTTCGTCGATCTGGCTCTCGACGACCGCGCGCACCTGCTGATGGTCGCTGAGGAAACCGGCGAACTCGCCGGTCCGCATGACCAGCGCCCGGATGGTCTCCAGCACGGTCACGGTGGCTGATCGCGCGTTGATCCGGAGAATGCCGACCTCGCCGATCAGCTGCCCGGGCCCGCGCTTGGCGATAGCCCGGTCCCGGCCGTCCTCGGAGACGGAGATCTGGACCCAGCCGTCAAGGATGACCATGACGTAGTCGGCCCGGTCCCCCTCGCGCATGGGCGTGGAGCCGCGGGCGAAGGTGCGTTCATGAGCGGCGGCGGTGAAGGCCCGCAGCTCGGAGGGGGTGAGGGAATTGAGGAAACTCTGTCCCGGTGAGAATGAGGGGGATGCCATGCCGGTATGCTTTCTTGTGGAGTAAGAGAATTTGACCGTAGGCAATAGCATTTCTGCCGGATCCCGCGTGAAGACCGGGGAGCTTTCGCGCGGAAAATCGACTGGCTACTGACTAGTCACCGGTGGTGTGTTCATCCATGGCGTCTTACAATTATTGAACCGCCATGGGGCGAATTGCCGGCGATGCCCGCCGGTCATGCGCTGTCATGTGGCCCTCCTCTCGGTCGGTCCACCCTGTCGCGGTACTCGCGGGCCGTCCCGCTCCGTCCTCGGTCCATGGCGCCAACCGGTGACCGGGGGAGCGGGGCGGTCCTTTTCGCTAGGTCAATTACTGTCGTCCATCATCCTCCTAGCGGGACGATGGCGCATTCTTCTATATGGCCTTACACATTGCCATGTTACATATAAGAACGCGTCAATGCATCGGATGGCGGCCTAGAATCTGGCGTATCGTGGAAACTTTCTGACCAGGGAGGATCGTGGGCTAGTTAGTGTGGATTGTCATGCTGGCACCCACTATCCTGACACCATGCCAGGCGTCAGGGCACGGTGTGGTGGGAAGCTTAGTGGCATAGTGCCTTGTGGTACGGTGCTCTCCGAGACCGAGCCATCTGGTGGCTGCCATGCTGCCACCTAGCAATCAGAGGTGAAAGATCGTGGCAAGCGACCAGGGCCCAGTCGTTCAGAGTGCGCTGCTGCGCGGTGAACTTATCCGCATGCGCAAGGAGAGCGGTCTCACCCAGGAACAGGTCGCCTCGGCTCTGGACTGGTCCCCGTCCAAGCTGATCCGGGTAGAGGGCGGACGATCCTCGATTACCAGGGTTGACCTCGACGCCCTGCTCACTAGGTACGGCGTCAGCTCGGAATCCAGCCGGGACCGGCTGCAAGCCCTGAACCGGGGGGCGCGGGAGCGGCCGTGGTGGTCGGAGTACCGGGAGAGCCTCAATCCGACCGTGCTCGGTTTCTTCGGGTATGAGGCGGGAGCTGCCTATATCCGGTCCTTTCAGTCGGCGATCATCCCGGGGCTGCTGCAGACGCCTCAGTACGCGGAGGTGCTGACCAGCCACTCGACCGACGCCGTCCGGCTGGGCATGATCCTTCAATCCCGGCAGCGGCGCCAGGCCGAGCTGGCCAAGCGCGATAACCCGCCGCGTCAGTACTACGTGCTCGATGAGGCGGTGGTCCGCCGTCACGTGGGGATCAAGCAGGACCCGGCGATCATGCCGGCCCAGCTCCGGCGCATCGCGGAGCTGGCGGAGGGGTCGGATCTCGTGACGGTCCGGGTGGTGCCCTTTAGCGTGGGGGCTCATGTGGGCCTGAGCGGGCCATTCACGGTGCTGGAGTTCGAAGGCGGGCTTTTGGGGGACGTCGTCTATCTCGAGAACGGGCGGCGAAACGAGCTCGTCACGGGGGCTGACGAGCGAATCGCCGAGTATACGGACGATTTTGAGGATTTGCTGGAGAACTCCCTGTCCGGCGATGACTCCGTCGAATTCATCAGGGCAGTTGCAGACGAAATGTTGTGACTCGCGGAGCTAATTCCGCATCAGTGAATCACTAAGGTTGCTTTGCTGATATCTGGTAACAATTTTGCTGTGGGCGAAATCCGGGGCATCCCTTACACTTATGGGGGAATGCGATACGGAGGTATGCCGGATGCCCGCACGGCGAAGCGACCGGACCCTATCCGCGTGGCGCAAGAGCAGCTACAGCGGCGGAGACGCCAATAACAATCAATGCGTTGAGATGCGCTCTGGTGCAGAGGCGATGCTGGTACGAGATTCCGGTGACCGGGCGGGCGTGATGCTCTCTTTTGGCCCAGGCCCATGGGCGGCCTTCCTGGGGCGGGTCCGGTGCGGGGGTTAGCCGTCGGCCAGGCGGCGCAGGGCGGCCGGGTCCAGGATCGTGACGGGGCCCTGGCGGGTGGCGATGATGTGGCGGGACCGCCAGTCTTTGAGGGCGCGGGTCACGGTGGAGCGGGACGCGCCGATGAGGCTGGCCAGTTCTTCCTGCGACAGCGGCAGGTCCGCCCCGTCGAGTTCGAGCAGGAGGGCGGCCAGTCGCTGCGGGCCGCTGGCCAGGGCCATGCTGCGCTGGGCACTGTGCGCGGCCCGTTCGTGCTCGGCCGTGACGTGCCGGTAGGCGCGGGCCGCCTCGGTGTGCGAGTCGAGAAAGCCCCCGAACTGCCCGGGGCTGACGATCAGCGCGCGGACCGTCCTGATGGCCTTGACCGTCGCCGTCCGGTGGCCGGCGACCTGGGCGATATCGCCGACGACATCACCGTCGCCGCGCAGGGCGGCGAGCTTCTCGCGCCCGTCGCTGGCCGAGGTGATGATCTTGACCCAGCCCTCGACCAGGATGAACACGTGAGTTGACGAGTCCCCCTCGAGGCACAGTATCGCCTTGTCGGCGAACGTCCTGGACCTGGCCGTCGCTTTCAGGGCAGCGCGGTCGGAGTCGTCGAGCATTCCCCAGAAGCCAGATTCGCGCATGATCGCATTATCGGTTTTCCGGGGAATTTCGCTAGTACCGATCAGCGGCCCGCCGGTCAGCCGATCGCGGCCATGGCCAGAGCGATCGCCGCCCACAGCAGGATCGCCGCCGTGGCGATGACGGCCCCGGCCAGGGCCCGGCGGGCCCGGGTGTGCGCGATGGCCGCCGCCCCGATCAGGGACACCACGCGTTCGTTCAGGTCCATGTCGGCCAGGGACCGCATCCGCAGGGGCCGCCACGGGGCGGACAGGTCGTTCGGCGCCCCGGCCCAGCGGCGGAGTTCGCCCAGCGCGGCGGCCGCGGGCTGCTCGGCCAGGATGAGGAAGAGCGCGGCCGCCAGCCAGATCGCCGCTACCGGCACGATGAGGATCATCGAGGCCCAGGCGACGCCGTGCCCGTTCCGCAGCAGTGCCGAGACCACTATGGACGCCCCCGCGATATCGGCGGCCAGCAGGCCGCCCGCGACGCCGGCCAGCCGCCGGGCGTTGCCCATGGCCATAGTGATGTCGGCGACCGCCGACGTGTAGTCCGGGTCGTGCATCTCGTCGTCTTCGGCGCCCGGCTCAGGCCACGATCCGGGGCCCGGGACGGACGCTAGGTGTTCACGCATGCCTCCAGTCAAGACCGGCGGGCCTTCCGCGGCTGCTACCGGTGACGCAGGACCGGTGTCCCATATGACGCAGGCGGTTAGCCGCCGTCAGCGGGGAAGGGGAACGGGATCGTCTGTCAGGGAGGTACGACATGGGGATCATGAACAAGATCCGGAACAAGCTCACCATGGGCAAGGGCCGGCTCAAGCAAGACGCGGGCCGGGCCACCGACGACCCGTACCTCGCGGCCGAGGGCCAGGGCGACCGGGTCGCGGGCGCCGGGCGCCAGGTCGGAGAGCAGGCCAAGGACGCGGGCAAGAACATCCGCGACGCGTTCGGCTAAAACGACGGCGGCCGGGCCCGCCTGAGCGGGCCCGGCCGCCGCCGGTGACTGTCTGGTCAGGTCGCGGTCTGGTTCCGGCGGGTGAGCCGGTCGACCAGGATCGCGGCCAGCAGCACCAGCGCGGTCCACATCAGCTGGGCCGCGGTGGACATGCCGAGCAGTTCCAGTCCGTTGTTGATCACGCCCACGACGAGGCCGCCCAGCAGCGCGTGCAGCATCTTGCCCCGCCCGCCGAACAGGCTCGTGCCGCCGATGACGGCCGCCGCCACGGCGTTCAGGACGTTCTGCCCGCCGTTGACGTTGCTGGAGATCGACCCCAGCTGCGAGGCGTAGATGATGCCCGCCAGGCCGGCCGTCAGGCCGCACAGCGTGAAGGCGATCGTCCGGATCCGCACGATGCTGATGCCGGCCCGCCGGGCCGCCTCGGCGTTGCCGCCGATCGCGTAGACGTACCGGCCGAAGCGGGTCCGGCCGACCAGGACCGACCAGATGAACAGGATCGCCAGCACGACGAGCACCACCCACGGCATGCCCTCGATCGGGATCACGCCGTTGGAGCGGTCGGCGTTCGCGATGAGCGCCACGACGACACCGGCCACGATGACGGCCGTGACCTTGAGCGCCGTGACGGACACCGGCGGGGCGACGAGCCCGGCGCTGCGCCTGCGGGCGTCGGCGTAGAACATGGCCGCCCCCGCCACCAGCACGATGGCGATCATCACGATCCAGGTGGCTCCCGGCGGGAGCTGGGCGCCCTCGATGTCGTTGATGACGGTGCTGTGCAGCGCGATCACGCCGCCGTTGCCGATGCTGCCGGTCGCGCCGATGAGCCAGATCAGCGCGCCGGACAGGCCGAGCTGGCCGGCCAGCGTCACCACGAACGAGGCCAGCTTTAGCTTGGAGATGATGTAGCCCTGCAGCGCCCCGTACGCGGCGCACACCACCAGGCTGACGATGAGGGCCACCCACCACGGGTCGCCGAGGGCGAGCATCCACAGGGCGACCACCGCCCCGCAGGCGGCGGTGAAGCCGACGGCGAGGTCGATGTCTCCGAGCAGCAGCACGAAGATCTCGGCCATGCCGAGAACGATGACGAAGGCGGACTGCTCCATCAGGTTGACCAGGTTGCGGGGCGACAGTTCCAGCCCGCTCGTCTTGACCTGGAAGAAGACGACGATGGCGATCAGGCCGACGATCACCGGGAGCGCGCCGCTCTCGCCGCTGCGCACCCGCCTGCCCAGGATCCTGACGTAGTCGCCCATGGAATTGGCGAGCAGGTCGGCGGAGGCGGCCGCGGTCGAGGCGGCGACGGCCGCGTCGCCGTCCGGCTCGGCCGAAGCGGCCGGGTCCTTGACCGGGTCAGGGTTCACGGATGCCATGGCTTATCCCTCCTCGGCACGAGAGCTGGGGGCGGTGCCGGTGGTCATCCAGTGGACCGCCGAGGCCGTGTCGAAGTCCGACAGCGGGCCGCTCGTCGCCATCCCGCCCAGGTACAGGACCGCGAGCCGGTCCGCGACCCGGAAGACGTCGGTCAGGTTGTGGGAGATCACCAGGACGGCGATTCCCTGGTCCGACAGGCGCTCGATAAGGCTGAGCACCAGGTCGGTCTGGGAGACGCCGAGCGCCGCCGTGGGCTCGTCCATGATCACGAGCCGGGCGTCGCCCATCATGGCCTTGGCCACGGCCACGGACTGCCGCTGGCCGCCGGACAGCGAGCCGACCGGCTGGCGGATGTTCCGCACCGTGGACACGCGCAGGTCCGCCAGGGTCTTCTTGGCCTGCTGCTCCATCGTGATCTCGTCGAGCAGGCCGCCGCGGAGCCGCTCCCGGCCGAGCATCATGTTCTGCACGATGTCGAGGTTGTCGGCGAGCGCGAGGTCCTGGTAGACCGTCGCGATGCCGGCGCTGGTGGCATCCTTAGGCGACTTGAAGTGGACGGGCTTGCCCTGCCAGGTGATCTCCCCGTGCGTGGGTTCCCAGATGCCCGAGATCGTCTTGATCAGCGTGGACTTCCCGGCGCCGTTGTCGCCCACCAGCGCGGTGACCTGCCCGGCGGGAATGTCCAGGTCAATGCCGGACAGGGCCCGGACGGGGCCGAAGTTCTTGCCCACGCCGCGCAGCCGCAGGAGCGGCTGCG
>WRBL01000269.1 GCA_009784565.1 Streptosporangiales bacterium | reverse complement strand
GGGAGGAGATTCCAGCTGGGCCACGGTCGCGCTGACCGCGGCCACGTCGGCTGCTGTCGGACGTCCGACGGCGAGGCCCGCAGGCGCAGCGGAATCTGGAAAACCACCGCAGACCGGGAGCCTCAGCAGACTTCAGCGTCCGGGCAGGGACTCTGTTTGCCGGAAGGGCCCGGGTGGCGCCGCTTGCGTGGCTCGGGCGGGCATGAAAGTCCGGACAGGACGGCCAGGGCAGGAGACGGGTTGCGGGACATGGTTGCGCGCCGGGACCGGGCTGAAGGAAGCCCGGGGCGGCCCGTCGTGGCTGAGGCCCGAAGGCAAGGAAGCCAGCTGCTCCTCAGTTCCCCCGGGCGATCCATTCCTCGAGGTGCGGGGCTTCGGTGCCGATCGTGGTGCCGTCGCCGTGGCCGGTGTAGACCTCGGTGTCGCCCGGCAGGGCGAACAGGCGCTCCCGGATCGAGTCAATGATGGTCGGGAAGTCGGAGAACGACCGGCCGGTGGCGCCGGGACCGCCGGAGAAGAGGGTGTCGCCCGAGAACAGCGCCTTGGCCTCCGGCAGGTACAGGCAGACCGAGCCGGGGGAGTGCCCCGGCGTGTGGACGGCCTGGATCTCCGTCCCGGCGACAGAGATCTTCTCGCCATCGTCCGTTGACCGGTAGGAGACGCCCTGGTGGGTCATGTCCCACAGCGGCTGGTCCCCGGGGTGGAGCCGGATCGGCGCGTCCAGCCTGCGGCTGAGCTCCGGCGCGACCGTGACGTGGTCGTTGTGCCCGTGAGTGCATACGACCGCGACGACGTTGCGGCCGTCCACGCCCTTGATGATCGGTTCGGCGTCGTGCGCCGCGTCGATGATGACGACGTCCTTGTCATCGCCGACCAGCCACACGTTGTTGTCCACGTTCCAGCTGCCGCCGTCGAGTTCGAAGACGCCCGACGTGACAACACGGTCGATTCGCAGGCCACTCATAGTTCCGGAACGTACCACGGTGGCGGTCGTGGGCGGAGGCGTGTCCGGGCTGACTACGGCGGTGCTGCTGCGGCAGCCCAGTGTCGCGGCCATCGTCCGCTGACTTAAGGCGCGAGTTTGCTTCGAGATGCGGAATTCGCGGCTTTTGCCGTGGCCATCTCGCGCCCTAACGCGTCTTCGGGGGCGTGTCGAGCCGGGCGTCGTGCCGAGCCGGGCGTGGTGCCGGGCCGGGCGGGGGCTCGGCAGCCCGTCCAGGGCGTCCAGGGAAAAGTTTTCCGTGCCACCGGAATAGATTCCGATACGAGACGGTTCCGTATCGATAGTGCGGGGCGTTCTGCCCCAGCCGGGCAACGGCGCACTAGCTTCACGACAGTCCACGAAGGGACTACCGGGTGGATTCACAGACGATTCAACGCAGGCGCTGGATCATCCTCAGCGTCCTGGTGGTCGGCTTGCTGGCCATCGTCATCGACAACACAGTTCTCAACGTCGCCCTCAAGACCATCGCCGAGCCGGCCAGCGGGGGAGGGCTCGGGGCCAGCCAGGGGCAGCTGGAATGGGCGATCAACTCCTACACGCTCGTGTTCGCGGGCCTGCTGTTCACGTTCGGCGTGCTCGGCGACCGGATCGGCCGCAGGCGGATGCTCATCGCGGGCCTGGTGCTGTTCGGCCTGGGCTCGCTCTGGAGCGCCTACTCGGGCAGCCCCGGAGAGCTGATCGGCGCGCGCGCCGCGATGGGCCTGGGCGGCGCGGCCGTCATGCCGCAGACCCTCTCGATCATCTCTCAGGTCTTCGAGCCCGCCGAGCGGGCGAAGGCCATCGGCATCTGGGCGTCCGCCGTGGGCATCGGCGTCGCCATCGGCCCCGTGCTCGGCGGCCTGCTGCTGGCCCACTTCTGGTGGGGCTCGGTCTTCCTGATCAACGTCCCGGTCACCGTGCTCGGCGCGCTGGCCGTGCTGCTCCTGGTGCCCGAGTCGCGGAACCCGGCGCCCGGCAAGATCGACTACCTGGGCGTCCTCGGCTCGATCGTCGGCCTGGTGCTGCTGGTCTACGGCATCGTCCAGGGCGGCGACGGAGCCTCCTGGACCAGCGCGGAAGTGCTCGGCACCATCACCGGCGGCGTGGCCGTGCTCGCCCTGTTCGCCTGGTGGGAAACGCGGGTCGCGCACCCGAGCCTGGACATCCGGCTGTTCGGCGACCGGAGGCTGTCCGCCAGCGTCGTCGCGGTCGCGCTGATGTTCTTCGGCTTCGGTGGCGTGTACTTCTTCACCAGCTTCTACCTGCAGAACGTCCGCGGCTACAGTCCCCTGGACGCGGGCCTGCTGACCGCCCCGTTCGCGCTCGGCCAGTTCCTCACCTCGCCGCGCAGCGCCGCCCTGGTGAGCCGGTTCGGCGCGAAGGCGGCCGGCACCGCCGGCCTGGCGGTCAACGCGGTCGCCATCGCCGGCTACTCGCTGCTCGGCGCCGGCACGCCGATCTGGTTCCTGGCCGTGCTGTTCTTCGCGCAGGGCGCCTCGATCGGGGTGGCCATGCCGGCCGCCACCACCGCGGTGATGGAGGTCCTGCCGCGCGAGCGGGCCGGCGCGGGCAGCGCGCTGATCAACACCGCCCGCCAGATCGCCGTCGCCCTCGGCACGGCGGTGCTCGGCTCGGTCCTGGCCCAGTCCTACCGCGGGCACCTCGGCCCGGCCCTGGCCCGGCTGCCGCAGCCGGCGCGAGGCCCGGCCGGGACGTCCATTACCGCCACCCAGTCCATCGCGCAGCACCTCGGCCACGCGGGCCAGTTCCTGCTGGCCCCCGCGAACACCGCGTTCATCGACGCGATGCGGGTGACCACGCTGACCGGCGCGGCGGTGGCGCTGCTCGGCGGCGTGGTCGTGCTCCGCTGGATGCCCGGCAAGGGAAGCCCTACGATGGACGAACTAGCTGAGGCCGAGCTCGCGCAGGTTGTGCTTCCAAGCACGGGGCGGGCCGAGGCGGAGCTGTCGGAAATGTAGGCGAAGGGCACGACCGTGGGCACCGAGACCACCGCCCGGGAGCCGCTGGGGGACACGACCGCCCAGCGGCGCCCCGGGCGGCCGCGCAGTGAGAAGGTCGAGCAGGCCATCCTCGACGCCACCCTGGAGGCCCTCACCGAGCGCGGCATCGAAGGCGTCAGCCTGGAGGACGTCGCCGTGCGGGCCGGGGTCGGCAAGTCGACCCTGTACCGCCGCTGGTCGGGCAAGGAGGACCTGCTGATCGCGGCGTTCGGCTCGCTGAAGCGCCCGCTGCCCGGGCCGGCCGGCGAATCGGTCCAGGCGGACCTGACCGCGATGCTCGCGTCGATGGCCGCCGACGCGGACGACCCTCGGTACGCCTGCCAGTTCGAGATCCTGAACGGGGAGTCCGAGCGCTTCCCGAAGCTGATCGACCGGTACAAGAACGAGGTCGCGGAGCCGCGCCGCGAGGCGATCCGCGACGTGATCCGGCGCGGCATGACGACCGGCGAGGTACGACCGGACGCCGACGTGGAGATCGCCCTGCTCGCCCTCATGGGCTCGGTCCTGTCCCGGGACCGGCAGGACGTCCGCCCGCCCGCGCGGGAGTTCGCCGAACGGGCCGTGGCCCAGATCCTGAGCGGCATCGCGGCCAAGTGAGCGATCTCGCCGGGCGGTGGCGCGACGAATTGCGGCCCCGCTTCGCCCAGTACGCGACCGTGGCCACCGACAACATCGACCAGGAGTTCCCGGCCCACATCTCGAGCATGATGACCGGCCCCGGCGACTTCCCGCACCGCCCGAGCGACCGCAACCCGGCCTTCTACGGGAGCCTGGACTGGCACAGCTGCGTCGAGATGTTCTGGCTGCTGGTCCGGCTCCTCAAGACCGACCCCGGCGCCGTCGACGAGGCCCGGATCCGGGAGGTCATCCGCGGCCGCCTGACCAGAGACGGGCTCCGGGCCGAAGCCGGCTTCATGGCCACGAAGCACGGCGCCATGATGGAACGCCCCTACGGCTGGGGCTGGGCCCTCAGCCTGGCCCACGAGCTCGCGACCTGGGACGATCCCGACGCCCGCACCTGGTCCGCGAACTTCGAGCCCCTGGCGCGCGCCCTGGAAGGCAACTTCGGTGACTGGCTGCCCAAGGCCACCTATCCGCTGCGCACGGGCCTGCACACCAATACCGCGTTCGGCCTGTCTCTCGCACTGCCGTACGCGGACGCCCGCGGGTTCGGGGAGCCCCTGCGCGAGGCCGCGCTCCGCTGGTTCGCGGACGACGAGAACTATCCGGGCGCGTACGAGCCGTCCGGCCAGGATTTCCTGTCCGCCGCGCTGTGCGAGGCCGAGCTGATGGCCCGGGTCCTGCCGGCGGCCGACTTCCCGGCCTGGCTGGACCGGTTCCTCCCCGGAATCGCCGGCGGCGAGCCGAAATCCCTGTTCACCCCGGTGCGGGTGTCGGACGCAAGCGACGGCTACCTGGCCCACCTGGCCGGCCTCAACCTGAGCCGCGCCTGGTGCTGGCGCCGCCTCGCCGAGACCCTCCCGGAGGGTGACAGCCGCGTCCCCGCCTGCGAAGACGCCATGCGCGTCCACGCGGACGCGTCCCTGGACCGGGTCGCCGGCGACGACTACATGGTCGGGCACTGGCTCGTGGCCTACGCGGTGCTCCTCTTCACCCCTTGACCTCAAGTTCCCTTGAAGTTTTACCGTCGGGTCATGGACGGATACATCAGGGCCTTCAGCACCACCGACATACCGAACGGATCTTCGCGCCTGTGGCGCCACGACTCCAAGCGGATCGCGGTCTGGCGAGTCCGCGACCGGTTCTTCGCGGCGGACAACCGGTGCCCCCACGAGGGCTACGCCCTGGTCAAAGGCGACGTCAAGGACGACGTGCTCACCTGCGCGTGGCACAACTGGAAGTTCCGCCTGGCCGACGGCGAGAACCTGCGCCAGGGGGAGAACCTGCGGACCTACCCGGTCCAGGTCCGCGACGGCGCGCTGTTCATCGACGTGACCGACCCGGAGCCGGAGCAGATCGCGCCGCAGCTGTTCGGCAGCCTGCTGGAGGCGATGGGCGACGTCAACACCGGCCGTCTCGCCCGGGACACGATGCGGCTGCGGTCCCTCGGCACGCCGCTCACCGACGTGATCAAGGTCGGCGTGGACTACGGCGCGACCCGGGCCGAGTACGGCTGGAACCACTCCCTGGCCACCCTGGCCGACTGCCTGACCATGGCCGCCGCGTTCGAGGGCCCGCTGTCGGCCCTCCCCGTCGTCCAGGGCCTGTCGGTCGTCAGCCAGACCGAAGTCCGCCGCCCGCCCCGCCCGCAGCCGGACCCGGTCGACGTGATCGGGGCGTACGGCTCGGTGGCGGACGCCCTCAAGGCGTTCCCCGGGCTCGTGGACGCCGAGCGGGACACCGAGGCCGAGGGACTGCTGCGCGGCGCGCTCCGCGCGGGCGCCGCCCCCGACGCGGTTCGGCACGCGTTCCTGTCCGCCATCACCGACCACTTCCTGGGCTACGGCCACCCGATGATCTACTGCCAGAAGGCGTTCGACCTCCTGGACCGCATCGGCTGGTCCGAGGCCGAGACGGTCCTCGCCCCCCTCGTCCCCGCCATCACCTGGTCCACCCGCTACGACAAGCTCCCGTACATGCGCCGCTTCCTGAAGGCGTGGGAAGGCGCCTCCGGCGCGTCCCCCGTCGCCGCGGACCTGCCTGCCCTGCGCCGTATCCTGCTCGACGGCATGCCAGAGGACGCGGTCGCGGGGGTGCTCGGCGCCCTGGACGGCGGCGTCGCGGTACCGGACGTCATCAACCTGATCTCGTCCGTCGCGGCCTCGCGCCTGGGGCGGTTCGACATGGACTCCGACATCGACGACAGCCGCGACGCGGGCTGGCTGGACGTGACCCACACGCTCACCTACACGAACGCGCTGCGCTGGGCCTGGGCCCGGGACCCGTCACCCGAGGTGCTGCGCGGCGTCCTGCACGCGGCCTGGTTTACCCAGTGGACGCAGAAGTTCGACGCCCGGGACACTCCGCCCCCGGTGCAAGCCCGTGCCGGGTCGGACGCGGACGCCGTCCTGGGGGCCATCCGCCGCCGGGACCCGCAGCAGGCCGTGGCCCTGGTCAAGGGCTACGACGGCCCGGAGGTCCCGCTGGAGCGGGCCCTCACCCAGGCCGCCGCCGAGGACAACGCCGCCGCGCCGATCATGGTGGCGCACACGGTGAAGACCGCGATGGCCGCGCTAGCCGAGTCCCGGGTCGGCGGTGACCGTGCCCCTCTCGCCGCCGCCGCCCGGTTCCTCGCCGCGCCCAAGCGGGAGAGCTTCGTCTACCGCTCCACCCTCGACGCGATCGACTTCATCGCCGGCCGCGCCAAGGGCGATACGGAGTTACGAGCCGCCGTGGGCGCGCACGGAGACCTCTTCCCACTCGCGCCATTCGGCCAGCCGCGACTCGTAGTCGGCGGTCGCGATGGACAGCGGCGTGGCGCCGAGGAACAGCCGCAGCGGCGGCTCGTCGGCGTCGACCACCTGCAAGATCGCCTCCGACGTCGCGGCCGGGTCGCCGGGGCCGGCGCTCGCCCGCTCGGCCCGCTTGCGGGCGGCGTCCTCGCGGACCTTGTCGTAGTCGGGCAGCGCCGTGGCGTGCCGGGCGGACGGCCCGCCCCAGTCCGTGGAGAACGGGCCGGGCTCGATGATCGTCACCTTCACGCCGAACGACTCGACTTCCTGGGCGAGGGACTGGCTCAGTCCCTCCAGCGCCCACTTCGACGCGTGGTACATGCCGACGTTCTGGAACGCCGAGATCCCGCCGATCGACGAGACCTGCAGGATGTGGCCCGCGTTCTGGCCGCGCAGGATGGGCAGCGCGGCCTGGGTGACCCACAGCGCGCCGAACACGTTCGTCTCGAGCTGGTCGCGCGCGTCGGCCTCGGACAGTTCCTCGATCATGCCGAACTGGCCGTAGCCGGCGTTGTTGACGACGACGTCGAGCCGCCCGAAGTGCTTCGCGGCCAGTTCCACCGCCGCGAAGTCCGCGGAGCGGTCGTTGACGTCCAGCTGCAGCGGCAGCAGCGCGTCGCCGAACTGCTCGCGCAGGTCATCCAGCGTGGAGGCGTCGCGCGCGGTGGCGGCCACCTTGTCTCCGCGCTTCAGCGCGGCGATCGTCCACTCGCGTCCGAAGCCTTTCGATGCTCCCGTGATGAACCAGGTCTTCATGGGGCGCGGCCTACCCGACGTGATCAGGCCTAACCTGTGTCGTGGTTCACCGTTCAGCGATCATTCAGGAAACGGACATACAGTCTGATCATGGATGAGTTCAAGGCGCGCCGCGTGGTCGACGGCCTCCGTGACCGCGGCGTCAACGCTCACCTGTACCGGGGCGCCCCGCACTTCGGCGTCACCGTCACCCTTCCCGGCGGGCGGGTCGCCGAATGGGATACCGACGGGACGGCCGGGCTCGAGGCGCAGGTCATGAAGGACGGAATGCTCGTCGGGTTCGTGCCCGAGATCGAGGGCTCGGAGGACTTCACCGAGGACGAGGTCATCGACGCGATCCAGCGGACCGACTACGACCAGCCCGTCGCCCGCCAGCGCGAGACCGCCCCGCCGCCGGCGCCGGCCCTTCCCCGGGAAGGCGGGGTGTTCCGCCGGTTCCTCGACGGATTCCGCTACCGGTAACCCGGCCGGCCCTCTCCGGAGGGTGATACTTCGGCGCCCGCGGGGAATGATGGAGGGCATGGGGTGGGGACGAGGCACGACGTGCCGCTGCGGGCACGAGAAGGACGCGCACGCGCACTACCGGCCGGGAACCGACTGCGGCCTGTGCGGCTGCGTCAAGTGGCGCCGGGGCCGCGCCCGGCATCGTAAGACATCGACCCCGGGCGATACCGGACCTTCGGGGACGCTGTACCATCCCTCGGATGAACGGGGAAGACAGTATCAAGAAGCCCAAGACGCAGGTCAACGACGTGCTGGCGCCGGAAAAGCCTCGGAAACTCTCCCTCTCGGACTTCAAGAAGCTGTTCGGCGGCCAGGGGATGACCCCTTCGGCCCTGCGGCGCGTGAGCCAGATGGGGCTCATCGAGATCCACGGCCTGTCGGTGCAGGTGAAGAGCCCCAGGCTGATGGACATCGGCCTTGAGCTGCTGCAGATCGGCATTCCCATGGGTGAGATGCTCGATGAACTGGCGGCACTGAAAGAGGCCGAGGACGCGATCGCCGGACGGTTCATCGACCTGTTCGAACGCGACCTGTGGAAGCCGTTCGTCGCCGCGGGCCTTCCGGCCGAGCAGGTGGAGCCGCTGGCCGACTCCCTGGAGCGGCTGACCTCGGTAGCCTCCAGGGCCGTGGACGCGGTCCTGCGGGATACTCTCCGGGCCCGGGCCGAGGCGTTCATCGGCACCCAGAGCGAGCATTTCGAGAGCGAGGAGACCATGACCCGCCTCATCCCCCTCGCCCGTGCCGCCGGCCTGGACCTGTAAGAACCGGGACGCGAACTCGGCGAGGTCGACGTTGCCGGTGACGAGGTCGTCGAAGACGCGGGCCGCCTTGAGAACCGGCTTCAGCGGGCCGTCGGCCACCGCCTCGTAGAAGGACTGCGGGCTCCATTCCCAGTCGCGCGGCGGCTGGACCGTCAGGAACGTGCCCGTCTCCTCCCGGTCCAGCCGGAGCCCGATCGCGTTGCCGAGCGGGCCGGACACGCCGCGCAGGCAGTAGGCCGAGGCCACGTC
>WRBL01000268.1 GCA_009784565.1 Streptosporangiales bacterium | reverse complement strand
GAAGTAGTACTGCGTCCCGTCCGGCTCGGTGATCTTCCAGTACTCGCCGTCGCCCTCGCTGCTGCCGGGGCCGCCGTCGGGGCCGGTTCCGTTGCTGGCCCCGGTCGCCCCGGAGATGAGCTGGACCAGCTCGTTCCCGTCCGACTGCGCCTTGTAGGTCTCGGTGACCGTCCCGTCCGAGCTGGTGCTGGTGCCGCTGTACACCAGAGTGGTCGAGGACCCGTTGAGGTTCAGGGTCGTGGAGTCATCCTGCTGCGAGTAGCACATGTCCCCCTGCGTCTTGCCCGACGAGTCTTCCGCGTCCGGGTCCGAGCAGGGAATGTAGGACCGAGAGATCGACCCGGGGTCGTAGTTCCAGCCGTCCCCGACCCAGGACGCCTGGTTGTTCGTCGACGACGTCAGGCCGTCGACGGTCTGGGAGTTGTAGTTCAGGGAAATGCTCGGCTGCAGGCCGCCCGGCACCGCCGGGGTACTGATCGGATAGGAGTACGTAAAAGCGCCCGAGTCGCCTCCTTCGGCCCACGACCCGGCCTCGGTCAGCTTCGTCGCCGAGTAGTTCCCGCCAGGGCCCGAGGGACCCGGCGTCGCCGCCACGGCCGTGGCCGCGTCCGTCCCCGCCGTCAGCGGCACCGCCGCCGACAGGGTGGATGCCTTCTCGTCGTTCGCGGTGGGCAGCGGCGTTTCCTTGCGGCACGCCGCGACCTGCGGCGTCGTCAGGGCGCACGCGGGGAGCTCGACCAGGCGCAGGCTGGAGGAGTAGTCGCTGCCGTAGGCGTCCTTGAACGAGGAGTAGTCCAGGCTCACCTGCGTCTTGCCCGCCTTGGCGGTGTTCCCGGCAGCGTGCCCGACGGTGAACACGGTGCCCCGGATCCCCGCAGCGGCCGCGGTCGAGCGGGGCTTCATGCTGACCTGGACCTTGCCCGGAGCCGCCGCCTTCGGCGCGGTCTTCACCGACACCGGCATCGACCCGGCCTTCACTCCCGATGAGCCCGGGGTCACCTCGGTTGTGGACGCCGACGGCCACGACACCTTCGACGGATGCCACGCCTTCGCCTTCGGCAGGCCGACCTTCTTGCCCTGGACCTTGTGGACCGGGATCGGCTTGGCGTGCTTGACCGGCGGCGGCACGGCCTTGGCCGCCGCGGGCGGGGCGGTGGCCAGCAGGCCGACCAGGGAACACACCGCCAGCAGCAGCGGAACCAGGAGCCTGCGCGCCGCATGCCTGCTAGAGATCCTGCGGCGGAAGGGGGACCGGCTGCGCATCGCGTTTCCTGTTCGGAATCTGCGGGTGAAGAAGGTTCTGCTGCTCATATGAGTCTTCTGGTCCCGTCCTGGGTCAACTGCCGGGCGGCACGTCGGCCGCGAGGGGGGTCTGCCCGGTGATGACCGGGATGGTCCTGGTCTCGGCGGCGTAGCCGGCCGGGGTCAGGTTGACGCCGTCGCCGGAGTCGGCGGACTGGGTGAGCTGGTCCTGGCCGGCGCTGCCGTCGCCCTGGTCGACCTGGGCGGCGAAGTCGGCCGTGTACTGGCACGGCGGGATGCCGACCGAGGAGCAGCTGGTGCCGGGGGACAGGCCCTGGGCCAGGAGGTCGGTGTCAAGGGTGGTGCGGCCGTTGTCGGCGGCGGGCGTGCAGGTGGCGTAGCCGGCGCAGGCGTGCTGGGTGGCCCAGATGGTGGTGATGCCCCAGGCGCTCAGCTCCCGGGACAGCTCGGTCAGGCCGTTGGCGTACAGGTCCTGCTCGCTGGTGCCCTGCAGGAGGTCTTCCTCGCCCTCGTCGATGATGACGGTGCCGACGCCGGGCTCGGCCAGGACGTCGCGGGCCAGGCGGGTGAGGGCCGCGGGGCCGCCGCTGGTGTTCACGCCGGTGTCGGCGTCGCCCAGGACCTGGTTGGCGTCGACCCCGGCGCTGACCACGCCGAAGGCGGGGCCGCCGGGCTGGTTCTGCAGGGAGGAGGCCAGGTCGTCGGCGACCCGGTCCCCGCCGTGGACGGCGGTGTTCCCGGACCCCAGGCCGTCGATGACGCCGCTGCCCAGCACCGCGACGGTCGGCTTCGCAGAGGTCCCGGCGGTGAGCACGTCGAGGCCGGTGAGGACCTGGCTGTGGGTGCTGCCGTCAGTGAACCCCGACCCGTTCGTATTGGCCGTCTGGTCGCCGGTCCCGGACGCGGACTCGTACTCGCTGCAGGCGTTGCACAGCGTGCTCGTCGGCAGGGACGGGTAGGTTCCGGTCAGGTCGATCGACACGCTCAGGTGCTCGCCCGCCGTCAGGGCCGGGAGGAGGACCGGGTCGGAGTAGGCGTCGGCCCCCTCGGGGATCGTGACCGTTTTGCCTCCGCCGAACAGGACGGGCACGGGGGTGCCGGACACGGCCGCGCCCGAGGACTGCGGGGCGACGGTCACCGCCCCGATCTTCAGCGGCCCGGTCCCGGTGTCGGCCAGGGCGTCGGACAGGCGCAGCCGGACCGCGATCCCGGTCTGGGCGCCGGACCCGGTGGTCGTGACCTGGGTGCCCCCGGTGGAGACCTGCGTGACCTCCCGCAGCGTCTGGTTTGCGTAGGACGAGCCCGACGACGGGGTGCGGGGCGCCTCGGGCGGGGACGCCCAGGTCCCGGTCCACGCCGCGACGGGCTGGGTGACGGCGGAGGCCAGGCTCCCGGTAACGGAAGTCGTGTCGACGACCTGCATGCCGACGACGTGGATCGCGGGCCAGTCGAAGCCGGGGGCCGCCCCGACCACCGCGCCCACGTCCGGGAGCGTCACCGACTGGACGGCCTTCTGCGACTCGACCGGGATCGTGACCGCGTACAGGCCGGTCTGGTACTGCGACGACAGGCCCGAGGTGGTGGAGCGGTCGGGCAGCGTCACCGGGGTGATCGACGGGGTGGTGTGCTCCCAGCCCGGCGCCTCCAGGTCATAGTCCTGGGTGGAGGAGTCCGCGTAGGTGATGGTCCCGGACGGGGCCGGGTCGCAGTTGACGCCGGTCGCGAAGTTCGCCTGGTACACGTCGCAGTCCTGCCCGACCGTGTCCACCCCGCCCGGCAGCGCCGGGCTCACCGGTTCCCCGACCTGAGAGGGAGCCGGGGACTGCGTGTCGGTGGTCGTGCCGGCCACCAGGAACACCATCGACGTCCCCTGGGTGGCGGCCGGCATCCCGATCGTCTGCCCGGCAGCGAGGACGTTGTCGTTGCCGTCGGAGGAGGACCCGAACTGCGGCAGCGTGAACGCCGCCCCGTCCACGGTGACCGTGCCGCCGGGGTTCCACCCGGCGGTCTCCAGCTCGCTGGCCGTGAACGCCTCGTCCGCGCCGTTCGCGTTCGCGGTCCCGGACGCGTCCGAGGCCCCGTTGGAGATCATCTGGTTGGCGTCCGACGACGACGCGGCGCTGCCGTCGGAGTTCGTGCAGCCCGTGTTCGCCAGCGCGCCGGAAAAGCTCGGGCAGGAGATCGCCGGGTCGCTGTCCGCGGTGAACGTGGACGTGGCGGTGGAGGACACCGAGCCGTCGGAGTAGGTGACGTAGGCGTAGAAGGCGTGCGGGCCGGGCGACGGGACGACCGCCTGCACCTGCGCGGACGTGTCCCCCGACGCGATCGAGGTGACCTGGTCCGAGGGCGGGTCGCTGACCGGGGGCGGGGCGTCCAGGCCCCACACCACCGACGTCGGCGTCACCCCGGACTGGGACGCGTCCGCCGCCGACACCGTCCACGTCTCCTGCGTCCCCGGCACCGGGTCACCGGACGGGCCGCCGGAGATCGCCGGGGAACCCTGCTCGGCCGCGGCGTCCACCGTCAGGGCGCACACCGCCGACGCGGCCGAAGCCGAGGACGAGGACGGCGACGAGGAAGCGGAGGCGGAGGCGGCGGGGCTGACCGCGGACGCGGTCCAGTCGATGACCGCCTTCTTGCCCAGCCCCTTCGTGAAGCCGGCCGGGACGGTCGCCTTCGCCTCCGTGCCGCTGCCGGCGACCCCGGAGGTGACCGTCGCCTTCTTCGACGTGCCCTTCACCCAGTACGTGAACCGGGCCGCCGACGGAAGCCCGGCCGCGTTGACGACGCCGGCCTCCAGCGTCGCCGCCGACCCGGGCGCGATCACCGGGGAGGACGCGGCCGGGCCGGCCTCGGCAGCGGCGGACTTCGATGAGGATGACGACGGGGAGGCAGCAGAGCTCGCGCAGCCCGCGTTCTTCAGCGTGCCGGAGGTGACCGCCAGGCCCGACGGAGTCTCCGGCAGCTCCGTGTAGGTGACGTCAAGTTTCGGGGCGGCGACCTTCGCGCCCGACAGCCGGAAGGTAAACGCCCGCCAGTCCCCGGCCGCCGCCTGCTTCACCGCGCTCGTCACCGGAAGCGACGAGGAGGCCGAACCAGCACCCGGCGAACCGCAGGAGACGGCCCGGGCCGCGTTCCAGGCGCTGCCGCCGCTGCCCAGGGACCCGCCGCCCGGACGGGTCACCGCCAGCGACAGCCTCGGCGAACCGGAAGCGGAACCGGAGCAGGTTACTGGGGCGGTCACCGACGCCGACTTCACCGTCGCACCGCTCAGCTGCGAGGGAAGCTTCACCTCGTACACGCCGTTCCCCGGCGCCGCCGCGGCGGTCACCGTGAGCGTCCCGTCCGGGTTCACCGCGGACGAGGAACCGACCGGGACCGCCCTGCCGGACGCCCGGGCCAGTTTCAGCGCGGCCGCCACCTTCGCGGCCTGCTTCCCCGTGCCCGGGCGGGGCGCGGGAGCGGGCGCCCGGTGCGCGGCCGGCGCGGACTTGTGCCCTGCCGCGGCGGCGCCGCCGGAGACTGACGCCTGCGCGAGCGGCACCGACACCGCCAGCGACGGGACCAGCAGCGCGGCCGACGCCGCCGCGAGCAATGGAATCCGCGACCAGGTGCGCATCAGCAATCCCTTCAACTCCGGACAGGGCTACACCGGGAATCATCCAGAACCCACCTGACACCGACCTGACACTTCCGGGCCGGCCTGCGAGAACAGGACGAGTGTCAGGTTCGTGTCAGGTCGGCGCGAGAGGATCGGGCGCCTGCGGCCCGCGCAACGCGGGGCGCCCGCAGACCCGCGAGACGGCGTCGAATCCGTGAGGAGTGATCGGGGTGCTGTTGTTCAGGAGAAGACCACGCTGGCGCGCGGTCACCGGACCGCTGGCGGCGCTGATGCTGCTGCTGGCCGTGGCCTCGGTCGCCGGTGCGGCACCCGCCTCCGCCAGGCCCGCCCCACCGGCGGCCGGCACGAAGACGGCGGCGAAGCCCGTGGCCGGGAAGGCTCCGCTCAGCAAGCTGATCGGCCAGCCGGTCCGGCACGTCAGGCTTCCGGCGGCGCCGAGGAAGTTCACGCAGGCGCCGCGGCAGCCGAAGCTCCCGGCCGGGCAGCGTTCCGCCTGCCCGGTGCCCGGGCCGGGCCAGGTCTCGTGCTCGGGGATCATTCGCACGGCCTCCGCGCAGAGCACCCCGGGCAAGACCGCGGCTTCGGCCGGGACCAGGCCGGCCGGAACGGCGAAGGCCGGGACCAGCGCGGCCGCCGCGGGCGCGACCCCGTCGGGGTTCTCCCCCGCCCAGCTGCAGTCCGCCTACAACCTCGCATCCGCCTCGGCCACCGGGGGCATCGCGAACGGCGCACCGGAAGCGGTAGCCGTCGTGACGCCCTACGATGACCCGAACGCCGCCGCCGACCTGGCCGCCTACCGCACCCAGTACGGGCTGGCCCCGTGCGTCACCACGGCCGGCGGCGCCCTCCCGGTCGGCTCCGGATGCGTCACCAAGGTCAACGAGAACAACCAGTCCTCCCCGCTGCCCTCAGCCCCGCCGTCGTCGGCGGCGGACTGGACCGCGGTCGCCTCGGCCGACATGGACATGGTCACCGCGGCCTGCCCGAACTGCCAGATCCTGCTGGCGGAGGCGGGCAGCGACCAGGTCGCCGACGGCGGCCAGGCCCTGCTGACCGCCGAGAACGACGCCGACGTGATCGTCGGCGGGTGGGGGGCCGCCCAGTTCGCCGGGCAGGACGCCGACAGCCGGGCCTACCTCAACGCCCCCGGCAAGGCCCTCGTGTTCGCCGGCGGCGACACCGGCACCGGCGAGGCCTGGCCCGCCTCCTCCCAGTACGTCACCGCCGTGGGCGGCACCACCCTCACCGCCGACGCCTCCGCCTCGCGGGGGTGGGACGAGACCGCCTGGTCCGGCAGCAGCGCCGGCTGCTCCAGCTTCGAGCCCAAGCCTGCCTGGCAGTCCGACACCGGCTGCGGCAACCGGACCCAGAACGACGTGTCCGCGGTCGCCGACCCGTCCACCCCCGTGTCGGTCTACGACTCCACCGCCCCCGCCGACGGGGACGGCCGGGCCACGGACTGGGCCTCGATCGGCTCCACCAGCGTGTCCGCGGGCATCATCGCCGGCATCTACGCGCTCAACGGCCTCCCCCAGGCCGGCACCTACCCCGCGTCGTATCCCTACCAGTCCGGCAACTCGGGGAACTTCAACGACATCACCAGCGGCTCCGACGGCACCTGCGAGTCGAACCGGTCCTACCTGTGCACCGCCGGGACCGGCTACGACGGCCCCACCGGCACGGGAACTCCGAACGGAGCGGCCGGCCTGTCCGATCAGGCCTCCGGCGACACCGTCTCCGTCCCCGACCCCGGAACCCAGGACTACGCCGCCAGCCAGAAGGTGAATATCCCGCTGAAGGCCACCAGCTCCGACTCCAGCCAGGCCATCACCTGGACCGCCACCGGGCTCCCTGACGGGCTCGCCGTCAACTCCGCCACCGGGGCCGTCACCGGCACCCTCCCGTCGTCCGCCGGCACCTCCAAGGTGACCGTCACCGCCACCGACGCCACAGGCGCCACCGGATCCGCGTCCTTCAACATCAGCACCCTCACCGGGCTGGACAGCGGCTGGACCGCCACCAGCGGCCCCTACACCTCCGGCGTCAGCGGCATGTGCGTCGACGACCCCGCCTCCAGCACCGCCGCCGGAACCGCCGTCCACGCCTACGCCTGCAACTCCGGCGCCAACCAGAACTGGACCTTCAGCCCGTCCGCGAGTCCCGCCGGCTCCGGGGGCGCCGGAACCATCGAGCCCAGCGCCTCCGCCGGCATGTGCCTGACCATGAGCGGCGTCACCAGCGGCTCCACCGCCACCCTGCAGAAATGCTCCGGCGGCGACGGCCACCAGGGCTGGCAGCTGCGCGGCAACGGGCAGCTCTACAACCCGCTGTCCGGCTACTGCCTCGCCGACCCCGGCAACAGCAGCACCAACAACACCCAGCTCGACATCGAGGCCTGCAACACCGCCGCGACCGGGCAGCAGTGGACCCTGCCCGCCGGACAGATCCTGTCGGCCGGCGGCAAGTGCCTCGACGACTACCAGGCCTCCGCCGCCAACAACACCATCATCGACAACCACGCCTGCAACGGCACCGGCGCCCAGAACTGGACCCTGGAGCCCGGCGGCACCATCCAGGTCCAGGGCACCTGCCTCGACATGAAAGGCCAGAGCAAGCTCGACGGCGGCCTCGCCGAGCTCTACACCTGCAACGGGGGCGCCAACCAGGAATGGCAACCTCTCCCCGACGGCGAAATCATGAACAAGAACTCCGGTAAGTGCCTCGACGACACCACCGGAACCCAGGGCACCCAGCTCCAGCAGCAAGACTGCTACGGCGATCCCGGCGAAATCTGGGAAGCCTCGTAGCATTCCGCTGACCGACAGGCCCGGAGCCCCGGGGTCCCAGCGTCTGGGACCCCGGGGCTCCGCCAGTTCCTCGCTGACTCAGAAAATCTTCAGGCCCCTCCAATCCCCGCAAGTCATACATCTGCGACATATACCTATGTATAGGTAATGAAGACAGCGCCGAGGGCGCGCAGAATCCCTTTCCAGTAGCAGACGGTGGGCTTATTCAGCACTACGGGAAGCGGAGGACGGGGATGCTGGATTTCGGGCTGCTGGGGACACTGTGCGTACGTCATGGGGATGTCGAGCTGACGGTCCCCCGGGGAAAACAGCGGGGCGTGCTGACAAAGCTGGTCACCAGCGCGGGAACGCCGGTAGAAGCAGACGAGCTCATCGAACTGTTCTGGCCCGGGCACCAGTACGAGAAGGCGCTGGAAGCGCTCTACACAACGATGTCCCGGGTACGAAAGCTCCTCAAGCGCGTCGGGGCCGAATCAGTGCTGCTGACCACCGACGACGGCTACATCATCAAGCGCGAAGCCATCCAGACCGACGTGAAGATGTTCCTGGAGAAGGTCGCCTTCGCCCGGGTGGCGGAGGTCCGGGGAGAACTGAACGCCGCACGGCAATGCCTGAGCGAGGCGCTCTCCCTCCGGCGGCCCGGCGAACTGCTGAACGGCGTCGACTGCCCCGTCCTGGTCGAGGCCGAGGCACCTCCGCTGAAGCGGATGCTGACGAGCGCCCGGGAACGCTGGTGCGGCCTCGGCCTCCAACTGGGTGAGTCCTGGGACGTCCTCCCTTTTCTGAACGACCTCGCGCAGGAAGACCCCCTGAACGAATCGGCTCACGAGAAGCTCATGCGCGCCCTGCTCCCGACCAGGGGCCAGGCCGCGGCACTCGGCGTCTACTATGCGATCCGCGACCGGCTGGCCGAGGAACTCGGCATCGACCCCGGCCCCAGTTTGCAGGCCTTGTACCTGAACATCATCGGCGCGACCAAGGACGACTCGGTCCTGGCCCGGTAATAATGGGAAGCTTCAGATCCGCGATACGGCAATGACGGAGGACCGGGATGGCGGGGCCGCT
>WRBL01000267.1 GCA_009784565.1 Streptosporangiales bacterium | reverse complement strand
GTGCCTCGCTCGGCGCCGACGTGCGGCTCGTGGAACCGGTCGGCGGCGAGGTGCATGCCTTCTTCTCCGTCGACGCCCCGTCGGCACGCCCCCCGGCGCCGGGAGACGGCGGTTCTCCTGGCGACGGCGGTTCCGCTGGCGGCAGCGGCAACGGGGCCGACGGCGAGTTGCTGGCCGGGCAGTCGTGGAACGGTGTCGCCCGGCTGGACTTCCGCCTGGCGCCCCGGGCCGGCGAACGCCTGAGCTTCACGGTCGACCCCGGGCGCCTGCACTTCTTCGACCCCGGTACCGGCCTGGCCGTCCGCTTATGTTACTAACCGGTAGAGCAAACGGACGGCGGCGGACAGTGGCGAATCACTAGCGAAATCCCTTCGAAAGCCATCAACGTTATCGCAACGTTACGACCTGCATCTTCTGGCCACTCTCACATCATTGACTCAGGGGCGGTCAATGATCTAAATCTTGCTATGTCACCCCGTAATCGACCAATGTGAGCGCTCACATCAACTCACGGCCGGTCGCGGCCGGGGGACACCAGCGAGGGACAGCAGGCCCAAAGGAGGTCCTGATGAGAGAAGTCGACCCGGTGGTCGATGAGGCGATAGAGACCCTGAACATGAAGGACGGCCCCACACGGCGCCGTCTGCTGCGCGGGGCCGGGCTATTCAGCACGACTGCCGCGGCATCGGCCCTGATCTCCGCCTGCACGTCCGCCAGTACCAGCTCCGCGGCTGGCGGCGCGGCCAGCAACTTCCCGACGGTGCCGTCGTGGCAGTTCTGGTTCATCAACCACGTGACCACGAACCCGTTCTTCACCCCGACCCAGTACGGCATGGCGGACGCCGCCAAGCTCCTGGGCCTGAAGCCGCCGAAGTGGGAAGGCTCCACCAACTCCGTGATCTCGGAGATGACGAGCGCCTTCCAGCAGGCGGTCGCGGCCAAGGCCGACGGCATCGCGGTCCCCGTGATCGACGCCACCGCGTTCACGGCTCCGATCAAGGGGGCCATGCAGGACGGCATCCCGGTCATGTCCTACAACTCCGACGGCGTCTACACCAAGGGCAAGCCGGTCATCGGCTCCAACCGCCTGGCCTACGTCGGGCAGTCGCTGTTCGTGTCCGGCCAGTCCATGGGCAACGAGATCAAGAAGCTCATCCCTGGCGGCGGCGAGATCGTCATCTTCATCGCCACCCCCGGCACCGGCAACATCCAGCCCCGGTACGACGGCGCGGTGTCGGTCCTCGGCTCCAGCTTCAAGGTGCACGAGATCGCCACCGGGGCGGAGACCGCGCAGGAGCCCCCGGCCGAGAAGGCCTACCTGCTCGCGCACAAGAACATCAAGGGCGCGTTCGCCGTGGACGCCGGCTCCACCGAGGTTCTCGGCGCGCAGCTCAAGGCGACCGGCGTCAAGGTCCCGTCCGGCGGGTTCGACACCCTGGGCCAGACGGTGAGCAACATCAAGAGCGGCCTGATGGACTTCACCATCTACCAGGACCCGTACCTGCAGGGCTTCCTGCCCGTGCTCTACATGTACCTGTTCAAGATCTCCGGCGGCGCGCTGTACCCGCCCGACACCGACACCGGCCTGTCCGTCGTCACCAAGGACAACGCCGACGCGTACGCGGCACCCAGCCGGTACCAGGGCACCTCCACCTCGCCGAAGTACCTTCCGCTGTCCGGCGCCATCAACGCGCCGGCCGCGACCACCAGCACCTGATCACCAGCCACGGTTTTCCGGACGGGGCGGGACAGCGTCGTCCCGCCCCGTCCGGTTTTCTGACGCGACTGACATAGATACGGAGAAACACCATGTGGGGTCACGGGTGAGTGAGACAGCTCAGCAGGACACCGGGCTGGGCACACCCCCCGAAGGCGGTAAGGCGGGCGGCGCCGGCACGCTGCTGAAACAGGCCGGCGGCTTCGTTCTCAAGCAGCGCGAACTCACGGTCTTCGTGGTGGCCGCGGTCCTGTTCATCTACTTCCTGTTCTCCAGCGGACAGGTGAACACGGCCTTCATCGGGCAGACCAACCTGGTCAACCTGATGTCCGACCTCGCGGCGCCGATCATCATCATCGCCCTGGGCGAGGTGATGCTGCTCATCTGCGGGGAGATGGACCTGTCGGTCGGGTTCATCTACACGTTCGCGCCGTTCATCATGTACTTCGCGGTGCAGAACTACCACCTGCCGCCGCTCCTGGGCATCATCCTCGGGCTGCTCATGGGCCTCGTGGTCGGCTGGGTCAACGCCTTCCTCACGGTCACCCTGAACCTGCCGTCGTTCATCACGACGCTCGGTACCGGGTTCATCCTGTGGGGCATCGTGGACACCACGTCGCACGCCGAGCCCGCCCAGATCCCGGCCAGCACGATGGGCGTGGGCAAGTTCTTCACGACCGAGCAGCTGGTCAACTCGACCAACTGGACGACGATCATCTGGGCGGTCGTCCTCACGATCATCATGCACCTGGTGCTGACCCGGACCCGGTGGGGCCTGCACACGGTCGCGGTCGGCGGGAACCTGATCGGCGCCCGCGAGGCCGGCATCAAGGTCAACCGGATCAAGTACGGCAACTTCATGCTGACCGGCGTGTTCGGCGCACTGGTCGGCATCCAGGTCGCCTTCCAGACCGGGTCGATCGACCCGACGTCGGGCCAGTACACGCCGATGTTCTACTCCATGGCGGCCGCGGTCATCGGCGGCACCGCGATGCGGGGCGGGGTCGGCACGATCATCGGCGCCTTCTTCGGCTCGTTCGTGATCGCCCTGATGGAGGACGGCTTCAACATCCTGGGCGTGAGCGCGAACCCGCTGCCGATCATCTACGGCTCCGTCGTCATCGTGGCCATGATCGCGAACGTGCAGCTCACACGGCTGCGCGAGAGGGGAAGGACCTGAGGTGAGCGAAGAAACCCCCGACACCGCCCCGGCGAAGACCGCGGGCTCCGGGCAGGACATCCTCCGGGTCGAGAACGTGTCCAAGCGCTACGGCGCGGTGACCGCCCTGACCGACATCAACCTGCGCCTGGGCAAGGGCGAGGTCCTGGGCCTCATCGGCGACAACGGCGCCGGCAAGTCCACCCTGCTCAAGATCATCTGCGGCTTCCAGCCGCCGACGACCGGACAGCTGTACCTGGACGGCCAGCCGGTGAACCTCAAGTCGGTCGACCACGCCCGGTCGCTCGGCATCGACGCCGTCTACCAGGACCTCGCCCTGGTCAACCAGCTCCCGGTGTACGTGAACATGTTCCTGAACCGGGAGCCGACCACGGGCGGGCTGCTGAACGTCCGCAACATGAAGAAGCTGGCCAAGGAACGGCTCGACGAGATGGGCGTGCGCCTCCCGTCGGTCAACTCCCTGGTCGCCGAGCTGTCCGGCGGGCAGCGGCAGGCGATCGCGGTCGCGCGCTCGGTCTTCGCCCAGCCGCAGCCGAAGATCCTGCTGCTGGACGAGCCGCTGGCCGCGATGGGCGTCAAAGAGGGCACGATCATCCTGGACCTGGTGCAGAAGCTCAAGGAACAGGGCGACGTCTCGATCATCATCATCGCCCACAACTACGGCCAGGTCCTGGACGTCTGCGACCGGGTGAACATGATCCAGGGCGGCCAGATCACGTTCGACAAGCGCAGCGCGGACACCTCCGCCACCGAGCTCACCGATCTCGTCGTCGCCGAGTACCGGCGGGCCCTGGAGGAGCGCCAGCAGGAAGCGAGCTGAGTCCCCAGGGGGACTGACCGTTCCCCGCGGACCCCCGGGCCCCTCCCGCGAGGGAGAGCCCGGGGGTCTTTCCTACAGCAGTCCGGCCGGGAAGTTCTGGTAGGCGACCGGGACGAGCCAGCGGTTGATGGCGGCGGAGCCCACCGAGGTGTGCTCGGCCGATGTCGTCGCCGGGTACGGGCCGCCGTGCTGCTGCGCGGGCACGACCGCGACGCCGGTGGGCCAGCCGTTGTAGACGACCCGCCCGGCGATCCACTCCAGCACCGGCACCAGGCGCCGCGCGTCGCCGAGATCGGATTCCGCCGCGTGCAGCGTCCCGACCAGGTTCCCGGGCAGCCCGGCCAGCACCGGCAGCAGTTCATCGACCGACGGGTAGGTGACCACGATCCCGGCCGGCCCGAACCGTTCCCGGGCCAGCACCGGCACGTCGGCCGCGAACTCCTTCAGGGACGTCGTGTACACGCGCGGGGTGGCGCCCCACGGCCCCTCCCCCGGCTGGCCGGACGCCAGCTCGGACAGGCCCGGGTGCGCGGCCGCCTCGGCCACCGCCGACTCGTACCCCCTAAAGATCCGCTCGGTCAGCATCGGCCCGCCGGACGCGTTCCCGGCCGCGGCGGAGACGGCGGACAGGATCTCCGCCTCGTCGGGGACGAACAGCAGGCCCGGGTTGGTGCAGAACTGCCCCGCGCCCAGGGTCAGCGACCCGGCGTACCCGTCCGCGATCTCCCGAGGCCGGCCCGACGCCGCGCCGGGCAGCACCACGACCGGGTTGACCGCGCCCATCTCGCCGAAGAACGGGATCGGCACCGGCCGCTCGGCGCACACCCGCTGCAGCGCGAGCCCGCCCGGGATGGAGCCGGTGAACCCGGCGGCCGTGATCAGCGGATGCCGCAGCAGCGCCAGCCCGGCGTCAACCCCGTGAATCAGGCCGAACGGATTGCCGGCTACTCCCGCCGCCTCCAGCGCTCCCGCGATGATGGCGGCGGAAAGCTCGGAGGTCCCCGGATGCCCCTCGTGGGCCTTCACGATCACGGGGCAGCCCGCCGCCAGCGCGGACGCGGTGTCGCCGCCCGCGACCGAGAACGCGAACGGGAAATTGGACGCGGCGAACACGGCCACCGGACCCAGGGGCCGGAGCGCGCGGCGCAGGTCCGGGGCGGGTCCCACCGCCTCGGTGTGGACGACCTTGCGGTACTCGCCGTTGCGGACGACGCCGGCGAACAGCCGGAACTGGCCGCTGGCCCGGGCGACCTCGCCGGTCAGGCGCTCCGTGCCGAGGGCGGTTTCGGTGTCGGCGATCGCGACCAGGTCCTCGGCGTGGTCATCGAGAGCGTCGGCGATCGCCTCCAGCGCCTCGGCCCGGCGCTCCGAGGCGACCCATTCTCCGGCGGCCTCGGCGGCTCGCCGGACCAGGGTGTCGACCTCGGCCTCGGTGGTCTCCGGCACCGGGTTTCCCGCCGGCTCGCCGGTACGGGGATTGTAAGCCTGGATCATTTCGGGCAGCCCTCCTTAGCTAGGGTCCGGTTCGGGACTGGCTCCGCGACGGGCGAGGAACTCGAAGTCGCAGCCCTCGTTCGCCTGGGTGACGTTTCCGGAGTACAGGGCTCCGTATCCGCGCTCGTGCCGCGGCTGAGGCGGAGTCCACTGGGCGCGGCGGGAAGCCAGGATCCGTTCGGGAATATCGATTGTCAGGGTCCGGGCCGGGACGTCGAGGACCACCGTATCCCCGGTCCGGACGAGCGCCAGGGGGCCGCCGGCGGCGGCCTCCGGCGCGACGTGCAGCACGCAGGCACCGTAGCTCGTGCCGCTCATCCGGGCATCGCTGATCCGCACCATGTCGCGGACGCCCTGGGCCAGCAGGTAATCCGGGATCGGGAGCTGGCCGTACTCGGGCATGCCCGCCGCCTTCGGCCCGGCGTTGCGGAGAACGAGGACCGAATCCGGCGTGATGTTCAGCGACGGGTCGTTGACGCGCTGTTTCAGGTCGGCGTAGTCCTCGAAGACCACGGCGGGCCCGGCGTGCTTGAGCAGACGCTGGTCGGCGGCGATGTGCTTGATCACCGCACCGTCCGGGGCCAGGTTGCCGCGCAGCACGGAGACACCGCCCTCGCCGCTCAGGGCCGTCGCGGGCGAGCGGATGACGTCGTCGTCGTAGACGGGCGCCTCCGGGTAGCCGCGGTGGAGCGCGCCGGGAACCGCCGACAGCCGGCCGAGCAGGCCCGGAAGCCCGCCCGCGTAGAAGAAGTCCTCCATCAGGTACTCGCCGCTGGGCTTGAGGTTGGCCAGCCAGGGGACGCGCCGGGAGATCGTGTCGAAGTCATCCAGGGTGAGGTCCACGCCGGCGCGGCCGGCCATGGCGATCAGGTGGATGAGCGCGTTGGTGGAGCCGCCCAGGGCCAGCACGGTCGCGGCGGCGTCCTCGAACGCCTCTTTCGTCAGGATGCTCTGGGGTGTCTCGTCGTTCCAGACGCGCTCCACCGCCGCCTGCCCGGCCCTGACCGCCATCCGGTAGTGACCCGAGTCGACGGCGGGGACCGACGAGGCACCGGGCAGCGCCAGGCCCAGGACCTCGGCCGCGCTGGTCATGGTGGACGCCGTGCCCATCGTCATGCAGGTGCCGGGCGAGCGGGCGATGCCCTCCTCCAGGTCCCGCAGGTCGCAGTCCGTCGCGGTGCCCGCCTTGTAGTCGTCCCAGGTCTGCCACATGGAGGTACCGCTACCCGCCTGGCGGCCTTTCACGTTCCCGCGGAGCATCGGGCCGGCCGGGACGAAGACCGACGGGATGTTCGCGCTGGTCGCGCCCATGATGAGCGCCGGGGTCGTCTTGTCGCAGCCGCCCATCAGGACCGCGCCGTCGAAGGGGTAGGAACGCAGAAGCTCCTCGGTCTCCATCGACAGCAGGTTGCGGTACGTCATCGGGGTCGGCTTCTGGAACGTCTCGCTCAGCGTGGCCACGGGCATCTCGACCGGGAAGCCGCCCTTTTCCAGAACTCCCCGCTTGACCTGCTCCGCGCGCTCCCGCAGGTGCATGTGGCAGGGGTTGATGCCGGACCAGGTGTTGAGGATGGCGATCAGCGGCTTGCCGTCGATCTCGTCGGAGGCGATGCCGAGCTGGCGGGCCCGGCTGCGGTGGCTGAACTGCCGGACCCCGTCGGTCCGGGCCTCCCCGAACCAGCGGCGGCTGCGGAGATCTTCGGGCTTCACGGGGCGTTCCTCCTCGGGGGCGGGCCGGCGCTGTCGCGGATGATGAGGCCGGGGACCAGCGGCGGCGCGCCGGGGGCGTCCCGGCCGGAGATCAGGCGCATCAGGGTGTCGAGCGCCAGCACGCCGAGGGACCCGAAATCCTGCCGGACGGTGGTCAGCGGAGGCCAGTAGTAGACGGCCTCGGGAGTGTCATCGAAACCGACCACGCTGATGTCCCCGGGAACGTTTCTACGACGCTCGGCGGCGGCGCGCAGGAAGCCCAGCGCCATCGCGTCGTTCCCGCACAGAACCGCGGTCACCTCCGGCCGCGCGGTCAGCTCCCGGCCGAACTCGTAGCCGGTCCGGGCCGACCAGTCGCCCCGCATCAGCTCCGGCTCGGAGGCGCCCGCCTCGGCCAGCGCCTCCCGCCATCCGGCGACCCGCTCGGCGGCGTCGAAAGAACTGGCCGCCGCGGCTATGTGATGCACGGTCTCGTGCCCGAGGTCGAGCAGGTGCCGGGTGGCCAGCATCGCCCCGGCCCGGTTGTCGATCGCGACCGACGCCAGCGGCGTGTAGTCGCCGGAGCCCACGACGACGAGGGGAACATGCACCGCGACTCCGCGCAGGGCGTCGGCCGCGCTGGTCTCCGGGGCGATCACGATGATCCCCGCGACCGCCTGGCCGGCGAACCGGTCCACGGCGTCGGTCAGCGAGTCCCGGTCGAACTCCGGCAGGCTGGCCACGGCGACGAAGTACTCGGGGTGCAGCGCCCGCTCGATGCCGTACAGCATCGCCGCGGGACCGAACAGGGTCGTGTCGACGCTGATCACGCCGATGAAATTGGTCTTCCCGGTGACGAGGGTGCGGGCGGCGGCGTTGGGCCGGTACCCAAGGTCGCGGATCGCGGCGAGGACCTCGGCCCGGGTCGTCTCGCTGACGTTCGGGTGGCCGTTCAGCACGCGCGACACGGTCTGATGGGAGACTCCGGCCCGGCGGGCCACGTCGGCCATCACGGGCCGGGACTCCGGCCCGCCCGAAGGTGACGTCAACGGCTCCTCCACCAGGTTAGTGGCTAATTTTACCAGTTCACTGGCCATTCTCCCAGGTAGATAGCCCGGGAAGTTGTCACTTCATGAGTCGGGTGCCCGTTAAACGGTAACGTGTATAGGTAGGGCTGCATACAGGCCCGCGATGGTGCTCGGAGGACACGCGATCATGTCTCAAGCCCCCGACGTCGGGATTCTCATCACGATCAGGTCCCTGCTACCCAACCTGGCCCCGGTCGAACAGCGGGTGGCGCAGGCGGTGCTGGACGATCCGGGCGGTGTCGCCTGGCGGTCCATCTCCGAACTGGCCCAGTCCTGCGGCACCAGCGCGACCAGCGTCGTGCGGTTCTGCCGGGCGATCGGGCTGAAGGGCTACCCGGAACTGCGGCTGGCGCTGGCGGGCGCGGTCGCCCACGACGACGCGGCCGCCATGGTCGCGGCGTCCAGCGACATCGAGCCCGGCGACGACCCGGTGGCGATCACGAAGAAAATCGCCCACGCGGACGCGGCGGCGGTCACCGACACGGCGAACCGTCTCGACACCGCCGTGCTGGCGGCCGTGGCGGACGCGCTCGCCTCGGCGAACCGGATCGACATCTACGGCGTCGGCGCGAGCGGTTTCGTGGCGATGGACCTGCAGATGAAGCTGCAGCGCATCAACCGGCCCGCGTTCGCGTTCAGCGACCCGCACAGCGCCGCCACGTCCGCGGCGCTGCGCGGCGAGGGCGACGTCGCCGTGGGCCTGTCCCACACCGGCACGACCGTGGACACCACCGACGCCCTGGCCGAGGCCCGCTCGCACGGGGCGACCACGGTCGCGATCACGAACTTCCCGTGGTCGCCGATCACCGAGGT
>WRBL01000266.1 GCA_009784565.1 Streptosporangiales bacterium | reverse complement strand
GGCACTCATCGGCGCCTGGACGCGTGCAGCCGGATGCACAGGACGGACAGCACGAGGCCGAAGACGATCCACGGTGCTGCCGCGATCAGGTCGCTCCCAGTCATCTGCGCTGTCCCATCTGGCCACTGTTGTTACGGAATCAGTGCACCCGGCAAGCGTGCCTGGCCGGTGAAGGTGCCGTGGTGACGGTGTGGAGGCTCGCGGGGTCGCCGAGAGCCGGCGGAACCACGAAAAAGGCGGGCGAACGGCACGATGACGGCAACGGTGCTCGTGGTCGAGGACGAGCGGAAGCTGCGGGACCTCATCCGGTCCTACCTGGAGCGTGCCGGGTTCATGGTGCTGTCGACCGGTTCCGGCGCCGAGGCGATCACCATGTCGGGCGCGGGCGCGCCGGACCTGGTGATCCTCGACCTCGGCCTGCCCGACGTCCCGGGCGAGACGGTCGCCCGCGAGCTTCGCGCGACGGCGGTGACGCCGATCCTGATGCTCACCGCCAGGAGCACCGAGGAAGACCGCATTCGCGGGCTCGAGCTCGGCGCCGACGACTACGTGACCAAGCCGTTCTCCACCCGGGAGCTGATCGCCCGGATGCGGGCCGTGCTGCGCCGCCGCGGGGACGTGGAGGAGGTCGCGGAGTCCGCGCTGGAGTCCGGCCCGGTCCGGATGGACGTGGAGCGGCACGTGGTCAGCGTGCGGGGCGACACCGTGGCCCTGCCGCTGAAGGAGTTCGAACTGCTCCAGGTGCTGCTGCGCAACGCCGACCGGGTGCTGACCCGGATGCAGCTGATCGACCGGGTGTGGGGCGCGGACTACGTCGGCGACACCAAGACGCTGGACGTCCACATCAAGCGGCTCCGGGCCAAGATCGAGACCGACCCGGCCAAGCCGCGGCACATCGTGACCGTCCGCGGCCTGGGCTACAAGTTCGAATCGGCGAGCTGAGAATCCCGGTACGGAACGGGGCTTCGTTCCTCCCCCGGGCAAGCCTCCCGTCCCGCTGACGGACAACGAGAACGCCCCCGGCCCGACGGGCCGGGGGCGTTCTTCGCGACGCTCGCGGGTGTCCTACTTCTTCTTGGACGGCGCCGGGCTGGCGCTCGCCGACGGCGTGGCGCTCGGCGTGGCGCCGGGTGTCGCGCCGGGCTTCGCGGCCTTCGGGGACGCCGTGCCGGACGCCGCCGGGGAGGCGGCGGGCGAGCCCGCGGCCGGCGGCGAGTAGGTGGCGTACATGTTCGCCTGCGCCTGGACCGGGGTGTTGAGCTGCACCGCACCGGCGTTGGCGAACTTGAGGGTGATCACGACCGTGTTGCCGCTGTCCAGCGGCTGCTTCAGCCCCTTCAGGACCAGGGACGGCTTCGGGCCGGTCAGGTTCGTCGACTGGCCCGGCGGCAGGGCGACGCTGCCGCCCGAGATCTCGACGCTGGACGCGGCCGGGCCCTCGACCTTGTTGGTGGTGGGGTTCACGGCCTCAGCGGTCGCGGAGACCAGCTTGTCGGCGCTGGCGCCGGTGTTGAACAGGCCGAGGAACAGGCTCGCCGCACTTCCGGTCGGCACGGACTGGCCCGTCGGGGCTCCGAGCACGAAGGCGTTGCTGACGTGGACCGGGGTCGACGTGCTGTACGCCCCGCTGGCGGCCTTGTGGAACTCAAGCGTCGGGGCGTTGTTCCCTGCCTCGCAGCCGGCGACAGCCGGGACGGCCAGCAGGGCCAGGCCACCGATCAGCATGCTGCGAGCCACGGTCTTGCCGAAGCTGGCGCGGATCACGGCTAATGCCTCCTAGGAGTATGGCGACGGGAGGGGTCTGGCACACTCCCGCTGGGACCTGGCGGCCTGCCGGTCCACTACAAGTCGTAGGGAAATATATCTGGTAGTCCCGACCGCCCCGCCCCCGGGGTGGCGGAGGCGCTTCTACCGGCCGGGGCCGGCCAGGGCGCGCAGCGCGGGGAGGCCGATCCGGGACGCGGCCACGGTGCCGTGGATCACCCGGGCGGTCCGGTCGCGGTAGACGAGCAGGACGGTCAGCCCGGACGGCCGGTAGGTCCGCGCGAAGACGCCGGAGGCGTCCGATGACGCCGCCGCCACGCTCTCCCCGTCGCGGCTGGTGACCGCGGGGACCTGCGCGATGCCGGGCCCCTCCCCGACGAAGTACAGGCCCGCCTTCGCGGTGTTCGCCGACTGAGCGAGGCCGCGCAGCGCCTGGTCGCAGGCGCAGTCGGCCGGGATCAGCGCGACCACGGCGGACTTCAGCGCGGGAATCGGCTGGGGGGAGCCGCCGACGGAGAAGGTGCCGTCGGGGAGCGAGGTCAGGCCCGCGGACGCCGCAGGCCCCGAGGCCCCGGACGACGCCGGGGACGCCGGGGCCGGGGGAGTCGCCGACAGGGTCGGGGCGGAGGCCGGGGTGATCGTCACGAGGGAGAACATCGTGCCCGCGAGCATGGAGACGGCGACGACGGCCGCGATCAGCGGAAGGATGGCCGCGTGCCCGCGCAGCGGCCGGGTGACGCGAGCGAGCCGGGCCCGCCGCCGCCGGGCGCGCAGCTCGCGGCGGTAGGCGATGACGTCGCGTTCCAGCTCCCGGGCGTCATCCGGGATGACCATGTGTACCGGGGGCAGGCTGCCGTCGTCCCGTCCCGGGTCGCTGCCGAAGCTCACGGGCACCTCTTCCGTCCGCGGCGAGTGGACCGCGGACCGCGGTCTCTTCTCATCAGTATGGTCCAGCCCGGGCCCCGTTGCCGAGTCGTGCCCTAGTTTCCTGGGGAGTAACTCCGGTGACTCAGGTAGACTGTATAAGTCACGTCTGCGGTAAACCGGGTTCGTTCAGGCAGTCGGCAGGAAGTGTACTGCCGGATGAGCGAGCTTGTAGTGTGCTCGAAATTTGCCTATTGACCTGCGGAATTGCCTCGCACGGTCGTTTATGGGCAGGCGCCAGCCGTGGTAAGATGGCCTTCAGCGGAAGGGGTACTTGCCAGATGTCTTTTAAGGTCGGCGATACCGTCGTTTACCCCCATCATGGGGCTGCTCGCATCGAAGCCATCGAGACTCGCACGATTAAGGGCGAGGAGAAGATCTACCTGGTCCTCAAGGTCGACAAGGGCGACCTTACCGTGCGCGTGCCCGCGGAGAACGCGGAAGACGTCGGCGTCCGGGACGTGGTGGGCCAGGAGGGCCTGGACCGGGTGTTCGAGGTGCTCCGGGCGCCGCACACGGAGGAGCCCACCAACTGGTCGCGGCGGTACAAGGCCAACCTCGAGAAGCTCGCGTCGGGCGACGTCAACAAGGTCGCCGAGGTTGTCCGGGATCTGTGGCGGCGCGACAAGGAACGCGGCCTGTCCGCCGGCGAGAAGCGAATGCTGGCGAAGGCGCGTCAGATACTGGTCAGCGAGCTCGCTCTCGCCGAGAAGACCAACGAGGACAAGGCCGAGGCCCTCCTCGACGAGGTCCTCACGAGCTAAGGCTTAAGCTACCTTCCCGTGGAAACTGCTGCAGAAGCCGGTATCCCCCGGGTAGGGCTCGGAGTCGACGTGCATCCCTTCGAAGAGGGACGACCCCTTCATCTCGCCGGGCTGGAATGGCCCGGCGAGATCGGGCTTTCCGGGCACTCAGACGGCGACGCGGCCGCCCACGCGGCCTGCGACGCTCTGCTGTCCGCCGCGGGCCTGGGCGACCTCGGAACGCATTTCGGCACCTCCCGCCCGGAATGGGCGGGAGCGCCCGGCTCGGCCCTCCTGCGCGAGACCGCCCGGCTGGTCGACGAGGCCGGGTACGCGATCGGGAACGTCGCCGTCTACGTGATCGGGAACCGCCCCAAGCTCGGCCCGCGCCGGGCCGAGGCGGTCAAGGTGCTCAGCGAGGCGCTGTCCGGCGCGCCGGTCAGCCTGTCGGCGACCACTACCGACGGGCTGGGCCTGACCGGGAGGGGCGAGGGCATCGCCGCGATGGCGACCGCCCTGGTCTACGGCCGCCGGTAACGGGCGGCGCTCAGGCGGCCCCCTCCTGGATCGCAAACCCGCCTGAGCGCCAGTCTCTGGGCAACGATTACGGGCGGGCCCCGACAGGCGACGTGAACGGCTTCCACTCCACGCGCCCGGCCCGTCCGAGCCGGGCTTCCCACCCGGTCCCGGTGCGGACGTAGGACAGACTGAGCGCCGGCGTCGCGATGGCCGTGTAGACGCGCTCGACGTAAGCGGTGCCGTACCGTCCGGTGCGCAGGGCTTTCTCCGCTGCCTCCCGGGCCCGGCGATGGTCGTTGCTTACCCCGCTGGCTTTCCGGAGGCCGGCCGTGGGCGTTCCGGGTGCTGTCCAGATATACATGATCACGGTGGCGGGCCTTCGTTCCGTCTGGTCATCACAGCCGAGGGGTTCTGATCGCCAACATGCTGCCCGGGGCTACGGTAATAGCGGCAGTATGTTGAACGCTGAGTAAGCGTAGCACTACTTAATGTGGCGTAGTGGGAAGCGAAGGCCGACACACCACGTTCGCAATTCTTGCTGCTTGAACAGCCGAAATTGCGAATGGGGGCGCCGTCTACTCTCCGGCCGGCTCGGGCTCCTCAGGCGGAACGGGAAGCGACCGGGGCCGGTTCAGGTGATGCACCTCGCTCGGTGATTCGGATGGGGACCGCTCCGGGGATTCCGCCGGAGGGGTCTCGATCTCGTCGGCATCCCAGTAATCGCGGGGCCAGACCTGGCCGCTGACCGGGACGTCATCCTCATCGGGGAATTCCGGTTCCGCCGCCGTCGTCCCGGCATCCGCCGGCTCGCCCGCGGCGCCGGGCGCGGCGACAGGCCCGCGGCGGGCCCGGGACTGGCGCAGGGCGGTGAGCCACAGGCTGAACGACAGCAGGAGCAGAACCCACGGAGCCGCCGCGACCACGGCCTCGGTCTGGCGGCGCGGCAAGGCGACGTTCATGGCATGCGCGGCGCTGGCGCCGCCGCCGATCACCACGATCACGACGACCGCCAGCCAGGCGTAGCCGCGGGCCCACCACCGTCCGTCCCGCAGCATGACGGCGGCCAGGCAGGCGATGACCAGGGCCGCGTCCAGCACCCCCGGGTAATACCGCGCCAGCCGCGGCGGGACGCCGGCGCCGAGCGCGATCACGTGGAGCCCGCCGTAGGACAGCGTGAACGTGGCGGCCGCGACCGCCAGCACGACGACGGCGACCCCGATCAAGGCCAGCACGCGAGGCCACCGTCGGCGTTCCGTGGAGGGAGTATTCATGACAAGTCCCGTGACACTGGGAGAAAGGTGATGCTTACGCTATCGGCGCTGATGACGGATTGAAACGACTACCGGGGCGTGTCGCCCGCTCGGGTAACCTCAACATCGGGGACTTTTAACTTCCGGCCGGCCAGGGGATGCAGCCGCGGAAGCGACTTCAGGCGATGATCGACAGGTGGAGTGTGTGATGGCCGGGCGCAAAAAGGGCGGCAGCGACGGACGAGCCCCGGGTGGCGGCGGTTACGCCAAGTCGGGCAAGCCCCGTCCGGGCACCGGCGGCAACCGCAGGCGCGGCCTGGAAGGCAAGGGCCCGACCCCCCCGGCGCACATGCGTCCCTGGCACGCCGACAAGAAGGCGGCGGCCGCCCGCAGTGCCAAGGCCGAGGGGAGGGGACGCGGGGGAGAAACGAAGCCCCGTTCGGGATATTCGAATGAGAACTCCGCGCCCCGCGGCACCGGGGACGGCCCGGAGGTCGTCGCGGGCCGGAATCCCGTGGTCGAGTCGCTGCGCGCGGGCGTGCCGGCGATGGCCCTGTACGCGACCGCGCGATCGCAGGAGGACGAGCGGGTGGCGGAGGCGGTGCAGCTCGCCGCCGACGCCGGGATCGCGGTGCTCGAGGCCGGTATGGCCGAGCTCGACCGGATCACCGGCAACGCCGTCCACCAGGGCACGGCCCTGAAGGTGCGGCCCTACGAATACGCGCACCCGGATGACTTCGCGCGGGGCACCTCCGGCGCTCCTCCGCTCATCGTCGCCCTGGACGGCGTGACCGACCCCCGCAACCTGGGCGCGGTCGTGCGCTCGGCCGCCGCGTTCGGGGCGGACGGCGTCGTGGTGCCGACGCGGCGCAGCGCGGGCGTGACCGCGGGCGCGTGGAAGGCCTCGGCCGGCGCGCTGTCGCGAGTGCCGGTGGCGCAGTGCGTCAACCTGACCCGGACCCTGGAGGGATACAAGTCGCGGGGCCTGTTCGTGGCCGGCCTGGACGCGTCCGGCGACACGGACGTGCATGAGATGAACATCGCCGACGGCCCGATGGTGCTCGTCGTGGGCTCCGAGGGGAAGGGCCTGTCCCGCATCGTCGCCGGCGCCTGCGATGTTCTCGTACGCATACCGATGGCGTCGGGCAACGAATCGCTCAACGCGGGGGTCGCCGCGTCCATCGCTCTCTATGAGATCGCCGCGGTCCGATCCGGCCTGCGGTCCTGAGTTCCCGGCTCCGCGTCCGTATTTATACGTATACCTACTTATTTTTAAGTCCCAACCTGGTGTCAGGTTACTTAGATTGCCTCTGCGAGGTTGCGGTTCTACCTATGTGAGGGCTACATAGGTAGAGGAACAAAACGCGTCGCGGCGGAGGGAGACTGGCTCATGGGCGAGCCCGGAACGACTGACGGCTCATCGCACGATCCAGAGCCGCGGGCGGGGTCCCTACTGAGTCAGGACGGACGGCGAGCGGACCTGTTCAACATGCGGCACTATCCGGTAAACGGGTGCTGCCGGACGTGCGGCGAGCCGATCAAGGCCGAGAGTTTCCTCCGCCCGTTCGCTCATGCTGTCGCGCCCCTGGCCGCCGTCTACCAGATGCCGGCCCGCGGCGCCGTAGCCTGACTCTCCCGCTCCATTGACACGGAATCCGGGACCAGGTGTCACGGAGGCGGGCTGAGAGGTAATGTTCGGTACGGCCGAGTACCGGACCATTCCATTAGGGTGGCCGACCGCTAACCATCAGTGCGCGAATCGCTTCGAGGGTGCCTTTACGGGACCCGCCCGTGCGGACGCTACTGGCGGGTATAGCCTGAGGGCCGGTCCAGGCCCAGTCGGCAGCTTTGCCGCCGTCACCAGGTACAGGCTTTCCGTTCACTGAATATTTCCAGTGGTCAGAGCAGATGTCAGCTCGGTCACATTAGGTGGGGCGGGACTCCCATTGGTCTGGACCATCTGATATTAGTTGTAGGCGCGATAGGCGGTACGGATCGTGCGATAGTCCTCCTGAGTGACAGGAGAGGCACGAGCGGTCTTGTATTTGGTCTTTTGCGGCGCGACATTGCGATCCGCCCAGGGTCCTCTTTAAAGGAATAGTCGCTGCCGCCCTGTCCGGAGTGCGCGCCCGCACTCCGTTTGGAAGGAGATGCCGTGATCACCGGCGCTGCGGTTACTGAGATCACCGAGTTTTACACGAAATCGGACATGTCCAGGTGGACGCGTGCGCACGCGGACTCGCCCGGCATCAACTGGTCCGTTTTTCCCGGCCCTGGCGGCACGATGATCGTCGTCGAGCACCAGCACAGCCGTTCCACCGTTCCCGCGGCGCAGCCCGCCCCGGCCGCCGTTGAGCCCGTTGTCCCCGCCGCTCCCGTCGAGGTGCCCGCCGCGCTGGACTTCCTTGCCACGGTTTCGGGCCGGGAGCACTTCGGCAGCATCGTTCCTTCCGTCAGCTCGTGCCGGTCGAACCGGTCCAGCTGGGCCCCTGCCTTCGCCTGACCAGCACTCTCTTTATCATCCACAGCATGTGAAAGTTTTCACGCGCACGGTTGCCGGTTTCCGCCCGTCGGCGGCGCGCGCCGTGCGCGAAAGGGCCGCCGGCCCGGCTCTGAGCCGTGACCGGCGGCCTTTTCTGGTTTCAGCACCCCGCGCCGGGCGCTCCGGGACGTGCGCGTATCGGGATGCTCATCGTCTCGATTCGAGACCTTGAACATCTCGTCGTCCCGGAGCGAGGACACGCCGGGCCCTGGAGAGCGTCACCGCGAGGCGCGCAGGGCCGGAGGCCGAAGCGGCCTTCCGCAAGGTCCCGCGCGAGGTCTTCGCGCCCGGCATGACTGTCCTCGAGATCGGGTCCGGAGGCTACAACGCGGCCCTGCTGGCCGAGATCACCGGAACCGCCGGCAACGTCGTCTCCGTGGACATCTTCTCTGTCAAGCCCAGCGTGCTGAACTTCTGACTGCCATTCCTCGCGGCTAGCGGACCGGTTCTCCCGAACAGGACCAGACGGCGAGGCCCGATGTGGTGGACTACTGGACCGTGACGGCCGTGCCTCAACTCAGCATGCTGTGGGAGTCCGTTGACCCCGAGGAAGCTCTTCGCCAGCGCTTCGGCTTCGCCGATGCTGTTTCCGCGGTCGGCTGGATGGGTGACGCCCTTTGGGGCACCTGGGCCATCCCGGTTGATGACTGCGATCGTCTGGTCATCAGCGGCGGGAAGCTGCTGGCGTGGATCACGGCCGGTGACAGGCGCCTCATCGCGAAATGGTCCGTCGACTCGAAGCTGTTCCAGCGGCTAGCCGACACGACGACCCTCATCATGTGGCTTCACGACCGCGGCATTCCTGTTGCTGCCCCGATCCCGGCAAGAGACGGCAGCCTCCGGGCAGAGCTGGATAACGTTTCGCTCGGAGTCATCCCCGTCATCGATGGCGATCTCCTCGATGTAGGGGATCCGGCGCAGGTCGCCGAGGCGGGCCGGATGCTGGCGACGCTCCACGACGCGATGGCTGCCTACCCGCACCGCATCGGCGGCGGCCCGTCGTCCGGGCATGAGCAGCTCGTCCACAATGACTTCCGGTCCGCCAACGTCCTTCATGACGGCACGAGCATCACGGC
>WRBL01000265.1 GCA_009784565.1 Streptosporangiales bacterium | reverse complement strand
GATCACCGGTGCCTCGGCGTCGGACCCGGTCGGCACCGCGACGCTGCGGAACGTCACCGTCCAGGCGTCGACCGCCGCGAACTCGGCCACCGACATCAGCCACCTGGTCGTCGAGAACGTCACGGTCGGCGGCACCCCGGTCACCGCCTGAGGGTCTTACCGCACGCCGCGGGGGCGGAACTGGACGCTGATCCGCGGGCCGGCCGCGCGCGCCGACTTCGGGACGGCGTGCTCCCAGGTCCGCTGACAGCTTCCGCCCATGACCAGCAGGTCGCCGTGCCCGAGGTTGTACCGGAGAGTCTCCGCCGGTCCGGCGCGGGGGCGCAGGAGCAGAGGACGGGCCTCGCCGAGGGAGAGGATCGCCACCATGGTGTCCTCGGTGCGGCCCCGGCCGATGGTGTCGCCGTGCCAGGCCACGCTGTCCCGGCCGTCCCGGTACAGGCACAGCCCCGCCGTCGCGAACCGCTCGCCGAGCTCGGCCCGGTAGTGGGCGCTGAGCGCCTCCCGGCAGGACGCCAGCGCCGGATCGGGGAGAGGCGTCCCGTCGGCGTAGAAGCACAGCAGCCGGGGCACGTCCACGGTCCGGTCGTACATGCGCCGCCGCTCGGCGTGCCACGGCACCCCGTCGGCCAGCCGGGCGAACAGTTCCCCGGACGCGGACAGCCAGCCGCGCTGCACGTCGATCCAGGCGCCGTGAGTGAGCGGCGTCCGTTCCGGGCGCAGCGCCGCCGGGGCGGGGGCCTCGCCGTCATGACCAAGGTCCAGCAGCGACTCCTGTACGCCCGCGCTCATGCGGCCAGTCTAACGCCGGGGTATTTCCGCCGGCCGCACGGTATTCACGCTGGGCTAAATGATCACTACAGATCAGAGTCGAAACTAAATTAACGACTAGGCCGAACGTAATCCATGAGGAGTCCGCATCATCCATACAGAGTCCGCATAGCCAAAAAAGCGGCAGGGACGCGAGGGAATCGCGTCTCCTGCCGCTCTTCGTGGCCAGACGGTGCTGGTAAGCCAGTTCGGCCTGCCGTCAGACGGTGCGTACCTCCGCGGCCTGCGGACCCTTCGGCCCCTGGGTCACGTTGTACTCGACTTTCTGGTTCTCCTCGAGCGTCCGGTAGCCGGACGACTGAATCGCGGAGAAGTGGACGAAGACGTCGGCACCCCCGTCATCGGGAGCGATGAAACCGAAACCCTTGTCCGGGTTGAACCACTTTACGGTCCCCTGAGCCATTTTGCTATATATCCTTCGAGACTAGCTGGAGGCCCGCGCACTTCACGCGGGCCCACTACGGGATCCCCGTCGCCGTACGAACGCGTTGATCCGAAAACCGTCCGGTAGCGAGAAAACCCGCGGACGCATTCACGATCGCAAAGTCCGACAACAGCCGGGGCTAAATCTATCGCATCGCGTTAGGCGCGTCGTTAAGTTAACAGAAATGATTACCACGCGTAGCGGTTGGCTGTCTATATCGTCAGAAATGCCGCCCCTGTCCCGAATTCCGGCGTTTTCTTGCGTTGCCGGGCCGGCCCTGGAATTCCGGGCGTCCCGTGCGGCCGCCCGCCCCGGACGGGCGGCGGTCATCGCCGGCCTGGCGCCTTCCCGTCCCCGCGGGACGGGAAGGCCGGCCGCCAGCGTGGTCCCGGGGGCCGCCGTGGGAAGACTCGCCGTCGCCGCCGGGCCGGTCGGGACGGCGGCGGGGCTTGCCCGCGGAGCCACGGCCCTCGGCGGAGTTCCACCGGTCCCCGCCGCGCCGGCGGTCCCCGCCACGGCGCGGCCTGCCGCCGCCGGAGCGAGGGTCGCCCTCGCCGCGCGCCGGATGGCGCTTGGGCAGCTTGACCATGTCGGTGACCGGCCTGGGCAGGCGGACCCGCTCCGAGGCCGGACCGCCGATCGAGCGGAGAACCTCCGAGCCGGGCGCGGCCTCGGCCCGCTGGGCGGTGATGCCCGCCTCGCGCATCAGGCGACGGACCTCGCGGTTCTGGGACGCCGTCTGCAGGGTGACCACGATGCCGTCGGCGCCGCCGCGGGCGGTGCGGCCGGACCGGTGAACGTAGGCCTTGTGCTCGGCCGGCGGGTCCGCGTGGATGACCAGGTCGACGCCGTCCACGTGGATGCCGCGCGCGGCGATGTCGGTCGCGACCATGACCTGGGCCACGCCCTGCGAGAACGCCGCGAGGTTCTTGGCCCGCGCCCCCTGACGGAGGTTGCCGTGCAGTTCGGCGGCCGGGATTCCGGCGTCGGTCAGCTGGCGGGCCAGGCGCTGCGCGCCGTGCTTGGTGCGGGTGAACACCAGGGAGCGCTTGTCCCCGCCGGCCAGGGCCGAGACGATCTCCAGCCGCTGCTTGTGCTGGATGGTGAGGACGTGGTGCTCGATCTCCGCGGGAGAGGACCCCTCGTCCACGGAGTGCTGCGCCGGGTCGGTGAGGAACCGCTTGATCAGCACGTCGATGGCGTTGTCCAGCGTGGCGGAGAACAGCAGCCGCTGCCCGCCGGAGGGGGTGGCCTCCAGCAGCCGCCGGACGATCGGCAGGAAGCCCAGGTCGGCCATCTGGTCGGCCTCGTCGATGACCGTGACCTCGACGGAGGACAGGTCGCAGTGCCCCTGCTTGATCAGGTCGTCCAGCCGCCCCGGGCAGGCGACGAGGATGTCGACGGAGCGTTCCAGCGCGACGATCTGCGGCCGGTAGGAAACACCGCCGTAGATCGTCGCGGCCCGCAGCCCCATGGCCCGGGCCAGCGGCACCAGGACGTCTTCCACCTGGGTGGCCAGCTCGCGGGTCGGCACGAGAACCAGCCCGCGCGGGCGGTTCGGCGAGGTCCGGCCCTGGGCCAGCCGGGAGACCAGGGGGATCGAGAAGCCGAGGGTCTTGCCGGACCCGGTCTGCGCGCGGCCGAGCACGTCGCGGCCCGCGAGCGCGTCCGGCAGCGTCGCCGCCTGGACCGGGAAGGGGGTGGTGATGCCGCCGGCCGCGAGGCTTTCCACGATCGGGGCGGGTACGCCGAGAGACGCGAACGTCACGCCGTCGGTGTCCGGCTGGCCGTCGGGCTCGGTGGTGACGGCGGAGTCGGACTCAGGCATGGCGGCAGCGTCATCTGCGCGTAGTGCAGTCAAAAAAATCGTCTCCAGGGACGTCAGGCGGTCACGCGCGGCGCGGAATCGGTCGCGTCGACCTCAGGCGGTCGCGTAGTCGTAGGCGCCAGGTCCGTGGAAAACCAGCTCGCTCCCCGAGCGACATACGCTCGGAAAAGCTTACGCTACCGGGCTACCGGAAACCGACGGAAGCGTAGGTTCCAGCTGCCGTGCGCGCACCGGTGCGATGAGCACCAGGGCGTAGTACGTGACCAGCGCTATGGCTAGATGCATAACGAACAGAGTGCCGACAGCATTCCCGGGCTGCCCCATGATCAGGATGGCGACATCGGGGAGCCAGAGCACCAGGGTGACCGCGATGGCCATCCACCCGAATACCCGCCGGGGCCGCGACGTGATCCGGGTGGTGACCGGCCAGGCGGCGCAGGCGACGATGACCCCGATGACGGTCAGCTTCGCGTAGTCGGCGAACTGGAAGTGCTGATAGCCCTTCGTGCCAGGGAAGATCGCCTCGGCGATCACGACGATGAGCGCGTCCGCGAGCAGGGAGCCGGCGATGGATGCCACGGTGGCGATGACGACGCGCAGTGCGGAGGGCTGCCTGTGCTCCGGGGCGAGGTCGAGATAGACGAGGGACGAGGCTTTCTTCAGCATGGGCTCCAGGCTATTGACGCTTCATGTGTCTCGCTGGCGCACGGGCTCTCAAGGGTCTCTGAGCCTGATATCGGAATCATCACGAGATTTCCGCTGGAACTTACTGGAAGAAGTGGGTGACCCTCGGTACCCTGATCCCGTGACCGAGTCCGTGGAGGCGCTGGAGCGCCGCATCGGCCAGCTGCGCGTCGCCGTGCGGGAGGCGGTCCTGGCCGGGGAGAGGGCACGGGGCAGGCAGCTGCGCGCGGACCTCCGGGAGGCCGAGGGGGAGTGGGAGCGGGCGCTCGCCGCGGCCGGCCCCGGACCCGGCGCCCCGGAACCCGGCTCCGGGGAACGCGGGACCCCGGCCCCCGGGGACGCCTCCCTGCTGCCCCTGCGCGAGCAGGTGCACGAGGCGCTCAGCCTCCTGCAGGTGCCCGCCGCGCCCCGGCTCATCGCCACCGTGCATGAGGCGTTCTTCACCTCCGGGTTCCCGACCCAGCGCGTGACCAGCATGCGCCGGGACGAGGAACGGTCCTTCCGGGCCTCCCCGTTCGCCCGGCCCTACTACATCTGCGCGGCCCTGTCCGCCGGCCGGCTGTCGCCGTCGCGCGGGCTCCTGGCCGTGTCCACCTGGCCCCTGGAGAAACGCGTCATCGGGTCGCTGTCCCCGCGCGTCGACTTCCTGGAGGCGGCCATCCGGGTCGCCGAGGCGATCGAGCGGATCCCCGCTCCCGTCCCCGCCGCCGGCCGGCTGCTGTCGCGGTTCGCCGCCAGCATCCCCGGCTCCGGAGCGGGAACCGGGACCCGCGTCGAGCCGGAAACGGTGAAGGCCGCGGCTCGGGCCGAACTCGGAGTCCACGCCGGCCCGGACGGCGCCGCCCGGCGGGAGGCGGCCCGGCGGGCCCGCGAGCAGCTGGGCGACGCCGAGCAGCTGTTCGGCGCGGTCGCGTCCGGCTCGGGCGGGAAGACCGGAACGAAGGGAATGACCCGTGGAGCCTGACCGCCTCGACCGGCTGCGCGGCCGCCCCCTGCCGCTCCGCCACACCGCCCGCACTATCTCCGCCCTGGCCGCCAACCCGGGCTGCGCCCGCCGGGCGCTGCTCGACGCCTCCGGCACCGACAAGGTGAAGGTCGCCGCGCGGGCGGGCTTCCCCGCGCCGTCCGGGCAGTCGGAGTTCGCGATCGCCAGGGGCAACGCCTTCGAGGCGCGCGTCAAGGAGGACGGCGCCGCCCCGCTGCTGGCCCTGCTCCGCGAGCACCTCGGCCTCGACGTGACCGAAGCCCGCTACGACGACCTCAGCGACACCGGCGGCGAGGGCAACGAGCGCCGCTACCACCGGACCCGGGAGCTCCTGGCCGGAGCGGACGACAACGGCGCCGGCGGCACCATGATCGACCATCCGCTGCTGCGCCTGGAGGTCGGCGGCCGGTACGCCTACCTGGAGCCCGACCTGGTCGCGTTCCAGGTCCGGGGCCAGTTCCACGTGGTGGAGATCAAGTCGTTCCCCGTGATCGACGGGCAGGCCGAGCCCGCCAAGGTCGCCGCGGCGGCGATCCAGTCCGCCGTGTACGTGCTGGCCCTGCGCGACCTTCTCGGCGACGACGAACTGGTGCATCACGAGACGGTCCTGGTCTGCCCGGAGAACTTCTCCGGGCGGCCGGTCGCGGTCTCCCTGGACGTCCGCAGGCAGCTCACCGTCCTGCGGCGCCAGCTGTCCCGGATCGCCCGGATCACCGACCTCGCGGACCTTTACCCGGGCGACCTCACCTTCGACCTCGATCCCGACCCGGGCACCGGGGCGCCGCGCCGGCCGCCCGAAGAGCTGAGAGCGGCGGTCGGCGCGGTGGACGCCAACTACGCCCCCGAGTGCCTGAGCACCTGCGAGATGTCCTACCTCTGCCGGGAGGAGGCGCGCGGCACGACCGGGGCGCTGGGCAAGCCGGTGCGCGAGGACTTCGGCGGCGTCGAGCAGGTTACGGAGGCCCTGGAGCTGGCCCGGGGCGCCACGCCGCCCCCGGAGCGGGCCGAGGCGGCGCAGAAGCTGAGGCGGGCCGCGGCCCTGCGCGCGGAGATTCTCGGGGAGACGATGATTCCGGGGGAGACGACATGACGGCGCTGACCTCGCTGGCCCGGGCCCTGGCCGCCGAGCGCGGCCGCGCCGTGCCCATCCGCACGGTGCGCCACGTCCACCTGTCGGCCCGCCCCCTGGTGTTCGTCCCGCTGCAGCTCGCGGGGGAGGCGAACGCGCCGCTCGCGGCGATGATCGGCGACGACCCGGACGCTCCCCGGCTGCTCGTGGTCTACGAGCCCCGTGACCGGGGGCAGCGGTTCGAGTGGGCGGCCGACGTCGCCGACATCCTGCTGAAATACATCGAGGGCTATGCCGGGCCCGAACCGGACGACGGCCAGCCCTACCCCGACGCGCCCCAGCTGATCCTGCCGAACCCGGGGGCTGTCCGGTTCGCCGGCCTGCTCGGCCGGTCGACCCGGTTCCGGAAGACCGACGGCGACTACGCGGTCCGGGAGCAGGTCCCGGCGGCCGGCCGGTGGCTGACCTTTTACTCCGAACGGACCATCCGTCCCACCTCCGCCCTGACGCTTTCCCTCACCGAGGTGCTGGGCGACCACTGGGCGACCGGGCAGTCGGCGGCCGAGGACGCCAGCCTGGCCGCGCAGATGGCCTGGATCGACCCTCCCGCACCGATGACCGGCGCCGAAGCGGCCCTGGAGGCGGAGGACCCCGTCCGCTGGCCGCCCGCCGGGCCGGTGACCGACCCCGGCTTCGACAACCTCATCCTGAAGGACCGGATCGACGCGATCGGCGCCGCCGCCGGCGATGACGAGCTCTACCGGGCCCGGACGGCGATGGCCCGGGCCCTGGAGACGCAGCTCGCGCCGACCTGGAAGCTGATGTGGCGGGCGATCGGCCTGCTGCGGGACCTGCCGCCGGGCGCGCACGTGGCCCGGCGCTGGGAACGGGACCGGTGGTCGTTCACCGGGTACGTCCGTCACCTGCGCGAGGACGGGGCCCCGCAGCCCCGCCGGGACGGGCCGGTGTCCGCCGCCCGGCGCCTTGCCTCGCTGGAGAGCGAACTCGAGCGCCTGACAGCGCAGCGGGCCTACGACGACCCCCTGGTCATGGCCGAGCACCGGCTGTCCGGCGAGGCGTTCGCCGGCACGGTGACGGCGTCCGAGCCGGACCGCGTCGACGACTCCGGCAAGCGCAAGGCCCTCCGCCCCGTCGTCACGGTCACCACCCGCGACGAGGTCATCGTGGACACCGGAGCCGTCCTCGTGTCGCCCGCGCGCCCGAAGCAGTCCGGGCGCGTGGTGGACGTCTTCCCCGTCGGCGACGGGCTGACCGAGATCACGCTGGAGCTCAAGGGCGGCATGGGCAGGGGCCTGACCGCGCCCCCGGGCTCGGTGCCCGAGACGGGGGACGCCATCACGTACACGACGCTGCGGGACGAGTTCCGGCGTCCGCCGGAGTTTCCCGCGTCGGAGGAGACCCCGTGGACCCACGGCGGGCCTCCCGAGGAGGCGGCCCGGCCGTCCGATGACGCGACCGCCCGGGAGGACTGGTCATGAGTATCGCCGAATCGGCGAAGCTCGCCGCCGACGCGACCGGCCGCATCCTGTCCAGCCTGGCCACCGCGCCCCGGGGCGTCGTCGTGGACTCCCCGCCCGGGGCGGGGAAGTCCACGCTGGTCGTGCGGGCCGCCCGGGAACTCGCGGACACCGGGGAGAAGGTGATGGTCCTCGGCCAGACCAACGAGCAGGTCGACGACCTCATCGCGCGGCTGGCGGCCAGCCGCCCCGACCTGCTGGCCGGCCGGCTGTGCGCGTCCAGCTACGCCGTCTCCGACCGGGTCCTGAACGCGGGCACGCGGCTGGCCACCGCCCCCGCCGACCTGGCCGGCTGCGCGGTGGTGTTCGGCACCGCGGCCAAGTGGGCCACCATCACCGACCCCGCCGGCGGCCCGTGGCCGTGGGCGATCGTCGACGAGGCGTACCAGATGCGCTCGGACCTGCTGCTCCGCGCGGCCGGCCTGTTCCGCCGGGCCCTGTTCGTGGGCGACCCGGGACAGCTTGACCCGTTCTCCGTCGTGGAGACCGAACGCTGGACCGGCCTGTCCTGGGACCCGATGTCCAGCGCGGTCGCGGTCATGCTGGCCCACAACTCCGACGTGGTGCCGGTCCACACGCTGCCGGTGTCCTGGCGGCTCCCGGCGTCGGCCGCCCCCGTGGTGTCGGAGGCGTTCTACCCGTTCACCGGGTTCACCTCCGCGACCGAGGCCGGCGACCGGGCCCTGGAGTGGAAGTCGGCACCGCGGTCCGGCCCGGCCGACGAGGCGCTGCGGACGGCGGCCGGGTCGGGCTGGGCGCTGCGGGAACTCCCGCGCCGCCACACGCTGCGCACCGACGCCGAAGCGGTGGCGGCCTGCGCGGACCTGGCCGCCCGGGCACTGGAACTCGGGGCGGTGTCGGTGTCGGAGAGCGGCGCGGACCCGCTGACGCCGGACCGGATCGCGATCGGGACGGCCCACCGCGACCAGGCCCTGGCCGTGCGGTCCGCCCTGGCCGGACGCGGCGTTCCCGGGGTGGTGGCCGACACCGCCAACCGGCTCCAGGGCCGCGAGTTCGACCTGACCATCGTCCTGCACCCGCTGTCCGGCCGCCGGGACGCGACCACGTTCCACCTGGAGGCGGGCCGGCTGTGCGTGCTCGCGTCCCGGCACCGCCAGGCCTGCGTCGTGGTGGCCCGGGCCGGGATCCCGTCCCTGCTGGACGCGCACCCGTCGGCCGAGCCGGTGCATCTCGGGGTCCCGGTCAAGTTCCCCGACGGGTGGGAGGCTCACCAGGCGGTCATGGCCCATCTCTCCCCGTACAGGGTTCCCCTCGCGTAACCACCGTGTGTAATCCCCTGAGGGCCGTCGTTCGTCCGATATATGACGGCGGCATGGGAAAGGGCGGGTGGTGCGCGGTGCGTGTCTCGGGGGAGGATCTCGTGGACCGGCGTGAGGACACGGTCCGGAACGATCCATACGTTTGCGAGGCGGGGAAGATCCTGGAAACCGCCAGGAATCATCTGCTCGCCGCCGTGGTGGAGGGGAACGTAACCGAGTCCCGGCGGCTCATGGACGTGTTCGCCCGGGCGGCGCAGCTCAAAGAGGAAACCGAGGACCGGGTCCGCGCCCAGCTGGGCCTGCTGACCCGGGACGAGGCGGCCCGCCGCGCCGCTTCGCGGCGCCAGCCCGCGGAAACGGCCGGTCGACCCCGGCTGTTCCGGGCTCGCGGCACGGACCGCTGACAG
>WRBL01000264.1 GCA_009784565.1 Streptosporangiales bacterium | reverse complement strand
TCGGCGGGCCGAAACCGAACGGAGGCCGGTCAGCCATAATGCGCCCCCTCAGCTAACGCATTGTCGGGCAGGATGGAAGAGTCACAAACGCCACGCTATTCGGGAGCAGCCGGTTTTGAGAAACGCCAGACGGCAGGTTCGCCATGAGCGCAGCGCTCGCCGTGAGCGTAGCACCGCGTCCGCCCTTCCCGTCGTCGCGGTCACCGGAGCGGCCAGCGGGCTCGGCCAGGCGGTGGCCGAGCGGCTCGCCGCGTCCGGACGGGTCGACCGCGTTGTCGCCATCGATGACCACCGGGGTGATATCGCCGGGGTGACCTGGCGGCTCGCCGACGTCCGGGACCCGACGCTGGCCTCCCGGGTCGCCGGGGTGGACGTGATCGTGCATACCGACATGGACATGTCCGCCGCCTCTGATCCGCGCAGCCGCCGGGCGGCCAACATCCGCGGTGCCCAGACCGTGCTCACCGCCGCGGCCGCCGAGCGGGTCGGCCGCGTCGTCCTGGTGACCAGCGCCATGGTCTACGGCGCGCGGCAGGACAACCCGGTGCCGCTGCCGGAGGACGCGCCGCTGCTGGCCGACACCGACGGCAGCCTCGCGGGCGACCTGCTCGAAGTCGAGGAACTCGCCCGCCGGTCCCGGCGGGTCAATCAGGCGACGGCCGTGTCCGTGGCCCGTCCGGCCGTGCTCGTCGGCCAGGGCGTCGACACTCTTCTGACCCGCCACTTCGAGGCCCCCCGCCTGCTGCGGCTGCGCGGCTGCGAGCCGTGCTGGCAGTTCTGTCATGTGTCCGATCTCACCTCCGCCCTGGAACTGGCCGCGACCGGCGTGATCAGCGGAGACTTCGCTGTCGGCTGCGACGGCTGGCTGTCGGCGGCGGAGGTCGCCCAGATCAGCGGCATGAAGTCGCTGGACCTGCCGGCGCGGCTGACGTTCGGCGCGGCGGAACGGCTGCACCGGCTCGGCGCGACGCCGCTGCCCGCCGCGGAACTGAGGTACGCGGTCTACCCGTGGGTGGCGGAGTGCTCCGCGCTCCGCGAGGCGGGGTGGCGCCCGTCCTACGCGAACGCGGCAGCGCTGGCCGAGCTGATGGAGACGGTGGAGGGGCACCGGGCGGTCGCCGGACGGCGTATCACCCGCAAGGAAACCGCGATCGCCGCGGCCGGGACCGCCGCCGGCACGGCGGCCGTCATCGGCACCGCGGCCTACCTGAGATCCCGGAGCCGCCGCACATAGAGGACCCGCTCGCGCCCGAAGGGCGGCATCGGGGACGGGGGTCCGGGGGCGTCCCCCGGGAAGATACGTTCGCCGGGTGCCCGATAAAATCGCGGGGTTTGCGATCGGGTACACGGCGAACGGGCGGTAGCGTGGATTCTGTGAGCCAGATCAGGCTGATTGCCATGCGGGACAGCGAGCTGTCCCTTGACGAAGTCCGGGCCGCGGTCGCCGACCCGGCGGCGGGCGGCATTGTGCTGTTCGCCGGAGCCGTGCGGGACAACGATGAGGCCAAGGGCGTCACCGCCCTGTCCTACAGCGCGCACCCGTCCGCCGAAGAGGAACTGCGCCGGGTCGCCGAGCAGATCGTCGTGAAGTTTCCCGACGTCATCGGCCTCGCGGCCGTCCACCGGACCGGCGACCTCGCGATCGGCGACCTCGCGGTCGTCGTCGCGGTGTCGTGCGGGCACCGGGCGGAGGCCTTCAGCGCCTGCCATGCTCTTATCGATGAGCTCAAGGCATCCGTGCCCGTCTGGAAGCATCAGCTGTTCACCGACGGGTCAGCCGAATGGGTCGGCAGCGCGTAATCTTCCGACCATGTCCCGACGCTCACTCACGCTGATCATCGCGTTCGTCGCGACCGTGGCCGCGCTCGCCGTGGCGGTCCTGGTCCCCGTCCCCTATGTGATCCTTGGCCCGGGGCCGACGCTTAACACGCTGGGGAAAGACGCGTCGGGCAAACCGCTGCTGACCGTCAGCGGGCACCGTACGTATCCCACCACGGGCCATCTCAACATGGTGACCGTGAGCTACATGGGCGGTCCCGGCATGAACATCAACATCTTCCAGGCCCTCCAGTCCTGGCTGAGCTCCGACGAGGCGGTGGTCCCGGAAAGCGAGCTCTTCCCGCCCGGGCAGTCGGCCAAGGAGACCCAGCAGCAGGACACCGCCCAGATGACCGGGTCGCAGCAGACCGCCCAGGCCGCCGCCTTCAGCACTCTGCACATTCCGTTCACCACGCACGTCGCGATCGCGGCGGTCCTGCCGCACACCCCGGCGGCCGGAACGCTCAAGACCGGGGACCAGGTGCTGTCTGTGGACGGTGCCGAGGTGACCGGGCAGACCCAGATGACGCACCTGATCACGTCCCACCCGGCCGGGTCGGCCCTGAAACTGTCCGTGCGGCGCAAGGACAAGACCATGCCGCTCACCGTGACGACCAAGAAGGTCGACGGCCGGGCGGTCATGGGGGTCGAGGTCACCGAGCAGTTCAAGTTCCCGTTCGACGTGAGGTTCACCGTGGGCGACATCGGAGGCCCGAGCGCCGGGATGATGTTCGCGCTCGGGATCATCGACAAGCTCACTCCCGGGTCGCTGACCGACGGCAAGTTCATCGCGGGGACCGGGGAGATCACCTCCTCGGGGCAGGTGCAGCCGATCGGCGGCATTCAGCAGAAGATGGCGGGCGCCCGGAGCGCGGGCGCCCGGGTCTTCCTCGCCCCGGCCGGAAACTGCCGCGACGTGAGAGGGGCGATCCCCGCCGGGCTGAAGGTGGTGAAGGTCGCCACCCTGTCGCAGGCGATGTCAGACCTGCAAGCGCTCCAGAAGGGGCACGCAGTTCCCTCATGCTAGGGAATCGGCCGCCCGGTATTGAGAGTTTTGTCCCGTCGCAGAAGCGACGTGACGGGATCGGAATCGCTCATGTCCAGGGCATACGTGCTCAGGGTGAGTATGCTGCCGTGAGTCATCGGGGTATTGCCCGATGAAAGCCCATGAAACCGACCGATTAAGGCGATAATCCACATGCCGCGTGAACCACTTGAGGCCATCCTGCTCGTGGGGGGCAAGGGAACCCGGTTGCGGCCGCTCACGTTGTCGGCGCCGAAACCGCTTCTGCCGACGGCGGGCGTGCCGTTCCTGGCCCATCAGTTGACCCGGGCCGCGGAATGCGGCATTTCGCACGTCGTGCTGGCCACCTCCTACCGGGCGGAGATGTTCGCCGAAGCCTTTGGCGACGGCTCGTCCTTCGGCCTGTCGATTGACTACATGTACGAGGAAGAGCCCCTGGGCACCGGGGGCGGGATCCGGAACGCGTCGTCCCGGCTGAAGGGCGGCCCCGAGGACCCGGTTGTCATCCTGAACGGCGACATCCTGTCCGGCCATGACCTGCCCGCCCAGGTGGACCTGCACCGCAAGCGGGACGCCGCGGTGACCCTGCACCTGGTCGAGGTGGACGACCCTTCCCGGTACGGCTGCGTTCCCACCGACGGCGACGGCCGGGTGACGGCGTTCCTGGAGAAGACCCCGGACCCGGTCACCAACCGCATCAACGCCGGCTGCTACGTGTTCAAGCGCTCGGTCATCGACGCCATCCCGGCGGGCGAAGTCGTGTCCGTCGAGCGGGAGACCTTCCCCGGGATCATCGAGGCGGGCGAGCTGATCATGGGATATGACGAGTCCGCCTACTGGCTGGACGTCGGCACGCCCGAGGCATTCGTGCGCGGCTCGGCCGACGTGGTGCTCGGCCACATGCCATCGCCGGCCCTGGCCGGCGAGCCCGGCGAGTCCCTGGTGCTGGCCGGAGCCTCCGTGGCCGAGGGCGCGCAGGTGAGCGGCGGCACGGTTGTGGGAGCGGGATCGGTCGTCGAGACCGGGGCGACGGTGCACGGCAGCGTTCTGTTCGATGACGCGCGGATCAGAGAGGGAGCCGTCGTCACCGACAGCATCATCGGGCGCGGTGCGGTCATCGAGGGCGGTGCGGTCATCGAGGGCGCGGTCATCGGAGACCGGGCGTCCATCGGGTCGGGCAACGAGGTGGCCCGCGGCCTGCGGATCTGGCCGGACGTGCGGCTGGAGCCCACGTCGGTCCGCTTTTCCGCGGACGTGTAGCGCTATGTTCGCGGTTCCCGCTGCCCGGACAGCACAGACTGCGAACATAACGCTGGAGTTTCCCGTCGACGTGCGGCTCATGCTGGCGGTGCATGCCCGGGGGCCGGGCGATCCCGCGTTCCGGGTGGACGAGGCCGGCGCCGTGTGGCGGACCTCGCTTACGCCGGACGGCCCGGCCACGATCCGGGTGGAGCCCGCGTCCGCGAGCCGCGTGACGGCGGACGCGTGGGGACCGGGAGCCGCGTGGCTTCTCGCGGCCCTGCCCGCCGCTCTCGGAGCCGAGGACGATGTCTCGGGGTTCGACCCGGCAAGCCACCCCGTTCTGCGGGACACCGTCCGCCGGCACCCCGGCCTCCGCGTCGGCCGCTCCGGCCGGCTCATGGAGGCCCTGATCCCGGCGATTCTTGAGCAGAAGGTCGTCTCGATCGAGGCACACCGGGCCTGGAGAACCCTTCTCCGGCAGCACGGCGTCCCGGCCCCCGGGCCGGCCCCGCGCGGCATGCGCGTCATCCCGCCGCCGGGGAAGTGGCGCGCCATCCCCTCCTGGGACTGGCACCGGGCCGGCGTCGAAGGGGTCCGGGCCCAGACGATCATCCGGGCGGCCACCGTCGCCGGGCGGCTGGAACGCCTGCTCGCGGAGGCGCCCGGGGAGGCTTCCCGCAAGCTCCGCACCATCAGCGGCATCGGCCCCTGGACGGCCGCCGAGACGCTGCAGCGCGCGGCGGGGGACCCGGACGCGGTCTCCGTCGGCGACTACAACCTGCCCCGGGCCGTCGGCTGGGCGCTCGCGGGCCGCCGGGAAGCGGACGACGCCGTGATGCTGGAGCTTCTCGAGCCGTACCGGGGGCACCGGTACCGGGTTACCCGCCTGGTGGAGCTCGGGGGCCCGAGAGCGCCGCGCCGGGGCCCCCGCATGGCCGTCCGCGACTACCGGGCCTTCTGACCGTCCGCGAGCCGGCTCGCCGGGTCCGGAATCGGCCGGCTTATCCTGAACGGATGAGTCTTCCGTCAGCGGACGAGGTCCGCCACTGGCTGCGAGCGGCGGCTCCGGACCCGGCGTCGCTGCCGGACGAGGGGTACGAGGCACTGCTCGGCGCCGACGGCGCGGAGCTCGGGGAACTCTGCCAGCTCGCCGACTCGCTGCGGAGACGGGCCGTCGGCGACACGCTTACCTACGTCGTGAACCGGAACCTGGACCCGCCCGCCGTGGCCGGCGTCGGCCCGGAAGCGCGCGAACGGCTGGCCGCGCTGGTGACCGAGGCCGCCGGCCTCGGCGCCACCGAGATCTGCATGCAGGGGCCGGTGCCCGCCGGCAGCGACGACGATTACCTGAACCTGATCGCCGCGGTCAAGGCGGCCGCGCCCGGGATCCACCTGCACGCCTTCCGGCCCCCGGAACTGCTGGACGGGGCGGCTCGTCGCGGTCTATCGCTGGAGAAGTTCCTGGACGGAGCGCGGGACGCCGGGCTCGGCTCGGTCCCGGGTACCGCCGCCCGCATCCTGGACGACGACGTACGCGCCCGCATGCTGGGCCGCCCGGACCTGCCGGTAGCGGAGTGGACCGGGGTGATCGAGGCCGCCCACCGGGCGGGGCTGACCTCCACGTCCACAATGGTCTTCGGGCACGTCGAAACCCCCGCGCATCAGGTGGCGCACCTGCGTGCGCTCGCGGGCATCCAGGCGCGGACCGGCGGGTTCACAGAGTTCATCGCCATGCCGTTCGTCCCCGCGGCCGCGGCGATCACCGCCCCGGCCCTGGCCGGGGCGGACCTGCCCGGTCCGGACTGGCGGCAGACGCGGGCGGTGCATGCCGTGGCCCGGCTGATGCTGCACGGGCGGATCGACAACATCCAGGCGGCCTGGCCCAAGTTCGGGCTGGACGCGGCGGCGGGGCTGCTGCGCGCCGGGGCCAACGACCTCGGCGGCCTGCTCCTCGACGGCCGCCTCGCACCCGAGGCGGGGGTCGAGACCGGGCTCGTCCTGACCCGAGAGGACGTGGAACGGGTCGCGGCCGGGCTGGGCCGGCCGCTCCGGCAGCGCACCACACGCTACGGCGAGGTTCCGCCGAGTGACTGAAGACCGGGAAGTTGACGTTCTGATCGTCGGGGCGGGCTTCGCCGGAATCGGCATGGGCATCCAGCTCGCCCGCCGCGGCCGGAACTCGTTCGTCATCATCGAGCAAGCCGACGACGTCGGCGGGACGTGGCGGGACAACCGCTACCCGGGCGTGTCCTGCGACGTTCCGTCCCACCTTTACTCGTTCTCCTTCCGGCCGAACCCGAACTGGTCCCGGGTCTTCGCCGAGGGCGGCGAGATCCACGCCTACCTGCGCGAATGCGTGGCCGAGGAGGGACTCTCCGGCCGCCTGCGACTGAACTGCGCCCTGGAAGAAGCGGCGTGGGACGAGGGACGCGCCCGCTGGCGGGTCCGCACCTCCCGGGGACACTTCACCGCGCGCAGCCTGGTCATCGCCACCGGGCGGCTGTCGGAGCCGAAGATCCCGGCGATCAAGAACCTGGACGGGTTCGGCGGACGCTGGTGGCATTCGGCCCGGTGGAACGCGAAGGTGTCTCTGGTCGGCAAGCGGGTCGGGCTGATCGGCACCGGCGCCTCGGCCATCCAGATCCTGCCCCGGCTGGTCACCGAGGCCAGCGACGTCGTGGTCTTCCAGCGATCCGCGCCGTACATCCTGCCGCGCGGAGACCGGGAGTACTCGCGGGAGGAGATGGAACGCTTCGCCGCCGACCCGAGCACCGTCACCGAACTGCGGGAGTCGTTGTTCGAGGAGGCCGAGCGCGGCTTCGGGGCCCGGCAGCGGCGCCACCCCGACATCGACCTGCTCCGCCAGCGGGCCCTGGACCACCTCACCGCCTCCGTTCCCGACCCGGAACTGCGCAGGCGGCTGATGCCCGACTACGAGATCGGCTGCAAGCGGATCCTGTTCTCCGACGACTACTACGCCGCCCTGCGCCGGGACCACGTCCGGCTTGAGTCCACCTCCCTGGCCCGGATCGCCGATGACGGAGCCCGCCGCGGGACCGGCGGGACCCGGGGCGGCAGCCGCGTGGTCGTGGCGGCCGGAGGCGCCAGCTACGAACTCGACGTGCTCGTGCTGGCGACCGGGTTCAACTCCACCCGCCCGTCCATCGCCGGGCACATCCGGGGACGGTGGTCGAGGATGCTGTCCGACGAGTGGAGAAACGGCATGGCCGCCCACGCCTCCACCACCGTGCACGGCTTCCCGAACATGTACGTGCTGGACGGGCCGAACGCGGCCCTGGGCCATAACTCGGCGATCTACATGATCGAGACGCAGGTCGGCTACGTCCTGCACGCGCTCGACCATCTCCAGGACAGCGGGGCGGCCGCGCTCGACGTCACGGCCGAGGCGGTGGGCTCCTACATGAACGACATCGACGCCATGGCCCGGGACACGGTCTGGACCCGGGGCGGATGCACGAGCTGGTACCGCGACGAGCGGACCGGCCGGGTCACCCTGCTCTGGCCGGCCTCGGCGACCTCGTTCGCCGAGCGCCTCGCGACCTTCGCCCCGGCCGAATACGAACACCTGGACTCACGCGGTTAGGCTTCATTAAATGATCGATAGCGGTATAAGCAAGGCCGAGGCGACCAGGATGCTGCAGGCCAAGGGCGAGGACCTGCGGGCGATCGGCAAGGACGCGAGCCGGATGCGGGACGAGGGCCTCGTCTCCGCCGGACGGCCCGGGATCATCACCTACTCCCGGAAGGTCTTTATCCCGCTGACCCGCCTGTGCCGTGACCGCTGTGCCTACTGCACGTTCGTGACCGTCCCGGGAAGGCTCGAGAGCCTCTACCTCAGCGAGGACGAGGTCCTGGCGATCGCCCGCGAGGGCGAGAAGCTCGGCTGCAAGGAGGCCCTGTTCACCCTGGGGGACCAGCCGGAGGCCCGCTGGAAGCAGGCGCGCCAGTGGCTTGACGACCACGGGTACTCCAGCACGCTGGACTACGTCCGGGCGATGGCGGCCCGGGTCCTGGAGGAGACCAGCCTGCTGCCGCACCTGAACCCCGGGGTGATGACCGCCGCGGACTTCTCCAGGCTCAGGCCGGTCGCGCCGTCGATGGGCATGATGCTGGAGACCACCGCGACCCGGCTATACAGCGAGCGCGGCGGGCCGCACTTCGGCAGCCCCGACAAGGACCCGGCGGTCCGGCTGCGCTGCCTGGAAGACGCCGGCCGGTCGAAGGTCCCGTTCACCAGCGGCATCCTCATCGGCATCGGAGAGACCTACGCCGAGCGGGCGGACTCGATCTTCGCCCTGGCGGAGATCGCCCGGGAATACGGCGGGATCCAGGAAGTCATCGTCCAGAACTTCCGGGCCAAGCCCGCGACGAAAATGCGCGGCGTGCCCGACGCGGACCTCGAGGAACTGGCGGCCACCATCGCCACCGCCCGGATCGTGCTCGGGCCGGACGCCCGGGTTCAGGCACCGCCCAACCTGGTCGGGGACGAGTTCCAGCTCATGCTGGACGCGGGCATCGATGACTGGGGAGGAGTTTCCCCGCTGACGCCGGACCACGTGAATCCGGAGCGGCCGTGGCCCCAGATCGACGAACTCGCCCGCCGCACGGCCGAGGCCGGGTTCACCCTGAAGGAACGGCTGACGATCTACCCGCCCTACATCACCGGCGAGTGGCTCGACCCGGGCATCGCCCCTCACGTCGCGGCCCTCGCCGACCCGGAGAACGGCCTCGCTCGCGAGGGCTAGCGGGCCGGAGTCACAGTTTGCGCGGTCCAAACTCACATGTTGGTGAGCGTAATCGGAGGCGGTCCCAGGTCAGGGAACATGTTTCCTGTGGGTAGCCGAATGTGTTAGATCTGAGACGAATATGGTGGTTTCGCGCGGTCGCGATATGAGTATTTTCAGGCTGAAGAGAGCGGGAAAATACCGAAAGCAGGGATCATGGCCCAGCCCCCATACGGTCAGCCTCAGCCGCCGAACCAGCCGCCGTACGGTCAGCAGCCCCCGTACGGTCAGCCGCCCCAGTATGG
>WRBL01000263.1 GCA_009784565.1 Streptosporangiales bacterium | reverse complement strand
CTGAGTTCCCGGTTTTTCATGGCCTGGGCCTCGTAGTCCTCGTCAGGAATGTAGAAGTCGGAGAAGTTACGTCCCCCGTGGTAGAACGTGGCGAACATTTCTCCGGCGTCACGCAGCGCCGCCTCGTCGGACGCGTCCGAGGCGAGTACATCGCGGATGTCGAGCAGCTTCCGGTACCACGTCTGGGTGCCGGGCCCGTAGTCCAGCATGATCTGGATGAGCTTGCCGACGGCATCGGTGGCCGCGGCCCGTCGTCCGGGGGCTCCGGCATACGCCAGCTCCGCTTCCAGCGCCGTCAGGTCCCGAACCGCGTAGCGGCGGTGCTCGCACTCTTCCTTCATGACCACGCGCAGGCAGCGGCCGACCGATAGCGTCTCCTCCGGGTACTCCTCGAAACCGGGCCCGGGTACCCGCAGGCACTCTCGTTCCAGGCTGGTGTCGGTGAGCCCCTCGACGAGGCCGCGTACCAGCGCCAAGCGGTCGCGGCGTACCTCCAGCATCTCGGTCAGCGACGGATCCGCGTCGATGTTGATGCCGAGGGCCGTCGCGTCCGCGGGCGGATAGTCCGGTTGCGGAAGGCCGAGCGGGTGGTACGGCGCCGGCTTGTCGAGGACCGCGTGTCCGGCCCACTTGTCGGTGGCGTAGACGAGATGGCGCAGCGTCTCGATGAAGGACCACTCCTCATCGACCCGCTGGCGCAGAACAGGCCCGGGCAGTCGCCCGGCGCGGTCGACGGTCTCGGCCCAGAGGGGCTCGAGCGTGTCCCACATCGCGCGGTAGTCATCGGCGGTCCGCATCTGCCTCAACCGAACGCGTTCGGGATGCCGCCGGTCGAGTTCGCCTTCTACGTAAGCCGTGACGTCCACGTCGTTAACGACGAACGTGCCGACCAGCCCGGAAACCCTGACGTCGCTGAGCCACGAATCGGTGATCTTGACCTGGCGCAGGTCGCAGTCCCGGAAGTCCGCACCGGTGAAGTCCGCACCCGTGAAACGAGCGCCGCGAAACGCGTCGCTGCGGTCATAGTCGGCCCCCATCGCGCCATTGTCCCCGAGCGTTCGGCGGCCCTCAACCCCGTATCAGCCCGAACGGATCTCCGTTCCTGTTCCCGCCTCCCGGGCTTCGTCTCCGGCGGCGAGGCGCTCCCCGTTGCGGGTTGCGGTGGCCTGGGCCCAGCGGCCGGTGGACAGCAGGCCGAGGAGCACGGCGAGGATGCCGCAGCCGCCGAGGACGGCCCAGGCGGCGTGGCTGGCGGCGGTGAACCGCGGGCCGGTGCTGGCCACGATGGAGCCCGTGACGGCAACGCCGATAGAGATGCCGAACTGGCGGGCGGTCGAGGCGAGAGCCCCGGCGACGCCGGCCTGGTCGCGGGGCAGACCGGAGACGGCGGTGTTGGTGATGGGCGGGGTGGCCAGCCCGGCCCCGGCGCCGAACACCACGTAGACGACCAGCAGGTAGACGACCGGGGTGCGGCCCGTAAGCGGGACGAGCAGGAGGGCGCCGGCCGCCAGCAGTGCGCCGCCGAGCGCGAGCGGGAGCCGGGCGCCCCGGGAGCCGGTCAGGCGCCCGGAGAGGTTGGCGAGCACACCCTGGCCGACCGCCAGCGGGATGATCATCAGCCCGGCTTGGAGCGCGGTGAAGTGGCGTGCGTCCTGCAGGTAGAGCGTGTTGAGGAACAGGAAGCCGCCGAGGCTGGCGGAAATGGCCAGGGCGATCGTATTCGCGCCGGAGAACGGGACGCTGCGGAAGAACCGCAGGTCGATCAGCGGCTGAGACCGCCGGGGCTCGACGGCGAGAAACCCGCCCAGGGCCAGGGCGGCCAGGACGAACAGCCCGGTGACGGGCAGGGAGCCCCAGCCCTGCCGGGGACCCTCGATGGTCGCGGTGATGACGGACGCGAACAAGACGACGATCAGTCCCTGGCCGTAGGGGTCGAAGGCGCGGGGGCGGTCGGCCCGCGATTCGGGGACGAACCGCTGGGTCAGCCAGATCGCGGCGATGCCGACCGGGACGTTGACCCAGAACACCGAGCGCCAGCCGATCGCGCTGACCAGGACACCGCCGAGAACGGGGCCCGCGGCCACGGTGATCCCGACGACCGAGCCCCAGACGCCGACCGCCCGGGCGCGTTCGCGGCGGCCGGTGAACACGCTGACGATGATGGACATGGCGACCGGGTTGAGCATTGAGCCGCCGACCGCCTGCAGGGCGCGGAAGCCGATCAGCCAGCCGGCGCTGGGCGCCAGCCCGCACAGCAGCGAACTGAGGGAGAACAGCGACAGCCCGGTCTGGAACACCAGCTTGCGGCCGAAGCGGTCGGCCAGCGAGCCGGACAGGACCAGCAGGCAGGCGATCACCAGGGTGTAGGCGTCGACCGTCCACTGCAGGCTGCTGACCGGGGCGTGGAGGCTGGCGCCGATCGACGGCAGCGCCACGTTCACGATGGTGATGTCGATGCCGGTCACGGCGACGCTGAGGCAGCACACCGCCAGGACCAGTCCGCGCCGCACGGGCGGCGGTTCGTTGGTCAATGGGTCCCCCTGAAAGCATTCGGGTATGGTGGCCCTCAGAAACGGGGAGGGTCTCCGTTTCACGGTAATGGGGAGGGTCTCCACTTTGCAAACGGCATCCGGCGGCACCGGGCAGCCGCCCCGGCGGCGGACCGACGCCAGGCGCAACCGCGAGCGGATCCTGCAGGCCGCGCAGACCGCGTTCGCCGATCCGGGGGCCGACGTGTCCATGGCGGAGATCGCCCGTCGTTCCGGCGTCGGCTCGGCGACCCTCTATCGCAACTTCGCGACCCGCCGCGACCTCCTGGAGGCGCTCATGGCGGAAGAGGTCGACGCCGTCTGCGCCGCCGCGTCAGCCTCCGTCAGCGGCAGTCCCGGGCGACGGTTCGAGGCCTGGCTGGGAAGGGTTTTCCAGTTCGTCACGGCCAAGCGTCCCGTCGCTGTCGAGCTGCTGGAACACGTCGATCGCACCAGCCCCGTCTTCAAGGACAGCCGCGCCCGGATTACCGCGGCCGGGAAGCCCCTGCTGCTCGCCGCCCAGGAATCCGGGGATGTGCGGTCCGGCCTCAGCCTCGACCAGATCCTCGACATGATCGTCGCCATCGCCAAGATCCCCGGCGGCCCGGACTACGTTCAGCCCATCCTCCGCGCCGCCCTGGTCGGTCTGAGCCGCCCCGGTCAGTGAGTCACGAGTTCCGGGCGGCGGCTGTCCGGTCGACGCGATTACCGTAGAACCCATGCAGCAGGCTTCCCGCGGCGGGCATAGCGGACCGGGCTCGGTGGAGATCAGGCCGGGAACCGAGGACGATCTTGCGGCGATCGTCGCCATCCTTAACTACGCGGCGGCCAACTCGATCGCCCGCTTCGAGACCCAGCCGGTCACGGTGGCCGAACGGCGCGACTGGTTCGCCCGCTTCTCCGTGACCGGACCGTACCGGCTCTTGGTGGCCCGGGACGGTGACCAGGTCCGCGGCTACGCCTGCTCCCAGCGGTACCGGGAACTGGAAGCCTTCCGGGAGACCGTCGAGGTCAGCGTCGCGCTTGACGCCGACAGCCGGGGCCAGGGCGTGGGCACCGCGCTCTACCGTTCGCTGCTCGACAGCCTGGATCGTGAGCCGTCGGTTCATGTCGCCCTGGCCGGGATCGCCGTGCCGAACGACGCGTCGGTCGCGCTGCACCGGAAGTTCGGCTTCACCGAGGTGGGCACGTTCCGCGAGTACGCGGTCAAGAACGGCCAGTACCTCAGCTCGCTCTGGATGCAGCGCCCGTGTCCCCCGTCGCCGCCCGGGCCGTGAGCCCGGGCTTGGCCGGACGCCAATCGCGTTCCTGCGGCGGCTACCAGCGCTCCCGGTGGACGACCTCGTCGAACGGGCGCCGCCTGGGGTTTCTGATCGGCGTGAGCGGCCGGTCCGCCGGATAACCAAGGGAGATCAGGAACGCCCAGTCGCGGTCGTCGGGGATGCCGGTGAGCTCGCGGGCCAGTGCCATGTCGGCGACGCCGGCGTGGCAACTGCCGACGCCCAGGTCGGCGGCCGCGAGCGTCATGGCCATCGTCGCCTGCCCGAGGTCAAGCTGGGCCCGGTGGAACTCGTTGTCCTCGGCGGGGCCGACCACGACGATGGTCGCCGCGGAGTCCGCGACGTGCCCGGCTCCCCGCCAGACCCGGGCCAGTTCCCGGAGCTGCTCCCGGTCGGTCACGAGGATGAAGTCCCACGGCTGCCAGTTCTGGGAGGACGGGGACCGGCGGCCCGCCTCGAGGATCCGGTCGAGATCCGCCTCCGGGATCGGCTGGTCGGTGAAGGCCCGTACGTTACGACGCGACTGAATGGCCTGCCAGGTGTCCATAGGAATGACCCTAACGAACACTCGCCGGGAGGCGATGCGATCATCGTTCCGGTCCGGGGCTACAAGGTTACGGACAGTGCGGTCAGCCGCCAGGTTCCGGGATCCGGGATGCGCTGGGCGCCGCGGCCGGCCAGCGCGATGGCGGGGAACCGGCGCAGCAGGGCGGTGAGCGCGGCCTGGGTCTGGACACGGGCAAGGGACGCGCCGAGGCAGAAGTGCGGCCCGTGGGCGTATCCCAGGTGGGGAAGCCTGGGCGCTGGGCGGCTCAGGTCGAGCTTGTCGGGGTCGGTATACGCGCGAGGGTCCCGGTTGGCGCTGGCGAGGACGGCGGTGACGGGCTCGCCCTTGGATATGGGAACTCCGGCGACTTCGGCGTCTTCGCGGGCGTAGCGGGGGAGGGTCAGCAGCTGTGGTCCGCACCAGCGGATCAGTTCCTCGACGGCGCGGGGCATCAGGGATTCGTCGGCGCGCAGCGCGGCCATCTGGCCGGGATGGTTCAGCAGGGCCTCGACGGCGTTGGCGATCAGGTTGGTGGGAGTCTGTCCGGCGAGAACGAGGTGCCAGACCAGGGTGACAAGCTCGGCCTGGGTGAGGCGGTCCTGGTCTTCGGCGTGGACGCTGACCAGGTCTGATAGCAGGTCCGTGTCCGGCTGGCGGGTGCGGCGGGCCACTGCCGCCTCCGCGTCGCGCATGATCGCGGGGATCGCCTCGGCGAACGCGGGGCCGTGCCCGGCGGCGACGGCGGCGCCGTAAGTGCGCCAGGCCTGCCGTTGGCCGGGTTCGATGCCGATCAGCTCGCAGATCACGTCGATGGGCAGCGGCCGGGCGAAACCGGCGAGCAGGTCCACGGCGTCGCCGCCGGACTGCCCGGCCAGGTCATCGAGCAGGCTGTTGACGATGCGCTCGATGCGGGGCCGGAACTGCTCTGCGCGCCGGGCGGTGAAGGAGGGTGAGACGAGCCCGCGCAGGCGGGAGTGCTCGGCCCCGTCCATCTCCTGCATGGTCCGCATGTACTTGAGGCAGTGCTCGGGTACGTCCGGGCGCAGGAAGCTGCCCGCGTTCAGCTCGAACCGGGGGTCGGCCAGCATCGTCTTCGCGTCCGCGTAGCGGGTCACGGCCCACATGGTGCCGAACCCCGGTGCCGCCAGCCGGGCGAGCGGGCCGCGTTCGCGCGCCTCGGCGTACGCGGTGAACGGGTCGCCGAGCACTGCCGGATCGGATAGCTCGACTTCGGGGATCTCGGCCATGTCGTCTCCTCGGCTCGAATCGAGATGCTGATAACAGATGGTATCAACATCTGAATGGCGTCGGTATTCTTCCTGGCGGGCAGCAGCAGGAGGAGGGGAGGGCGCGATGACCCGGCTCAGCAGGGCGGAGACGCAGGAACGCAACCGCGCCAGGGTGCTGGCCGCCGCCTTGGACGAGTTCACCGAGCACGGCTTCCGCGACGCCAAGGTCGACCGGATCGCCGACCGGGCCGAACTGACCCGCGGCGCGGTCTACTCCAACTTCCCCGGCAAGCGCGCCCTGTACTTCGCGGTCCTGGCCCAGGCGGCTGAGCGGGCCTCCCTCCCGCAGCCGTCAGCGCCGGCCTCGACCGCTCGCGCGATCCTGGCGGACTTCGCGCGGGACTGGATGGCACGGCTTCCCCTCGCCGACGAGGAGCAGAGCAGCGCGGCCCGGCTGGACCGGGACCTGCTGCCCGAAATCGCGGCCGACGAGCACACCAGACGACCGTTCTCCCAGCTGACAAGCCTGAGCGCCATCCTGCTGGGGCTGTGCCTGGAAAAGACGTACCCGCGGGAACAATCCGCGCCGCGCATGGTCGGCGCTGCCGAGGCCGCCCTGACAATGCTCTGCGGTGCCACCCAGCTCGCCGCGGCCGCGCCGGGCTTCGCCGACCCCTTCGCCGTCGTGCTGGCCTGCGAGCAGCTCGCCGAGCTCAGCCTCCACGACTCCTGGCAGCCCGCGCACCTGCCCCACGTCCCGCCCGCGCGAACCGTCAGCCGGAACTGGACCCCGCCGCCCGCGACCGACGCGCTGCGCGACCAGCCGGCATTCCTGGACCGCGACGGCATCCTGGCGGTGCTCGGCCTGCACCGCCTGGCCGCCATCGAAGAAGCACTGCGCGCCGCGCCGCCCGAAGCCGCAATAACCGCCGTCCTGGTCACCAGCGACCCCGGCGAACTGGGCCTCCTCGCCCGGCTGGCCATCACCAGGCTGCGGAACTCCCTGCGGGCCGCAGCTGCTCCGTCAGCCTGGCCCCGGCTCCAGATCATCCACGATGAGTCAGGCGCTCTCGCCGCGGCAGCGGGAACATTGGCAACCAGCGACGCCACGGAGACCGCAGTCCGAATCCACGCTGGCCGCATTGTCGCCGAAGCCGACGGTTACGGCGCGTGCTATTCCGTTGCCCTCGTGTAATGCTCCGTGCTTTATGCTCATCCCCGCTGCGACCCTAGGCTGTCTCGATTTCAGTTACTGAACTCAGAGTAGCTTCTAGTTTGCTATCAGTGTGGATTTGGGACGATGCGGGCGTTAGGGTTTCGTGTAGCCGCTCTTCGGCGAACGGGGCACAACGGCCGGGAAGCCGGAACGGCGGCCAGGCCAGAAGACGGAGGCGCTGGTGGCGGAACGGCCTGGCAGCGTAACGAGACTGAAGCTGTACGGCAGCCTCGACCTCGCCAAGATCGCGGACATCGTCCTGGACGCCGCGGTCCCGGACCTGGCCGACGCGGCGTCGGTGTTCGCCGTCGACCGCCTCCTCTTCGGAGCCGAGCCTCGCCCCGGCGAGGCGGGCGACCGCGTCACGGTGCGATGCCTCGGGATGCGGCTCGGGCGCGAGAGCCGGGAGACCATGCGGGAGATCTTTCCTGCTGGAAGAGTCATGGTTCTGGACGCGAACTCTCCGCATGCCCGCTGCCTGCGCGGGGAGCCGATGGTCTTCGCGGGTCCGGACAGTATCGGGCTTCAGCCCACGCGCCACGGCGGCGGCGAACTCCTGTCCCGGTATCCCTCGGGCCTGGTCCTGCCGGCAGCCTCGGACGGGCAGGTACTCGGGTTCCTGGGGTTCGCCCGCACGGCGGGTTCTCGGCCGTTCAGCGGCTCAGACATCACGGTCGCCGAAGAGCTGGCGGCCGGCGTCGGCGTCGGCCTCGGCAACGCCGTGTCGATGCTGCGGCAGAAGACCGTCGCGGACACTCTCCAGCGCACCCTCCTGGCCGCCGAACCCGAAGTCCCGCCGGGCATCGAGGCCGCCGCCCGTTGCTTCCCGGCCAAAGGCCACGTCGTCGGAGGCGACTGGTACGACATGGTCGCCCTGCCTGGCGGCCGGAGCGGTCTCATCGTCGGAGACGTGATGGGCCACGGTCCCGAGGCGGCCGCGGTGATGGCGCATTTGCGCTCCGCCGCCCATTCCCTGGCACAGCTGGACCTTGAGCCCGCGGAACTCCTCGGGCAACTGGACCGGACGACCTCGATGCTCCGGGATCCCGTCCTGGCGACGTGCGTGTACGCGGTCATGGACCCGGAGGAGTGTTCCTGCACCCTGGCGATGGCGGGGCACTTGTCCCCGGCCCTGGCCATGCTGAACGGCGTTACCCATGTTCCGGACCTGCCGTCCGGACAGTCGCTCGGGCTCGGCTCGGGAACCTACGGCCAGGCCCGCATCCGGCTCCGGCCCGGAACCGTCCTCGCCCTGTACACCGACGGCCTGGTCGAGACCAGCACTCGGCCCTTCGAGCAAGGCGTCCAGGCCTTGCAGACCATCCTGGCCGGAAGCGACGGCGACCTGGAGACTGCCTGCCTCACCCTCATCACCTCGCTCGCCCAGCGCCACGAGGACGACGTCACCGTCGTCCTCGCCCGCTGCCTGTAGTGACCCGGTGATTCCGCCCGCTGGCGCCGTTACGGGTTCTCGTCGTAGCGGCCGACACCGACGAGCGTCCAGTAGCTCTCGGGGTCGGCGGGGACGTCGTCGGGGGAGTCGGGACGCCACTGCGGAATCCACGCCAGGCCCGGGTCAAGGAAGGTGAAGCCGGAGCACACCCGCTCGATTTCGTCCTGGCTTCGAGGGCGAAGCCGGGTGCCGGCGCGGTGGTTGTACACCCTCTGGAAGTTATCGACCGCTTCCGGCTGTCCGTCCGGACAGGTGTGGCTGATCACGAGATAGCTTCCGGGGGCCAGCGCGCTGCGGAGGGTGGCGACGATGGCGGAGGCCTCGTCGTTGTCGGGGATGAAGTGCAGGACCGCGGACAGGATGACCGCGACCGGCTGGCTGAAGTCGAGCAGCATCTGAGTGGCGGGGTCGGAGAGGATCGTGCCGGGCTCGCGGAGGTCAGCCTGGAGGACGGCTGCGTGCGGGTTGTCTTTGAGGATGAACCGGCTGTGGGCGGCGGCGATCTCGTCGTTGTCGACATAGACGACGCGGGACCCGGGCACGGCTTCCTGAGCGACCTGGTGGACGTTCTGGTTGGTGGGGATGCCGGACCCGATGTCGAGGAACTGCCGGATTCCCTGCCCGGTCAGGTAACGGACGGCGCGTCCGAGGAACGCCCGGTTGGCGCGGGCGATGGCCCGGGAATTGGGATTCAGGGCGATGGACGCGCGGGCGAGGTCGCGGTCGGCCTGGAAGTTGTTGTCACCTCCGAGCCAGTAGTCGTAAACGCGGGCGATGTTCGCCTTGGTGCTGTCGATCCCCTCCGGCGCCCAGCCGGGTTCTGCGCTCATCGACTCTCCATCCCCTTTGTTCCGTGTTTGACTCACAGTAGCGTTCGGCTGGCTTTTCGT
>WRBL01000262.1 GCA_009784565.1 Streptosporangiales bacterium | reverse complement strand
GCACCAGCGCGTTCGCAGACTGGAGACCGATGGAGTCATCACGGGATATGTCGCACTGTGCGATCCTGAGGTAATCGGGCTGCCCCTGACCGCTTTCGTGTCGGTTAAACCGTTTGATCCGTCCGCGCCGGACGATGTTCCGGAAAAACTGCGGGGCCTGTCGGCCATCGAGGCCTGCCACAGCGTGGCGGGCGAGGAGAACTACATCCTCAAGGTCCGGGTCGCGTCGCCGGTCGACCTGGAGAATCTGCTGCAGAGGATCCGCACCGTCGCCAGCGTCTCCACCCGTACCACCGTGGTCCTGTCGACCCCGTACGAGAACCGCGCGCCGGACCTGAACCGGGCGGACCCCTAGGAGCCCGCTCAGCCCCGCCGGCGGAGTCCGTCGAGGATCAGCGACAGCAGCCGGTCGGCGTCGTCGGGAACCTGTTCCGTGGCGACGCCGACCCCGTGCACCAGGCGCAGCACGTCAACCGCGGTCACATCCGGTCGGATGACCTCCTCTTCCTGGGCCCGCGACAGCAGCCGGTCCACCGTCTCCCGCATCGCCAGCGAGCAGCTGGAGATCAGCTCCGATTCCCGGCCGAGCGAGTCGATCAGCGCCCGGGACAGCCCGCGCTTGGTGACCATGTAGCCCGCGAGCAGCCGGATCCAGGTATCGAAGGCCAGGCCCGCGGGGGCGTTCATCAGCAGCGTGTCGGCTTCGGAGCAGACGCTCTTGACCTGGTGCAGGAAGACGGTGGACTGCAGGTCCAGGCGGGTCGGGAAGTGCCGGTACAGGGTGCCGATACCGACCCCCGCCCGGCGGGCGATGTCCTCCAGCGGCGCGTCGGCGCCGTGCTCGGTGAAGGCCTCGGAGGCGGCCCGCAGGAGCTTGGCCCGGCTGCGGCGCGCGTCCGCCCGCATGCCCGCGGGCGGATCGTCCCACTCGGGAAGGCTCTCCTCAGCGTCGACGTCAGCGTCGGCCGCGGGCATCTGGTCGTGCGTGCTCATCGCTGGTGAAACCGGCTGGTCAGGACGGGGGAATCCCTCCGCCGAGCTAACCGGAGTACATCTCCGTTTCTCCCGCCGATCGTACCTCACACCAGCCGGGAGCCCGGACCGGCGATCAGACGATCACGAGGTCGCGCGGGGCCTGGTTGAGGCGCTCGCGGCCGCTGGAAGTGCAGACCACGATGTCCTCGATCCGCGCGCCGTGCGGGCCAGGATAGATGCCGGGCTCGACCGAGAACGCCATTCCCGGCTCCAGGGGCGTGTCATTGCCCGAAACGATGTAGGGGTCCTCGTGCGTTTCCAGGCCGATGCCGTGCCCGGTCCGGTGGATGAACCACTCCCCGTATCCGGCGGCCGTGATGATGTCGCGGGCCGCGGCGTCGACGTTCTCGGCGGGCACTCCCGGCCCGGCGGCCTCGCACGCCGCGTCCTGCGCGGACTGGAGCACCCGGTAGTACGCGGCGAACTCCTCAGGCGGGGTTCCGACCGCGTAGGTGCGCGTGCAGTCGCTGCAGTAGCCCGAGGGCATCGTGCCGCCGATGTCCACCACGACCACGTCGCCGGAGTTGATCACGCGGTCGGAGACCTCGTGGTGCGGGCTGGCGGCGTTCGGCCCCGAGCCGACGATGGTGAAGTCCACGGACACGTGCCCGGCGGCCAGGATCGCCTCGGTGATCTTCGCGCCGACTTCCCGCTCGGTCACGCCGGGACGCAGCCAGCCGGGCACCTGCGCGTGAACCCGGTCGATCGCCGCTCCGGCCTCGCGCAGCGCCGCCACCTCGGCCTCGCTCTTGCGGACCCGGATCGGCGACAGTACCTCCGAGGCGAGCACCTGCCGCGCCTTCGGGAAGGCCTCCGCGAACCGCAGCGTGAACAGCGCCCACATCCGGTCCGCCACCGCGACCGATTCGCAATCGCGAACCCGGCCGGCGATCAGGCCGAACGGGTCGTCGGTTTCCCCCCAGGTCACCAGCTCCACTCCCAGGTCCCCGGCCGGCGAGGCCTGCGCGGCCTTCAGCTCCAGCCGCGGGACGACCAGGAACGGGTCGCCCCCGGCCGGGACGACCAGGCAGGTCAGGCGCTCCAGCTGCTTGGCCTCGTAGCCGGTCACGTAGCGCAGGTCCGGGCCCGGCGTGAGCAGCAGGGCGCCCAGCCCGTGGTCACGGACGCCGTCGGCCACCTGGCGCAGGCGCTCGGCGGGATACAGATCGTTCATGTCTCTCCTCAGATGTTCGCACTGCCGCGCTTGTTGCTGTTATCAGATACGGGGCGGCTACGAGCCGGTGACGGCGGCGCGGAAGCGGGTGAGGGACGAGCCGAGGCCCAGGGCGGCGCCGATCTCGGCGAGGGCCTCGCCGTCCGGCGGCCGGGCCGGCAGGGCGCCGGACACCTCGGGCAGCGGCACGTCGGTGGCGGTCTTGACGACCCCGGGCGCGACGGCGAGGTAGTCCCGGGCGGCCTCGAGCTTCTTGCGGGCCCCGCCCGGGAAGCCGCCGTGCCCCTTCTCCAGCGCCTCGATGATCCCCTCGAGGCTGCCGAACGCCCGGATCAGCGCGGAGGCCGACTTCTCCCCCACCCCCGGGACGCCGGGAAGCCCGTCGCTGGGGTCGCCCCGCAGGACGGCGAAATCCCCGTACCCCCTGCCGGGAATGTCATATTTTTTTGTGATGTCCGCCTCAGTGACCGGGTCAAGTTTCCCGAGGCCCCGGATCGTGTAGAGCACGCTGACCTGGTGCGCGTCGTCGACCAGCTGGAACAGGTCCCGGTCGCCGGTGACGACCTCGACCGGTCCCTCGCCCCGCTCGACCGCGCGGTGCGCGAGAGTCGCGATCACGTCGTCGGCCTCGTAGCCGGCGTGCTCGGCCAGGGTGATGCCCGACGCCTCCAGGACCTGGGTAATCAGCGGAATCTGCACGGCCAGGCCGGGCGGCGTCTGCTCGCTGCCGTCCGGCTCGGCCCGGTGCTCCTTGTAGGACGGGATGGCCGCCACGCGGAACTCCGGGCGCCAGTCGGCGTCCAGGCAGGCGACGAGCCGGTCCGGCCTCCGGTCCCGGACGAGCCGCCCGATCGCGTCCAGCAGCCCGCGGATGGCGTTGACCGGCGTCCCGTCCGGTGCCGTGACGGTCTCCGGCATCCCGTAGAACGCCCGGTAGTACAGCGACGCCGTGTCCAGCAGCATGAGGGTGCTCACCGGGCAATCCTATAATCGAGCCCATGCCCGAATCCGTCGCCGCCGAAGACCGCGCCGAATCCGCTGCCGCCGCCCCGGCGGAACACTGGCGCGCCCCCGCCGCCCTGGGCCTGAAGTCCCTGGCGGGCTCGTGCATCGGCATCGTGATCGCCGCGGTGTTCTTCCCGCTGTGGGTCGCGGTGCCGGTCGCCGTGGTGCTCGCCGTCTGGGCCGCGGGCATGTGCGTCCGCCGCCCGGCGGTCACCCTGGACTCCGGCACCCTGACCGTCCGGCTGGGCGCGGTCACGCGGCGGGTACCGCTGGAGGAGGTCGAGGCGGTCGTCCTCGAGCAGGGCAAGGTCCTGATCGGCAAGACCGACAAGACCGCGCTGTCCTTCTACGCCTGGCGCAAGTCGAAGCTGGACTCCTGGCTGAAGGTCCCCGACATCTCCGGCGACGTGGCCCACGCCATCTCCCGGGCCGCCACGGCCGCGGCGGCCAAGAACGTCACCGACGCCCCGGCGCCGCGTCCGAAGAAGCGCCAGGCCTCGCCGCTCCTCGCCCTGGCCTGCGCCGGGGTGCTGGAGATCGCCGCCGCCATCATCACCCGGGTGAGCTGGCCCAGCCCCGCGATGACCGTGCTCGGCGTCATCGTCGCGCTCGCCTTCGGCTTCACTGGCGTCGGCACCCTGGTCTTCACCTTCTGGACCTTCCTGACCGGTACCCGCCGCAAGACCGCCGCGTAGGCGCCCCGGCCTGGCCTGCGAGTAAAGTCGGCCTGTGCCGCCGTCTGATCCTTTCGATACCGCCTCGCTTCGCCGTACCGTCCTGGGGACGTGGGCGGCGTCGCCCGCCCGGTTCCGCGAGGACGCCAACGCCGAGGAGGACTACGCGCTCGGCGGCTACCGCGACCGGGTCATCACCGAACTCGCCCAGAACGCCGCCGACGCCGCGTCCCGGGCCGGGGTTCCGGGACGGCTGCGGCTCACCCTGGACGGCCCGGTGCTGACCGCGGCCAACACCGGCGCCCCGCTGGACGCCGACGGCGTGGAGGCCCTCTCGACCCTGCGCGCCTCGTCCAAGCGCCATGAGGGGGCCGTCGGCCGGTTCGGCGTCGGGTTCGCCGCGACCGTCGCGGTTTCCGACGAGCCGTCGATCGCCTCCGCCACCGGCGCGGTCCGCTGGTCGCGGGCGGAAACCCGCGCCCTGGCCGCGGACATTCCCGCCCTGGCCGCCGAACTCGACGCCCGGGACAGCCACGTCCCGGTCCTGCGCCTGCCGTTCGCGTCCGCGGTGTCTCCGGGCACGGGCACGCCCCCGGACGGCTTCGCCACCCAGGTCACCCTGCCGCTGCGGGACGCCGCCGCCCTGGACCTGGTCACCCGGCTCCTGGAGGAGACCGGCCCCGCGCTGCTGCTCGCTCTCCCGGCGCTGACCGAGGTGACGTTCGAGACCCCGGCCGGGACCCGGTCGCTGACCTCGGCCCGGTCCGGCGACCGCGTGGTCATCGCCGACGACGGCGCCGAATCCGTCTGGCACGTCACCTCGGCCGCCGGGTCTGTCGATCCCGGGCTGCTCGCCGACCGCCCGACCGAGGAGCGCGCGCGGCCGGCCTACTCACTGCGATGGGCCTGCCGAACGGATAGTCCCGGCTCTCCCGTCCTCCCGGCCCTCCCCCCGGGCGTTCCGGCGGTCATTCACGCTCCCACCCCCACGGACGAGCCCCTGGGCCTGCCCGCGATCCTGCTGGCCACGTTCCCCCTCACCCCGGACCGGCGCCACGTGGCTCCCGGGCCGCTCACGGACTTCCTGGTCTCCGAGGCGGCCCGGACCTACGCGGACTTCCTGCCCGAACTGGCGTCGGCCGGGGCCGACGTGCTGAACCTCGTGCCGGGCCCGGTCGCGGAGGGCGCGCTCGACGGGCAGCTGCGCCGGGCCATCACCGCACGGCTGCCGGAGACCCCGTTCCTGCCCGCCGCCGACGGAGCGCTGCTCCGGCCCCGGGACGCGCTCGTGCTCGACGTGAACCTCCCCTCGCTCCGGGAGTTCCTCGCGCCCGTGCTGGCCGGCCTCGCCGCCGGCTCGCCGCGGCAGGCGGCCTTCCGGTCCCTCGGCGTGCGCCGCCTGTCCCTGGCCGAACTGGCCGACCTGCTCGCCACCCTGGAGCGCCCGCCGTCGTGGTGGCGCGAGGCGTATGAGTCCCTGTCCGGTGCCTCCCCGGAGCAGCGCGCGGAACTCGGCGCGCTGCCCGTGCCCCTCGCGGACGGCCGCCTGGTCCGGGGACCGCGAGGCCTGCTGCTGCCCGGCCCGGGCCTGTCCCGCCCGGACCGCCTGTCCGCTCTCGGCCTGCGGATCGTGGACCCGGCGGCCGCGCATCCGCTGCTGGCCCGGCTCGGCGCGGTCGAGGCGACCGGTCGCTCGGTCCTGGCCGACCCGGCCGCCCAGGCGGCGGTAGAGAACTCTTTCGACTCCGAAGACCCGCTGCCGGTCGCCGACGCCGTCCTCGGCCTCCTCGCCTCCGTCGACACCGAACCCGGCGAGATGCCGTGGCTGCGGAACCTCGCCCTGCCGGGCGCGGACGGGGACTGGTACCCGGCCGACGAACTGCTGCTGCCCGGGAGCCCCCTGACCGGGATCATGGCCGACGATGCCCCGTTCGGAGTGGCCGACGCCGATTTCACGGCCCGGCACGGGGCCGAGGCCCTGGAGAAGGCGGGGGTTCTGTCGACGTTCGGCCTGCTGCGGGCCTCCGACGTCGACCTGAGCGAGGCGGACCTCGACCTCGATGCCGCCGACGACTGGGCCGACGACACCCGGGACCGGCTGCGCGGCGACGCCGGCCCCCAGGCGGCCGGCGTGCCGCCGTTCGCCCCGGAACTCCTCGCCGTCCGAGACCTGGACCTGGTCGGCCCGGCCGCCTGGCCCCGGGCCCTGGACCTGCTGTCCCGGCCCCCGCTGCGCGCGGCCCTGACCGAGCCGACGCGGGTTGTCGGCGGCGACGGCCGCTACGCCGACGTGCCGTCCTACACGGCCTGGTGGCTGCGGCGGAACCTGACCGTGAACGGCCAGCGGGTCGGCGGCCTGCGCGCCCCGGACTGCGACCCGCTCCTGGAAGGCCTGTACGACGAGGTCTCTTCCTCTCTCGCGCCGCTGCTCGGCGACCCCGAGATCGCCCGCGCCCTCGGCGTCCGGACATCCCTGGACGAGGTCCTGTCCGAGCCGGGCGGCGCGGATGACCTGCTCGCCCGCCTGGCCGACGCCGCCCGCCCGGTGTCCCGGTCACAGCTGCGCTCGCTCTGGACGGCCCTCGCCGCGGCCGATGTCCTGACTCCGGACACGATCACTCCCCCGGACCGGGTCCGCGCGATCCGCGGCGCGGAGGTCGTCGTGGCCGACGCCGACGAGGTCCTGGTCCTCGACACCCCCGACCTGTGGCCCCTGGCCTCCTCCCGCCCCCTGATCCTGGCCCCGCACGACCTGGCGTTCCGCCTGGCCGACCTCCTCGACGTTCCTCTCGCGTCCGAGGAAATCCCCGGAACCGTGGAATCCGCCGGCCAGCCTCGCCCGGTTCCCGCGGCGGTGGGCGCGTTGCTGCCCGACGCGCCGGAGGAGTACGTGGAGCACGACAAGCTCCTGGTCGACGGCGTGTCCGTCCCCTGGCGCTGCACGGCGGGCGAAGTCCACGCCACCACCCCGGAGTCCCTGGCCGCCGCCCTGGCCTGGGCCTCGGGCCAGTGGCCGCTCCGCCACCTGGCCGCGGCTGTCCTCGCCCGTCCCGGGGACTCGGCTCGCCTCAAGTCCGATGCCGATCTCGATCCTGCGTAAGTACGGCTGACGCCCGGCGTACGTGCGATCCGCGCCGGTACGCTGAGGAAGCATGGCGAACGTGATGCCCAAGGCTGAGGTCGGCGTCACCGCCGGTCTCGTCCGGCACCTGCTCTCCAGCCAGCACCCGGACCTGGCCGGCCTGCCGGTCACGTTCCTGGCCAGCGGCTGGGACAACACGCTGTACCGAGTCGGCGACCGCCTCGTCGCCCGGCTCCCGCGCCGGGCCCTGGGCGCCGAGACCATCGTGAACGAGCAGCGCTGGCTGCCCGAACTCGCGCCCGCGCTCCCCCTGCCCGTCCCCTACGCCGAACGGGTCGGCGCCCCCAACCTCATGTACCGGTGGCACTGGTCGCTCACGCCGTACCTCCCGGGCGAGCCCGTGTCGGCGGGCGGCGACCTCGACTGGGACGCGGCGGCGGTCGCGCTGGGCGAGTTCCTGCGGGCGCTGCACGTGCCCGCCCCGAAGGACGCGCCGCTCAACCCGTTCCGGGGCTGCTGGGTGGGGAACCGGGAAGACTCGTTCCGGTCGAACCTGACGTCCGCCTCCGGCCAGGTCGACACTGACGCCGCCCTTCGGGCCTGGGCTTCGGCCACGGCGGCACCCCTGTACGACGGGCCGTCCGTGTGGCTCCACGGCGACCTGCACCCGGCGAACATCCTCGCCCACGAGGGGAAGATCAGCGGCGTCATCGACTGGGGTGACATGACCGCCGGGGACCCCGCGACCGACCTGTCGGTGGCCTGGGCGGTGCTGCCCCCGGAACACCACGACGCGTTCTGGAAGGCCTACGGCACCGACAACGACGCCCTGCGAGCCCGCGCCCACGGCTGGGCCCTCCGCCTCGGCCTGGTCTTCCTCGCGTTCTCCGACGACAGCCCGGACATGCTGGCCATCGGCCAGCGGACCCTGTCCCGGGTCCTGGGCCCGGCCTAAGCGCAGGCGCACACCCCGGCCCGGCACAGGCAGTACGGGCGCTTCACGGGGTCGGCCATCACGGTCCAGGTGGAGTGCTTCTCCCGGACCCGGGCCCCGGCCGCCTCGTGCCGGGCGACGGTCCCCGGCTGGTCACCGCAGCCGATGTCGACATGCCCGGTGACCCGGTCGCCGGGGGCCGGCTGGTCCCGCCGCTGGAAGATCAGCCCGGCCGGCATCCCGGACGGCTCGCCGAGCAGCTTCGCCCAGAAGCCGCGTTCGCGGTCGAACCCGTCCGGCGGGATGTCCAGGCAGAACTGGCTCACCCGGCTGGCGGCGACCGGGCCCGGGACCCTCTTCTCCCCGTTCCAGGAGACGAAGCAGAACGCGAAGCCGCCCGGACTCTCGACGATGATCACCTCGCCCGCCTCGCGGTAGCGGACCGTCCCGCCCAGCGCGACCGCCTCGGCGGCCGCGTCATCGAGAGGCTGGTCCACGTGCAGGTCCAGATGGCACCCGCCGGGCCCGTCCTGGACCCGCTGCACCCGCAGGTACGGATCACCGTCGGGCGGCAGCAGGGTGGCGAACTCCCCGTCCGGCCCGCGCCGCTCCGACAGCCCGCTGCCGGTCACCTGCTGCCAGAACGCCACGCCCCGCTCGAAATCACCGGGCGGGAAGTCGAGGAAGATCGTCAGCCACCGTAGCCGCATATCTTGCCCATGAAGAAACGCCACGCGACGGGATCGATGATCATCGTGACTCCGTCGCGATCAGCGGTGTCCCGCACCAGGACCGCACTGCTTACCTGACCTAGTTCGACACAGTTTCCCTGGTTGGAACCGCTGTAACTGGACTTGCGCCAGCCCGGGCCTTCCATGTCTCCACCGCCTCCGTGATGATCAGCCGACTCTCCTCCGCGTCCTTCGCGGCTGCCTGGACACTGTTGACGATAGCTTCCGCCAGTTTCACCTGCGAGACGTCTTTCGTCACCTCACATTCGGCCGCCCCTTCCATCTGGGCCAGTCATCGTCTCGCCCGGCTCCGGCACGTCCGGACCGCTCCGGGTAGTCGCCCAGTCCAGCAACTTGGCCGCCCTGCTCGAGCCAGTCCAACCGCATGGGGCGCGAGATGGCTCCGGAAAGCGCCATAAACCGGCTATATCGACACCAACTCGCGCCTTAAGCCGTGGCAGGGGGCAGAAGCGGGGCGGGGGCCGGGCGGGGCGGGGGCCGGGGCGCTACCTGGTGGCAGAAATGTCGTGGCCGGG
>WRBL01000261.1 GCA_009784565.1 Streptosporangiales bacterium | reverse complement strand
CTCCCGACGAGACGACCGCCGCCCTCCTGGACTTCCTGAAGTAACGTGATCCGCGCACAATCCCCGTCCCGCCGAGGATGAGCGCGAGGGTGGCGATCACGTCCATGCTTGTCGCGCCGGCGCCGCTGGCGTAAGGGGTGTTCTGGAGTTCGGCGTAGCCCGGGTCTTGCGGGTCGACGAGCGCCTGGATGACGAGCCTGCCCGGGTACTTCCTCGCCTCGGTCACGGTGTCGTCCGTGCTCGGACCTTCCGGCAGGTTCACGATGGTGCGGGTGCGGCCTCTCACCGGCTGGCTCAGCGTGGCGGCCGCGGAGGTGTGGTAGGCGCAAGCGTGGCCGAAGCAGTCGCCGTCGCTGGTCACGCTGGTGACCCTCACCCCTTCCAGGACCCCGTGGGCCTGCGTGTAACTGGACCGTGCCGCCTGCGTCTGCGCGGAGAACGCGGTGAAGGCGAACCCGACGCCGAGCAGGAGAAGAACGGTGCCGCCGGCCAGCGTCGAGACCGGCGAGCGACAGGACGGAGCACTGCCGCGGACCGGACTCGCCTGGAGACGGCGGGCTCGCTGTTCGTAGTGGACGGCGAGGAGGAAGCAGACGCCCGATCCGGCCAGCCAGACGCAGGTCATGAAGACGTTCTGCCCGCGGAGCATGGCACTGGAAAAACTGTGTCCGATTCCGGCGAACAGAGTGCTGTCGGCCATTGAGACCAGGAAGAGCGCCGCGACTCCCCACCAGGCCACCGGTGCCCACGCCTTCCAGGGAGACTCGTGGTCGGCGGCGCCGTCCGCGAGGTTCTCTTCGAGCGGCGCGGCTCGCGGGAACCGTTTCCGGATCAGCAGTCGCGTACCGCGGACGATCCCGGTCAGGCCCAGCCCGAGCGCGATGCAGGCGAACGCGGCGGTGCCCGCCGCCTCGGCGTCAGTCGCGAAGGGTCTGCCCGCGAGTTCGGCGTAGTCCGGTTCCCTGGGGTCAACGCGCACGGAGACGGGCTGGCCGGCGGCATACGGCACGAGATCCGGCACGTACACGGATGTGGCGGCATGGCCCGCGACGGGCCGGCGCAGGGCGGTGGTGAACAGGTTGGAGCAGTCGGAGCAGCGGATGTAGTTGCCCGTACTGGGGGCTTTCACGGTTTCCAGAACGCCGCTGGTCTGGGTGTCGCTGGACCTGGATGCGTTGGCGCACGCGCCAACGGCCGAGACGGCGACCACGACACCGGCGAGGGCCAGGACGATGCCGCCGAAGAGGCTGGAGGACATTCCCTTCTCGGGACGCCGGGCGACATGGAAGCAGGCGATCGCCAGCGCCAGCCAGATGAACGAGTGGACGACGTTCGTTACCCCGTACGCGGAGGAGGAGCCGTTGTGGACGAAGCCGACGCCGGCGCGCGCCGTGAAGGCGGCGATTCCCGTCAGGATCAGGGCCAGGAGAACCCAGCCCTCAGTTGGCTCCGTCTCGCCGGGACCGCCGCCGAGCGGTGGCCAGGGATATCTCGTGCGGGTGGTCACTGTGTCCTCCTGACGGCCTCAGGCGACGACGGGCTTGGAGACCCGCATCCGCAGTCCGCGCACGATTCCGGTCACGCCGAGAGCGAGCGCGATAACGGTGATCGCATCCAGGCTCACCGCTTCGCCGCTGGTCGCGTAGGGGGCGCCCGGAAGCTCGGCGTATCCCGGGTCCGCCGGGTTGACCTGCACGGTGATGGACTTCCCCTGCTCGTATGGTCCGTAGGGAACGGAGTACGGCACGTTCACGATGGTGCTGGAGTGCCCGGCGACGGGCCGGCTCAGGGCTACGGTGACCAGCGTGCGGTACACGCAGGTGCGGCTGAGGCACCCGCCTTCGGCATTCACGTTGTCCACTCGCGAGTCCTTCAAGACCCCGTGAGCCTGCGTGGCGCTTGAGCGGTTGGCCTCCGCCTGCAGGTGAAGAGCGGGGGAGACGAATCCGATGCCCGAAAGGAGAATGATGATCCCGCCAGCGAGCGTCGTGCCCGGCGCACGGACCCGTTCCAGGCCGGAGGTGACCCGGCCGGGCAGAACAGAAGCACGGGCCCGGTGCTCGAAATGCACGGCGATGAGAAAGCAGACGCCCGCCCCGGCGAACCAGGGCAGTGCATCGAAGATGTTCTGCCCGCGGACCATGGTGCTGGCGAGGCTGCCTCCGGTGCCGACGAACAGCGTCCCGTTAGCCAGCGATATCAGGAAGAAGATCGCGATACCGCACAGGACCACGAGCGTCCAGGACCCGCGTCGCGGGCGGGTATCCGTCATCATGAGCCAGCAGTCCCCGTCGCTGTCGCCGTGACCGGCATTCCTCCGTGAAGATCATCCCCGTCTGCCGGAGATGCGCAATGCGGGAGAGGTTATCGCTCAGGCGGAAATGGCGGAGACAGATGGAAGCATGTGAATGTGATTTATGCCGGAACGCCCGTCGTCTACCGGAGGGGCCACATGGGTGTCCACACGCCCTTCCGCCACCGTGACCACGCACGCTGGATGATGCCGCCGCAGCCGAGGACGAGCAGGATGACGGCGGCCGCCTCCCCGATCTGCGTGCTGTTCCCGCCACTCGGGGCGGAGGGCTGGCCGGGCAGTTCGGCGTAGCCCGGATCCTTCGGATCGACGAGCACGGGGATCGACTGGCCGGCCGAGAACGGGACGGTGTGCGGCACGCTTACGACGGAGTCGGTGGTCCCGGCGACGGGCTCGTCCAGGCGGACCCAGACGGTGGCGGAGGGAGCGCAGGGGTCCTGTGCGCGCTTGTGCTCGCACCCCTGGTTGCGCGCTTCGCTTACCGTCGCGCGGTCCCGCACTCCGTTGGCCTGCGTATAGCTGGACCGGGCGACCGCCGATCGCGATGCCAGTACGAAGAGCGCGACTATCATCCCCGCCAGGATGAGGATGACTCCGCCTGCGAGTGCCCGGACCGGCGAGTTTCGGGGAAAGATGCCCTTAAGGTCAGGATTGTCGAATTGTGCGGGGCGATACTGCATATTTCGGAGAATATCGCTCGCGCCGCAACGGTGTCGGATACGGGGTAACTCCTGGACGGAGATGATCGTTCAGAGCGAAATGGCGTCGAGAGCCGTTCGCAGTTCCCGGATGAAGACCCTGGCCCGCTCGGGGCCGTAGCGCACGGACGGAGCGGAGACGGACAGCGCCGCGACCGCGTCGCCCGCGGCGTCGCGGAGGCACATGCCGACCGCGCAGACTCCCGACTCGGATTCCTCGATGTTCTCCGCGTAACCGCGCTCGCGGATCAGGCGCAGTTCCGGGACCAGGGCCCGCCGGGCGGCTTCGGTGAGCCGTCCGGGCGCCGGCTTGCCCGCCGGCCGTCCGGAGGCGGCCCGCAGCACCTCGGTCAGCCTCGTGTCCGGCAGATCGGCCAGCAGGGCCTTGCCGCCGGAGGTGTGCCAGGCGGGCAGGATCGTGCCGGTCCGGTCGCCGACCCGCAGGAGCTGGTCGCACTCGACCGTGTGCAGGAACCGGGTCTGCGTGCCCAGCCGCACCGTGAGGTTCACCGTCTCGGAGACCCGGTCCCGCAGGGCCTCCATGTGCGGGGTCGCCAGCTGCCGCAGGCGCTGGGCCGGCTCGCCCGCCAGCGGCGGCGCCGACAGGGCCGGGCCCGGCAGGTACGCGTGGTCGTCCGTGCGGACGGCGAAGTCCCGGTAGACCAGCATGGACAGCAGCCGGTGCGCGGTGGAGCGGGCGATGCCCAGCTCGGCGGCGGCGTCGGAGACCCGGACCTGGCCGGAGTCGCGCAGGGTTTGCAGCAGCCGCAGCGCGTTGTCCACCGACTCGATCGCGTACGGCGGCTTGTTCTTCACGCTGGAAAGGGTAACCCGCGGTCCGGAATGAGGAAGTAGGGCGGCGGGGCCGCGGTGGCACGCGGCCCCGCCGCTAGGCCCGGAGACCCACAGGGGACGGGGGTCCGGGCCCTCAGCCCGGGATCCCCTCGGGGGAAGGGGCCGGGCTGGTCTTCAGGTCAGGGAAGCTTGACGGGCAGCGACGGTTTTCCTCTCGGGTTCAGGGGCCCTCCCGCCGGGCGCAGCGGCTTGCCCACCGGGCTGAGGGGCGGGCTGACCGGCAGCACGGTCGGCGTGCCCGCGGAGCCGCTGACGGGCCCCGCGCTCGCGCCCAGGCCCGCGCCCGGAACGGCCGCGGAGGGCGCCGCGGACGGGACCACGGCCGGTGTGCCGCCCGCGGGGACGGCGCTCTGGCCGGACGCGGGAACGGCGGGCCGGGTGCCCGGGCGGGCGGTCGCCGGGCCGGGCCCGGAAGGCCGCGGTGACGGCGACGGACGTCCCGCCGGATGGTGAACCCTCGCCCCCGCCGCGCCCGGGGAAATAGACGGCGCGGCGGAGGCCGGTGCGGCGGGGCGGGAACCGGGATGGACCGGAAGGTGCCCGGTCACGGCGGCGAAGGCGACGCCTCCGCCGGACAGTCCGACCACGGCGATCACCGCTTTGAGGGTGAGGAGCTTCCCGGCACGGATCCTCCGTCGGCGCGACGCGGCGGCGGGGGCCCGCCGCGCCTGGTGAAAGGCGGCGACCGCGTCCGCTTCACGGGGGAGTTCGCGGGCGTAGTCGTGGCGCGGTGCCGCGTCGGCGAGCAGGCGTGCCAGCGCGTCGTCCGGGCCGGGGCCGGGGCGCGTCGGGCGGGAATGCCGGGTGATGCTCATCTCGTGCCCGTAACCGCGGCGCCGGGGATTTCTGTTACACCGGTCTGTTCCTGATCCGGGATTTTCCGGCCGTCCATGTGTCCGGCCAGTCGCCGGAGCCCGCGGTGGGCGGCGACCCGCACGGTGCCAGAACGCTTTCTCATGACCTTTCCGGCGGTTTTGGAATCCAGTTCCATGACGACGGTGAGCAGCACCGCCTCCGCCTGGGTGGCCGGCAGCCCGGAGATCAGCTCGAGGGCTTCCGCCGTGGCGAGCGATTCCAGGACCGCCTCTTCGGTGTCGTCGGGCGCGGGCAGCGCCAGAAGCAGTTCCTCGGGCTCGTCTTTGTGCGGCCGGCGGGCCTGCTTGCGGACGTGGTCCAGGAAGCGGTGGCGGGCGATCGTGGTGACCCAGCCGCGGAATCCGGCCTCGTCGCCGGAGAACCGGTGCAGGTCCCGGGCGACATGGAGCCAGGTCTCGGCGGCGATGTCCTCGGCGTCGGCCCCCGCGTGCGCCCACAGGTACCGGATGAGGCCAGGCTGGACGGCCCGGTACAGGAGCCGGAACGAGTCCTCGTCACCCGCCTGCGCCGCGCGCACGGCGGCGGACAGGTCAGGTGCCGTCGCGTCGGAGGGTGAAGTGCCGGGCACCTTCCCATGATGTGCCAGGACGCGGCCGTCCGTAAGCGCTTTGCCTAGGTATCCGCGCCGGTGTAACAAAGTATTCTTCCCGGCCGGTTACCACAGATGGTGGCTGTCCCTGCCAAGCCGGGATAAACGGGCTTTAACCAGCAAAAGTAGCAAATGCGAAAGGCGCTACAATCGGCCGGTGACGTCGCCCGCCCCTCTGTGGCCGCACCAGCGCCGTGCGCTCGACGCGTTCGAGAAGGCCCGCGCCAATTCCGCTCAGTCCGTCTATATCGTGGTTCCTCCCGGCGGCGGCAAGACGCGCATCGGGCTGGAGGCGGCCCGCCGGCTCGGCCGGCCCGCCCTCGTCCTGTGCCCCAACACCGCGATCCAGGCGCAGTGGGAGGCCGCCAGCCGCGACCTGCCCGTCCCCCTGACGATCCTCACCTACCAGGCGGTCTGGGCGTCCGGCAAAGAGCAGATTCTCCAGACCCTTCCGCCGAACGGATCCCTGGTTCTCGATGAATGCCACCACCTCCTGGAGACGTGGGGGCGGATGCTCAAGGAGATCATCGGGGACCTGGAAGATCCGTTCGTCATCGGGCTGACCGCGACGCCGCCCCACATGATGACCGCCGACCAGAAGGCCCTGCACGACGAGCTGTTCGGCTCCGTCGACCTGGAGGTATCCGCCCCGGCCCTGGTCCGCGACGGCCACCTGGCCCCCTACCAGGAACTGGCCTACTTCACGACGCCCACCCCGGCCGAGGCCGACTACATCGACGGGCAGGCGCTCCGGTTCGCCGAGCTCAGGGCCGGGCTGTTCGCCCCGGGGTTCGCGGCCACCTCCTTTCCGGAATGGACCCGGCGGCGGGCCGTGGAACGGCGCACGGGCGCCGGGACGGACGACGGCGCCCAGGTGTCGTGGGAACGGTTCGAACGGGATGAGCCGGAACTGGCCGCGGCCGCGCTGCGGCTGCATTTCGACGGTCTGCTCCCGCTGCCCGAGGGGGCGCGCCTGCGGGAACAGCACCGCCGCCCGCCCGACGCCGGGGACTGGGTGGAGCTGATCGGGGACTACGCGCGCCGCTGCCTGGCCCCCAGCGGCGACCCCCGCGACCAGGCCGCCTACGAGGCGATCCGGAAGGCGCTGCCGTCCATCGGCTACCGGCTGACCCGCACCGGCCCCCGCGCGGCCGAGTCCCCGGTCGACCGGGTTCTGGCCCGGTCGACCGGCAAGGCCATCGCCGCCGCGGACATCCTCAAGGCCGAGGCGTCCGAACTGGGCAGCCGCCTGCGGGCCCTGGTGCTTACCGACTTCGCCGAGGCCGGGGCGACCGTTCCCGCGGACCTGGAGGGCGTGCTGGACACCGGATCCGGCGGGGCCGTGCTGGCGCTGCGGACGCTGCTGGAAGACCCGGCGACCGCCGCCCTCGACCCCGTTCTCCTGACGGGGCAGAAGGTGGCCTGCGGGACGGAGACGGCGCGCCGCCTCCTCGGCCGCCTCGGGCCCGGCGCCGAGATCAGCCCGCTGTCCGACGGCGTGGCCGAGGTCGGGGGCGGCCCCGGCTGGACGCCGCGCCGGTACGTGCCGCTGGTCACGAAGTTCTTCGCCGACGGCGAGACCCGCTGCCTGGTCGGGACCCGGGCGCTGCTGGGGGAAGGGTGGGACGCCCCGGCCGTCAACGTGGTGGTCGACCTGACCGCCGCGACCACGCCGACCTCGGTCGTGCAGGCCCGGGGCCGGGCGCTGCGGCTGGACGCGGGCTGGCCGGAGAAGGTCGCCGACAACTGGGCCGTGATCTGCCTGGCCCACGGGCACCCCAAGGGGGACGCGGACTACGGGCGTTTCGTCCGCAAGCACGACCGCTACTTCGCCCTGTCGGCGACGGGGGACATCATCTCCGGGGTCGCGCACGTGGACCCGGGCCTGTCGCCGTTCCGGCCCCCGGACGCCGAGGCGGCGGCGTCTCTCAACGCGGGCATGCTGATCCGGGCGGGAGCCCGGCCCGCGGCGCGCGAGCTGTGGAACATCGGGGAGCCCTACGCGGACGAACCGGTGGCGACGGTGACGGTGCGGGCCGGCCGGTCGCTCGGGCTGGCGCGGGAGTACCTCCCCCAGGTCGCGCCGCCGCCGGGCGCGGGCCCTGAGGTCACCGACGGCACCGGGGGCGGCCCGCTGCGGCGCTGGCGCCGGTACCGGCGCCTGATGAAGGCGGATCAGGCCCGGCCGTCGGGCAGCCTCGAGGGCATGGCGATGGCGGTGGCCGACGGGCTGCGGGCCGCCGGGCTGGCGGACCGGGGCGCCGAGACGGTGCTGCTGGAACCCCAGCCGGACGGCGGGTACCGGGCCCGTCTGGGGGACGTCCCCTCCGGGCAGTCGGCCGTGTTCGCCGCGGCGCTGGAGGAAGTGCTCTCGCCCCTGGCCCAGCCGCGCTACCTGGTGCCCCGGCTGTTCCTGCCCGCTCCGGCGTCGCCACGGGAAGCCCGCCGCCTGGCCTGGCGGCGGGCCTGGGGGAGACCGGTGGAGGCGACCGTCGTGTACCACGGCGTCCCGTCGGTACTGGGGGTGAACCGGCGCCGGGCGGCGGGGTTCGCCGCCGCGTGGCACGAACGGGTCAGCCCGGGGGAGATGCTGTACGCCGGGTCGCCGGAGGGCGCCGGGATCCTGGCCGTCCAGCGCGGCGACGACCCGTTCGCGGTGACGGCGCAGATCAGGACGCTATGGCGTTAACCGCCCCGGTCAGCGTGGAGCCGAGGGGCGCCTCGAGTTTGGCGGCGGCCAGGTCGTCGCCGCGGGTATCGCCCTGGTTGACGATGACGACGGGGATGCCGCGCTTGGCGGCGTGCCGGACGTAGCGCAGCCCGGACATGACGGCCAGGGACGATCCGAGGACGATCAGGGACCTCGCTTCCGACACCAGCCCAAAGCAGTGCTCGGACCGGGGCCGGGGAACGTTCTCCCCGAAGAACACGACGTCAGGCTTGAGGGTCCCGCCGCAGGACTCGCAGTCCACGACGGTGAACCCGGCGGTCTCCTCCAGGTCGGAGTCGCCGTCCGGGTTGACGGCGACGCTCAGGGCGTCGTCCCAGCCCGGGTTGGCCGCGGCCAGCCGCTCGTGGAGCCGCTCGCGGGGAGTCCGCTCCCAGCAGGACAGGCAGGTGACCCGGTGCAGGCTGCCGTGGAGTTCGGTGACGTTCTCCGCCCCGGCGGCCTGGTGCAGCCCGTCCACGTTCTGCGTGATGACCGCGCTGAGGAGCCCCTGCTTCTCCAGCGCGGCGACCGCCTGGTGCCCGGCGTTCGGGGCGGCGCCGGTGACGTGGCGCCAGCCCAGGTGGCTCCGGGCCCAGTACCGCTGCCGGGCCGGGGCGCCGCCGGTGAACGTCTGGTATGTCATCGGCTGCCCGCGCCGCCGCTGGCCGCTCGGTCCCCGGTAGTCCGGGATCCCGGACTCGGTCGACAGCCCGGCCCCGCTCAGCACGGCCGCGCCGCCCGCCCGCAGCAGCCCGGTCAGCACGTCGAACGGTTCGCGAGTCACGCCTCCTATTGTGCGCGATCTACGAGTGGGCGTGGGCCGGGGCGAGCCACCGGGACATGCAGTCCAGAAGCTCGTCGATGTCGATCGGCTTGGTGATGTAGTCGGTGGCGCCGGCGTCGATGCTCTTCTCCCGGTCGCCCTGCATGGCCCGGGCGGTGACGGTGATCACGGGGAGGTCGGTGAACTGGGGCATCTGGCGGATGGCCCGGGTCGTGGCGTAGCCGTCCATCTGCGGCATCATCACGTCCATCAGGACAAGGTCGATGCCGCCGGCCAGCAGTTCGGTGAGGGCCTTGCCCCCGTCGGACGCCTGGATGACCGTGATGCCGTGCATCTGGAGCACGTCGGTGAGGACGAACGCGTTCCTCGGGTCGTCG
>WRBL01000260.1 GCA_009784565.1 Streptosporangiales bacterium | reverse complement strand
TACGGCTTCCACCGCAGCGGGCTCACCAGCTTCACCATCGGCGAGGGCCTGACCGGCCAGGCGGCGCTGGACAAGGGCCGGATCATCATCGAGAACGCGCCCCCCGGCTACGTCACGGTGGGCTCGGGCCTGGGCGAGGCCTCGCCGACCAGCGTGGTCGTGCTGCCGATCCTCTTCGAGGACCAGGTACTCGGCGTCCTGGAACTGGCGTCACTGCACAAGTTCAGTGACCTGCACCTCACGTTCTTCGACCGGTTCGTCCCGACGGTGGGCGTCACGATCAACGCGATCATGGCGAACTCCCGGACCGAGGTTCTGCTGGCCGAGTCCCAGCGGCTGGCCACCCAGCTCCAGGAGCGCTCGGACGAGCTTCAGCGGCAGCAGGGCGAACTCCGGCGCTCCAACGCCGAGCTGGAAGAGAAAGCGGCCCTGCTGGCCAAGCAGAACCGCGCGATCGAGGTCCAGAACTTCCAGATCGACCAGGCCCGGCGCACCCTGGAAGAGCGCGCCCAGCAGCTGGCCCTGTCGACGCAGTACAAGTCGGAATTCCTGGCCAACATGTCGCACGAGCTGCGCACGCCGCTGAACAGCCTGCTGGTGCTGGCCAAGCTCCTGTCGGAGAACCCGGACGGCAACCTCACCCTCAAGCAGGTCGAGTTCGCCCGGACCATCCACGAGGCCGGGTCGGACCTGCTGCAGCTCCTCAACGACATCCTGGACCTGTCCAAGGTCGAGGCCGGGAAGATGGAGGTGCACCCGGCGGCGATCTCGCTGGACGGCCTGCTGGAGTACGTGGACGCGACGTTCCGCCCGATGGCCGCGCAGAAGGGCCTGGCGTTCCAGGTCGAGGTGGCGTCCGGCGTGCCGACGTTCGTCTACTCCGACGAGCAGCGGCTCCAGCAGATCCTGCGGAACCTGCTGTCCAACGCGGTGAAGTTCACCCACACCGGCGGCGTGACCCTGCGGGTGTCGCAGGCCGGGACGGACACCCGGTTCACCGGCCCGCTGCGGGACGAGAAGTCGGTGCTGGCGTTCGCGGTCAAGGACACCGGGATCGGCATCGCCGAGGACAAGCTGGAGCTGATCTTCGGAGCCTTCCAGCAGGCCGACGGCACGGCCTCGCGCGGGTACGGCGGCACCGGGCTCGGGCTGTCGATCTCCCGGGACATCGCCCGCCTGCTCGGCGGCGAGATCCACGCCACATCCCGCCTCGGGCAGGGATCCACGTTCACGTTCTTCCTGCCCGACCGGCAGGAGGCGGACGGAGGGCCGAACCCGCTGTCGGGCGGCTGGGATGAAGACCCGGGACTATCCCGAACGGATAATGGCGACTCCCCCGCGCTTCCTCCTGTCCCCTCTCCGGAGGACGCTCCGAGGGCTCTCGCGAACGGTTCCGGCGACCGGGTCATCGGCGGCGAGGGCCTGGTCCTCGGCGGGCTGGACGACGACGACACCCTGGCCGGCGCGCGTACCGCCGCCAAGCGGGCCGCCGAGGGAGCCAAGCGCCGGATCATCAGCCGGCGGGGTTCCGCCGCGGGCAAGGCGGTGTCCGGCGCGTCCACGGACGAGCTGGAATCCGCCACGGAGAACGGCGGCGACGGAGAGACCCGGATCGTCAGCACTTCCGGTCTTCCCGACATCTCCGAGATGCCGGATACTGATGCCGTAGCCCCGGAAGACGACCCGCTGAACGGCGCGAAAATTCTCATCGTCGACGATGACGTGCGGAACGTGTTCGCGCTCACCAGCGTGTTCGAGCGGTACGGGGCTCAGGTACGGTACGCGGAGAACGGTCGGCAGGGAATGGAGATCCTTGATCGCGAAGACGACGTCGCGCTGGTGCTCATGGATGTCATGATGCCGGAGCTGGACGGGTATGCGACGACGGCGGCGATCAGGCAGCGCCCGGAGTTCGCCGACCTCCCGATCATCACCGTCACGGCGAAGGCGATGAAGGGAGACCGGGCGAAGTCAATAGCGGCCGGGGCGTCGGAGTACGTCACCAAGCCCGTGGACATCGCTCACCTGATCAGTCTGATGCGGAGTTGGCTGGAACGCCGCCGCCGCGCTGAGGGGAACGGCTGAAAGTGCCGCAAAAGGCAAGGATCCTGCTCGTCGACGACCGGGCGGAGAACCTCATAGCGCTAGAAGCGATCTTGTCATCGCTGAATCAGCAGCTGGTTCCCGTCCGGTCCGGCGAAGCCGCGCTCAAGGCTCTGCTCACCGAGGAATTCGCTGTCATCCTGCTGGATGTGGTGATGCCCGGGATGGACGGCTTCGAGACCGCCGCCCACATCAAGCGGCGGGCCAAGACGCATGACGTCCCGATCATCTTCCTGACGGCCGCGGGAGCGGAGCCTGACCACGCGTTCCGCGGCTACGCGGCGGGCGCGGTGGACTACATCGCCAAGCCCTTCGACCCGTGGGTGCTGCGGGCCAAGGTCGCGGTCTTCGTGGATCTCTACATGAAGAACCGCCAGCTGCGAGAGCAGGCTGAGCTGCTGCGCCAGCACGCCGAGAGCTCGTCCGAGGGCGGCGAGGGCGTGCTCCTGGAGCTGGCCCGGCGGATCTCTGCGGTCGAGGTCACCACCACGGGCCTGGCCGCTCTCCCGGTGGTGAAGACCGACAACGCCCTGGGCGACAGCGTCACCCAGCTGGAACAGGGCGTGAGCCGCCTCCGCGACATGCTCGACGCCCTCGGCGCCACCGAAGACGAAGCGTAACTCCCCCACCCACCCGGGGCCGCGACACTCCCTCACCCGCGGCCGCGACGGGACCGAAGGTGCTGCTATAGCGCCCGCGAAGGTCCCGTTGCTGCCGCTGTGGGGGCTCGGCGATGGTGAGGTCGGTGTCGCTAGACCGCGGTGACGGCGGGGCCCCAGCCGGCCTCGGTGTGCTGGCGGATGATCTTGGCGGGGACGCCGGCGACGACGCAGTGGTCGGGGATCTCGCCCCGGACGACGGAGCCGCCGGCGACGACGACGTTGCGGCCGATCCTCGCGCCGGGCAGGACGATGGAGCCCGCGCCCAGCCAGGATCCGGCGCCAATCGAGACGGGCCGGTTGACCGGGATCTGGCGTCCGATCGGCGTCTCCGTGTCGGCGTAGCCGTGATTCTGGTCGGTGATGTAGACGTAGGGACCGGTCCAGACGTCGTCGGCGATGTCGATGTTCTCGTGGGCCACGATGTGGCTGCCCCGGCCGATCACGCAGCGGTCGCCGATGCGCAGGACGGTGTCCGGCCCCAGCTGGTGCCCGGGCCCGAGCCCCGCGGACATGGTGACCTGCTCGGCGATCAGCGTGTCCTCACCGATCGCGATCCACTTCTGGTTGAAGACCGACCCCTGCGGGAACGTCATGACCGACCCGAAGCCGAACTCGCGGAACTTGTCCGCCTCGACGGTCCCGGGACTCACCTGTCCGGCGGTCTGGATCGCGCGCCACGCCCCCTGGACCACGCGGGAGACAAACCGCCTCCGCGCGGTGACGATCCGCCACTTCAGCCGCTGCATTTTCACCCCGGTATTCTGCCTGGCCCGGCGGAGTGAATGGTCCGGACAAGGCAAATGTGACCAATCAGGCGATCGGCAGGTTCTTGCGGGCTCCCCGGCGGGAGGCGGGACCGACGCTGCGGCCGGTGACGGTCGCCGCCAGCTGGCCGCAGGCCCCGTCGATCTCCTGGCCGCGCGTGTCCCGGACCGTCACCGCCACGCCGTGGGCGGCGATCCGCTCCACGAACTCGTCGGTGACGCCCGGACGGGACGCGGTCCACTTCGAGCCGGGTGTCGGGTTCAGCGGAATCAGGTTCACGTGCGCCAGCCGCCCGGCCAGCAGCGAGCCGAGCAGGTCCGCCCGCCACGGCTGGTCGTTGATGTCCCGGATCAGGGCATACTCGATCGATACCCGGCGGCCGGTGGCCTCCGCGTACTCCCAGGCGGCGTCCAGGGCCTCGGCCACCTTCCACCGCTGGTTCACCGGCACCAGTTCGTCCCGCAGTTCGTCGTCCGGGGCGTGCAGCGACAGCGCGAGCCGGGCCGTGAGCCCCTCAGCCGTCAGCTTCCTGATCGCCGGGACCAGGCCCACCGTCGACACCGTCAGCGACCGCTGCGAGATGCCCAGGCCCTCTGGCACCGGCGCCGACAGCCGCCGCACCGCCGCCACCACGTTCTTGTAGTTGGCCAGGGGCTCGCCCATGCCCATGAAGACGATGTTGGAGACGCGTCCCCCCTCCCCCGCCAGCAGCTTCTCCCCCGCCACGACCTGGGACACGATTTCCGCGGTCGACAGGTTCCGGGTCAGCCCGGCCTGACCAGTGGCGCAGAACGGGCAGCCCATCCCGCACCCGGCCTGGGACGACACGCACATCGTGACCCGGTCGGGATACTTCATCAGGACGGTTTCCACCATCGCGCCGTCGAACAGCCGCCACAGCCACTTCCGCGTCGCCCCGTTGTCGCAGGACAGGTCCTTGTCCGCGGACAGCAGGGACGGCAGCAGCTCCCCGGCCAGTTCCGAGCGCAGCGCGGCGGGCAGGTCTGTCATCTCCTCGGCGCGGTCGGTGTACCGGGCGAAGAAGTGCCGGGACAGCTGGTCGGCCCGGAACGGCTTCTGGCCCAGGCCGGCGACAGTCTCCCGGCGCTCCGCCAGCGAGAGGTCGGCGAGATGGCGGGGAGGGTGCGTCATACGGCTCCGTTCAGCTGCGCTTACCCGGGGACGGGCCCCGGTTCCCCTGAGGGGATACGAATTGGCCTTTGAATTTTACCTGTCCGTGCGTGCATATTTATGATATGGCGATCATGCGGTCTGGCCCCCCCGAGTCAGCCCAGCGGACCGTGACCCTGCTGGACAGCGTCAGCCCGTACGGAAGCCGGAGGCTGACAGTCGAGTCCGATGGCACGGTGACCGCGGCGTACCTGCGCGACGCCACGTCGGTCATTTCCGCGACCTGGCTCGGCAATCACGTCCGTGCCCCGCGCGGCGCCGATCAGGCCCGGCTCGACGCCGGGCAGGCTCCCCTGATGCCCGCGGCCCGGACCCGCCACCCCCGCGGCCGGCTCCCTTTCGACCCCGGAGGACTGCAGGCGCTGTGGTTCGAGGAGGGCGATGGCGTCGCGCTGCTGGAACGGGGCACGCCGCTGGCCGTGGTCCCGGGGTGGTCCGATTCCAGCCGGGGCATGCCCGGCTACAGCCGGGACGTGATCGGGCAGACGCCGTTCGCGTGGTCCCTGGACGAGGCGGCCGAGGGCCTCGGGCCGCGCGTGGAGCGGGCGACGGAATACTGGCGGTGGCGCGAGTCACCGGAAGGCTGGGGACAGTTCCAGTCCGCGCTGCTGTCCCACCTGAGCGCCCGGCTCGGGCCCGGGGCCCACTACTGGGACGGGTCGCGCGGGCAGCGTCCCGCCCTCGGGATCTCCGAACGGCCGCCGGCGCCGGGCCGGCCCTACACCGTGCTGTCGACGGTGGGAATGAGCGCGCAGCGGATGCCCGGCGTCGAGCAGGTGCTCGACGATCCGGGCGAGTACGCCCGGATCGAACTGGCCCTGGCGACCACGCTGCCGCCGGGGGCGGCGGCCCTGACGTTCCTGTGGCTGGCCGCCTACCCGTGGCGCGCGGTCACCTGGTTCGGCCCGGGACACACCGTTCGCTGGTACGACGAGCCCGGGACGTTCCCCCTCGGCGGCGGGTACGAGGGCGTACTGCTGCTCGATGACCCGTCGGGGCTGCGCGGGCCCGCCGCGTGCGACCTTTCGGGATTCCGCGTGGGCGAGGACCCGGTCCGGTGGCTGTGGATCGTCCCGGTCACCGAGCGGTCCCGCCTGGTCGCCCGGGACCACGGCTCGGCCCGGCTGGTGCGGGATCTGGCCGCCGACGGTCGCAGCTGGGTCACCGGGCCGCGGGAACCGGGCTAGGGCTCCGGCGTGACGTCGAGAGCGTCCTTGACCCGCCGCCATTCCCTCGGGTCGTCGAGGACGACCTGGAGGCCCTGGTAGAGAGTCTTCTCACACAGGTCGGCGAGCTCGTCGCGGGTGAGCCGGGGATCGGCGAGCCAGTTCTGGGCGACCTTCTCGGTAAAGGCGATCCAGCCCGAGACGGCCAGTTCGATCCTGGAGGTCACGTTGACGTCCATGTCGGCCGCGATCCCGATTATCCAGCTGGACACCGTATTCAGGATCGTGTCGTGGACCTCGCGCGCGTCCGGGTTGCCGTTGGAGGCCACCGCCACGTACAGCCGCGGGTGCTCCTCGACCCACTCGATAAACCGCTCGAGGCCGCCGCGGAGCTGGTCGACGTGGCTGAGCGCCGGATCCGGCTTCATCTGGGCCAGCAGTTCCCGCGCCGCCTCCTCCGCGAGCGCGCGGCGGAAGCCGATCTGGCTTCCGAAGTAGTGGAAGACCAGGCCCGGCGATACCCCGGCAAGCCGGGCCGCCTCCTCAACGGTGATCTTGCCCAGATGCTTGACGTCAAGCAACTGGCGGGCGGTGTCAAGGATCTGGCGACGCCTGTCCCCAGGGGTGAGCCGCCGGGGTTGTGTCGTCACCTCATCATCGTACGAACAAACCGGGCGGGGTCCTGTAACTGGAGCTGATCGTGCCCGTTATGCCCGTTATATCCGACCGAAAGTTACCGTACAGTTAACGAGCTCGCAAAAATCCGGCCACAACCCCTTGACGTGCATAAGCCTCGAAACCGTACTGTTGAGTCATGGTCAATAAGACACATCCGGCCGCGGGGGTCGCGACGGCCGATGCGACTGAACCCGGCCCCGTCGCGCTCCAGCCGCGCGATGTGCAGTTTGACTGGGCCGGGCTCCCGTTGCGCTGGATGCCCGACGAACCCGTGGCCAGCCACATCCTGAGCGTGCTGCACCTGCTGCTGCCCGAGGGCGAGACCTGGTTCGTCAAGGTCTTCAAGGACGCCCTGCCCCTGATCACGGATGACCGTCTCCGCGAGGACGTCATCGGCTTCATCGGCCAGGAGGCGATGCACGCCTCCGCCCACCAGGGCGTGCTGGACTACTACACCAGCGCGGGGGTGGACACCTCCCGTTACATCCGTCACGTCCAGTGGCTGTTCGCCCGGATCCTGGGCCACCGGCCCGGAATGACGGAGGCCGCCCAGCGGGAACTCCTCATCGAGCAGGTCTCGATCATCGCCGCGATCGAGCACTTCACCGCGATGATGGGCGCCTGGGTCCTGGACGCCACGGCCCTGGACGCGGCCAGCCCCGACCCGCGCATGCTGGACCTGCTGCGCTGGCACGGTTCCGAAGAGGTCGAGCACCGCGCCGTCGCCTTCGACGTGATGGCCCACTTCGACCCCGGCTACGCGAGGCGCGCGCGGGCCCTGCTGATGGTGGCTCCCCTCCTGACCTTCCTGTGGGCCCGGGGCGCCAAGTACTTCGCGAACGCCGACAAGAACCATGACTTCTCCATGTCATGGAGCGCCTACTTCGAGGCCGCCAAGCGCGGCCTGCTGCCAGCGCCCGGCCCGCTCGGAAAGTGCGCGCTGCGCTGGTTCAGGCGCGACTACCACCCGTCGCAGGACTACTCAACGGGGAAGGCCGTCGCGTACCTGGCTACGTCCCCCGCGGCCCGGGCGGCGGAGCACTGATGGCGACCGGACCCATGATGCCCCCGGGAGCGGACCCGGTCTGGCCGTCTCCGGACGAGGCGCCCGAATCGCTGTTCGGCCATCCTCGCCCGGACCGGTTCCTGCGCACCCTGACCCGGACCGCCGACGCCTACGTGGCCGCGAAGGGCAGGATCCGCGTGGCCCGCGGCCACACCGCGCCCCGGCAGCCCCCGGCGGGCCGGTCCCACTGGCGCAAGCTGACAGTGGCCGCCCGGACCACCGAATCCGACGGGGTGGTAACCCTGCGCCTGGAGGTTCCCGACGGCGGCTCCCTGGCGGCCTGGTACCCCGGCGCCCACGTGCAGATCGAACTCCCGTCCGGCACGATCCGCCACTACTCGCTGAACGGCGATCCCGCGGACCGGTCCGCCTACCGGATCTCGGTGCGGCGCGTTCCCGGCGGCGGAGGAGGATCGGCGGAGATCCACGACGGCATCGCCGAGGGCACCGTGCTGCGCGTCGCCTCGCCGGTCAACGCGTTCCCGTTCGCCGCCGAGCCGGCGGTGCTGTTCATCGCGGGCGGCATCGGGATCACGCCGATCCTGCCCATGGCCCGCAAGGCGGCCAGCCTGGGCCTGGACTGGCGGCTCGTCTACACCGGGCGCGACCGGGCCAGCATGCCGTTCCTCGGCGAAATCGAGGCTCTGCCCGGAGCAGGCGACTCCGGGGGCCCCGGGGGCTCCGAGGGCGCCTCCGGCCCCGCCTCCGGCCTCCGGGTGACGGTCCTGACCGACGAGCAGACCGGCGTCCCGGACGCCTCAGCCCTGCTCTCCCCGGCGCCCGCCGGGGCCTCCGTCTACGTGTGCGGGCCGCCGCCGCTGCTGGCCGGGGTCCGGGACGCCGCCAACGCGGCCATTGACGCGGGCCGGCTCCGTTCCTTCCACTTCGAGCGGTTCACCGCCCCGCCCATCGAGAACGGACGCCCGTTCGAGGTTGAGCTGTCCCGCAGCGGCACGGTGCTCGGTGTCCCGGCGGACAAGTCGGTCCTCGACGTGCTCCGGGCCCACGACCCGGCCACCCCGTACTCCTGCAAGCAAGGGTTCTGCGGCACCTGCGTCCAGCGGACGCTCAGCGGCACGGTGGACCACCGCGATCAGCGGCTCACCCCCGACGACTGGGCGGCGGGCGACATGCTGGTCTGCGTCTCCCGGGCACCGGAAGGGGAACGGGTCGTCCTGGACCGGTAACACCGGTTTTCCGTAGCCTCGCGGGCCCGCCACCTCACCGGTGGCGGGCCCGCGGCCATTCCGGTCGTTCGGAATTACCGGTTTGAGAAGTTATTTCAGGGTTTGAGGGGTTATTTCAGGAAGAGGGACAGCAGGAGCCAGACGACCGGGGCGCACACCAGCAGCGAGTCGAGCCGGTCGAGGATGCCGCCGTGTCCCGGAAGCAGGGTTCCCATGTCCTTGATGTCAAGGTCCCGCTTGATCATCGACTCGGCCAGGTCCCCGACCACCGCCGCCACCAGGGCGCCCGCGCCCACGATGACCCCCTGCCACCAGTAGCCGTGCAGCAGGACCGGCAGCAGGACCGCGCCCGCCACGATCGTCGCCAGGGCGGACCCGGCCAGGCC